>JBOHGX010000333.1:0-30329 GCA_050700255.1 Pseudonocardiaceae bacterium
AGGCCGTACTTGGTTACCGCGACGGGAATTACCGTCCACCGACCGGCGAAGATCCGCTGGTGTAGCTCGGCTTCGACGATGGCGCGCACTATCGGTTCTTGCCGTGTGGCGTCGTTGACAGTGGTGACCTGCAGCGGCCAGTCCCCGGCGGTCGAGCCGCGCAGATGCGGATGGTTGAATGTGCGACGGAACCAGGCGATCACCTGGACCGACGCAACCGGCCCGCCGTCCCGAGAGGTCGCTTCCCGTTGCCGCGGCCAGGACAGCTCCCAGTGCTCGGCCACGCTCCCGTCGTCGTCCTCGACGTTGCTGCGGATGATCTCACCGGTGGACTCCAGGAACGTCGCGTCGGCCTCGTCGAGCACCCGGCGCACCACCGGGTCGAGTAGCTCGACCGCCCGGTGGAACAGTGCCATCCGGTCGAGCCATGACTTGGCGCCCTCGTAGCTGCGGGTGGCGAGGTCGTCCAGGTGCCGCAGCAGGTCCTCCTCCCGCAGTCCAGATCCTTTCTGCATGGTCACACTCTCCCGCCTTTGGCCGGCTTCCGCGCCTATTCTGGACGGGTGCGCACGCAACGGCCCGGACCGCTGTGGTGGACCTGGTACGCGTTCGGGGGCAAGCTCCCTGACCGATACCGGGGATGGGTGCTCCACGATGTGACCTGCCGCACCTGGTGGCTGCGGCACGTGATCCGCAGTCTCGTGCAGGTGACTCCGGTAGCGATCCTGCTGCTGGTGATCCTGGGTGCCTTGTGGATCACCTACCTTTCGGTGGCTGCCGGCGCCATTCTCGCGTTGATCTACTCGGTGGCCTACATCGAGGAGACCGGCGAGCACCGGCTTGGCAAGCACGGCTACCCGGTCGGCACCGGGCGCGAGGTGCGCGCCCGCCGAAGCCAGCGGGCCGCCGACGAGGAGCATTACAACGCTACCTACCGGTCCGACCCTCAATAGCGTTCTGTGGACAGATTGCAGTAATGCGAGTCTGGATTACTGCAACGTGTCCCCAGAACGCGGTGTCTGGGAAGCTCGTGGGATGGCGAGCGTCGTCGTGCTGGATTATGGGTCGGGGAACCTGCGTTCTGCCGAGCGGGCGCTGCACCGCGCTGGGGCGCAGGTGGCGGTGACCGCCGATGTCGACGCCGCGCTGAACGCCGACGGGCTGGTGGTGCCCGGGGTCGGTGCCTTCGCCGCGTGCATGGCCGGGCTGCGCGCGGTACGCGGTGATCGCATCATCGGTCGCCGGCTGGCCGGCGGCCGTCCGGTACTCGGTATCTGTGTGGGGATGCAGGTGTTGTTCAGTTGCGGTGTCGAGCACGGTGTGCAGACCGAAGGCTGCGACGAGTGGCCGGGGACCGTCGAGCGGCTCAAGGCCGACGTGCTGCCGCACATGGGGTGGAACACCGTGGCGCCGCCAGCGGGCTCGCGGTTATTCGCCGGCCTCGACGCAGATACCCGCTTCTACTTCGTGCACTCCTACGCTGCCCGCCGTTGGGAGCTGGAAAGCTCCGGTCCGCTGGCGCCGCCGTTGGTGACCTGGGCCGAGCACGGTGAGCCGTTTGTCGCCGCGGTGGAGAACGGGCCGCTGTGGGCCACGCAGTTCCATCCCGAGAAATCCGGCGACGCCGGTTCCCACCTGCTACGCAACTGGATCGAGACCTTGTAGCCAATGGGCAGATACGGCATGCCGTCAGGCAACGCAGGGTGCGTGCGGGCGGTGGCCCTGCTCGCTGTGGTTGCGATGGTGGCTTCGGTGGGGTACTCGGCGCTGGCCGTGCTGCAGGCACCGACCTGGCTGGTCCTGGCGCTCGTAGCGCTGCTGGTGGGCGTGCTGTACTGGCTGCTGGGCAGTAACGAAGACCGGTCGTGAGCTCCACCAATGGCATGAAAGCCGTCTGTTCGGCACTGTGGTCGACCGGTCTAGGGTAAGCCGGTGAGTTTCGTGCTGCTGCCCGCAGTCGACGTCGCCGGCGGCCGGACCGTCCGCCTCACCCAGGGCGAGGCCGGCACGGAGACGTATTACGGCGACCCGGTTGAGTCCGCACTGGCTTGGCAGGCCGACGGGGCCGAGTGGATCCACCTGGTCGACTTGGATGCGGCGTTCGGCCGGGGCTCCAACGCCGATCTGCTGACCGAGGTCGTGGGCAGGCTGGACATCGCGGTGGAGCTCTCCGGCGGGATCCGGGATGACGCGTCGCTGCAGCGCGCGCTGGCCACCGGATGCGCCCGGGTGAACCTGGGCACTGCCGCACTGGAGGACCCGGCCTGGTGCCGGGCGGTGCTCGCCGAGCACGGCGATCGGATCGCGGTAGGGCTCGACGTGCGGATCATCGACGGGCAACACATCCTCGCCGCGCGTGGCTGGACTACTGATAGCGGCGACCTCTGGGAGGTCCTGGAACGCCTGGACGCCGACGGTTGCCCGCGCTACGTGGTCACGGATGTCACCAAAGACGGCACCCTGCGGGGACCGAATCTGGACCTGTTGCGTGCGGTCTGTGCCCGGACGGAGGCTCCGGTGATCGCCTCCGGTGGGATCTCCGGAGCTGCCGACGTGGCCGCCCTGGCCGCGCTGGCTCCGGACGGCGTGGAAGGCGCGATCATCGGCAAGGCGCTGTACACCGGGGCGCTGACCCTGCCCGACGCGCTGGCCGCCGCGCACTGACCCCCACCGCCGGCGTGTCGTGCTCTGCTGCCCGGTGTGTCCGCATGCCGTGCTCGCCCGCTTAGGCTGGGCGGATGGCCGTTGCCGTGCGTGTGATCCCGTGCCTGGATGTCGATGCCGGCCGGGTGGTCAAAGGGGTGAACTTCACCGCACTGCGCGACGCCGGTGACCCGGTCGAGTTCGCTACCGCTTATGACGCGCAGGGCGCCGACGAGCTGACCTTTCTCGACGTCACCGCGTCCTCGGCGGATCGGGAGACGACCTACGACGTGGTCCGCCGCACCGCGGAATGCGTCTTCATACCGCTCACCGTCGGCGGGGGAATCCGGGAAGTGTCCGATGTGGACCGGTTGCTGCGGGCGGGCGCAGACAAGGTGAGCATCAATACCGCCGCGGTGGCCCGTCCCGAGCTGTTGCGTGAGGCCAGCCATCGCTTCGGTGCGCAGTGCATCGTGCTTTCGGTGGATGCTCGCCGGGTGCCGCCCGGCGAGCCGGCGACGCCATCCGGCTTCGAGGTGACCACCCACGGCGGGCGGCGTGGTACCGGGATCGATGCCGTCGCGTGGGCTGCCCACGGCCAGGAGCTGGGAGTGGGGGAGATCCTGCTCAATTCGATGGACGCCGACGGCACCAAGGCGGGCTTCGATCTTGAGATGATCTCCGCGGTGCGAGCCGTCGTCACGGTCCCGGTGATCGCCAGTGGCGGCGCGGGCGACATGGGGCATTTCCCGCCTGCGGTGGCGGCCGGCGCCGACGCGGTGCTCGCCGCCAGTGTGTTCCATTTTGGACAGTTGCGAATCGGTGATGTCAAGGAAAGCCTGCGCGTGGCCGGGGTGACGGTGCGGTGAGTGCGCTGGATCCGGCGATCGCCGAGAAGCTCAAACGCAACGTCGACGGGCTGGTCTGCGCCGTGGTGCAGCAACGCGGCACCGGCGAGGTGCTGATGGTGGGCTGGATGGACGACGAGGCGCTGCACCGCACGTTGACCACCGGCAGGGCCACCTACTGGTCGCGCAGCAGGCAGGCCTACTGGATCAAGGGCGAGACCTCCGGCCACACCCAGCACGTGTATGAGGTGCGGCTGGACTGCGACGGCGATGCCCTGCTTGTCGTCGTCGACCAGATCGGTCCGGCCTGCCACACCGGGTCCGGGACCTGCTTTCAGCAGGTCCTCGTGAGTGGCATTCAGTGCTAGAACACCGTTACGCACTCACAAGGTGCCGGTGAGGTAGCGCTGCAGGTTGGGGGCGATCACGGCGACCACGGTGTCGTGCTCGGCCGAAGCCAGCGGTTCGAGGCGAATCACGTATCGGATCATCGCCAGTCCGGCGAGCTGCGTGCCACACAGCGCGGCACGCAGCTCGAGGCGGTCCGGGGCGACCGCGGAGACGATCCGACCGATGACCACCCGGCTGACGAACTCGCGCATCATCCGAGCAGCTTGTTCATGACTGGCCACGCTGCGCATCAGCGCGGCCAGCGCTCCACCACCGTTGGCATCCCAGACGGACAGGAAGGCGCGCAAGATTCGCTCGGCGAGCTGCTCAGGAGCCCCGTCGAGGATCCGTGGGAGGATTTCCGCGGGGTTGACCGGGATCTCCATGGCGGCGACGAACAGCCCGTCCTTGCCGCCGAACCAATGGTTGACCATCGCGGCGTCCACCCCGGCGCGTTGGGCGATCGCCCGCACGGTGGCCCCGTCGAAGCCGCGCTCCGTGAACTCCACCCTGGCGGCGTCGAGCAACGCCGCGCGAGTGTCCTCACCGGCGCGACGGCGCCCACGGGGGCGAGCTGCCTCACCGGGCACATTCGGCACTCGGTTCCTCTTTTCAACGGAAGAAGAAAAGGTATGCCCGGTCGTCACCGGGCGTCAAACGGTGGGCACAATGGCGGCATGGTCAGCATCGGCAACAACGGCGTCGGGCACCTTCACCTGGACCGGGAGCAGTTCCGCGCCCTGGCCACCCATCGCCGGGTGATCCCGGTGACCCGGACGCTGCTCGCCGACGGCGAGACCCCGCTGGCGGTCTACCGCAAGCTTGCCGGCGGCCGGGCCGGCACGTTTCTCTTCGAGTCGGCGGAGAACGGGTCGTCCTGGTCACGCTGGTCATTCGTCGGGGTGCGCAGCGCAGCCACCCTCACCGAGTCCGGTGGCCACACGGTCTGGCGCGGGTCGCCACCGGTGGGGCTGCCCGCAGTGGACACCCCGTGGACGGGCACCCCACTGGAGGCCTTGCGCCAAACCGTGGCCGCCCTGCACACCGAGCCGCTGCCCAGCCTGCCGCCGCTGACCGGTGGGATGGTCGGTTACCTCGGCTATGACGCCGTCCGGCGTCTGGAGCGGTTGCCTGAGCTTGCGGTCGACGATCTGCGGGTGCCCGAACTGGTGATGCTGCTGGCCACCGATCTCGCCGCGTTGGACCACCATGAGGGCACCGTCACGCTCATCGCCAACGCGATGCTCAGCCAATCCTCATCCGCCGCACGCGGCGAGGGGGACGATTCCCGTGAGCGCGTCGACGAGGCCTACGACGACGCGCTGGCCCGACTGGACGTGATGGTCGCGCAGTTGTGCACGTCGGCGCCCGCCAGCGCGGCGGTGTTCACCCGGCCGGCTCCCGAGTTCCTGCGCCGCCGCAGCCCGGAGCAGCACCACGCCGCGGTCGAGGCGGCCAAAGAGGCGATCCGTGCCGGCGAGGCTTTTCAGGTCGTGGTGTCCCAACGCTTCGAGATGGCAACCGACGCCGACCCGCTGGACATCTACCGGGTGCTGCGCACCACCAATCCCAGCCCGTACATGTACCTGCTCACTCTCGATGAGTTCAGCATCGTCGGCTGCAGCCCGGAGTCCCTGGTGACCGTGCGGGACGGGAAGGTCACTACGCATCCGATCGCCGGCACCCGTCCCCGCAGCGCCGACCCGGACGAGGATTGCTGGCTGGAGAAGGACCTGATGGTCGACGAGAAGGAGCGCGCCGAGCACCTCATGCTCGTCGACCTCGGCCGCAACGACGTCGGCCGGGTGTGCCGGCCCGGCTCGGTGCACGTCACCGACTTCTTCCGGGTCGAGCGCTACAGCCACGTCATGCACTTGGTTTCGACGGTGACCGGCGAGCTGGCGGCCGGACACACCGCATTCGATGCGGTGACCGCCTGCTTCCCCGCTGGGACGCTGTCCGGAGCTCCCAAGCCCCGGGCGATGGAGCTCATCGAGGAGCTGGAGCCAACCCGGCGAGGGGTGTACGGGGGAGTGGTCGGCTACCTGGACTTCGCCGGGGACGCCGACACCGCGATCGCCATCCGCACCGCGCTGGTCCGCAACGGGGTGGCCTACGTGCAAGCCGGTGGGGGCATCGTCGCCGACTCCGACCCGGTGGCTGAGGACATCGAGTGCCTGAACAAGGCGGGCGCGGTGCTCGCTGCCGTTGCCGCTGCGGGCACCTTGCGGGTGGCAGTCAGTGAGCCAGCCGGGTCGCTGCGTGCCTGAGGCCGCTGCGTCGCGCAGGGAGCTCACGGCCACCGTCGCGCTGCTGGTCGCCGCCGCGGTGGCGCTCGGGGCCGCGGCGGTGCTCGGCTGGGCCACGGTCGACTTCCAGGTGCCGAAGCGCGGGGTCGTCGCGGTCGGAGTGGACGGCTCCGAGGTGCTGCCTGCGCTGACGCCACTGGCCGTGCTGGCGCTGGCCGCAGTGGCCGCGGTGCTGGCCACCGGCGGCTGGGTACGGCGGCTGTTCGGCGGGTTGCTGCTGGTGGCGGCGGTCCCGCCGATCCTCGGGGTGCTGCAGGCGCCTGACGAGGGCTGGCTGACCGCGGCCGCCCTGTCGGTGGCCGGGTGGTCCGCCGGTGCAGTCCACGCTGAGACGACCACGATGCTGCCCGCGGGACCCAGCTTTGCCGCAGCTGGGGCGATGCTGCTCGTCGCAGCCGGCGCCACTTTGGTATTGCGGGGCCACCGGATGCCGCGACTGGGTCGCCGTTACCAGGCGCCTTCGTCGCGCCGATCAGGGCCTGAGGACGGGCTGTGGGCGCGGATGGACGCCGGCGAGGACCCGACAGCGCCGGGACACCCCCGGTGAAGGGATACCGGACCGGCCGGAGCTAGCATCGAGGTCCGGCTCGGCACGGGGGGCGGAAGGGGAGAGGCTTGAGCGTCTTGGAGGCGATCCTCGAAGGGGTCAGAGCGGACCTCGCGGACCGCGAAGCCGCCGTTGGGTTCACCGAGATCAAGCGGCGCGCCACCCGGGTGACGCCTCCTCGGGATGCTCTGGCGGCGCTACGCGGCCCCGGAATCGGCGTCATCGCCGAGGTCAAGCGCTGCAGCCCGTCCCGAGGAACCCTGGCCGATATTCCGGATCCGGCCGCGCTCGCCGCCGACTACGCCCAGGCCGGCGCCCGCATGATCAGCGTGTTGACCGAGGGCCGGCGGTTCGGCGGGTCGCTGGCTGACCTGGACGCGGTGCGTGCTGTGGTGGATCTGCCGGTGCTGCGCAAGGACTTCATCGTCAGCCCCTACCAGGTGCACGAGGCTCGCGCACACGGTGCGGACGTGGTGTTGCTCATCGTCGCCGCGCTGGAGCAGAACGCGCTGGTGGCGCTGGTCGACCGGGTCGAGTCGCTCGGTATGGCCGCGCTGGTCGAGGTGCACACCGCCGAGGAGGCCGACCGCGCGCTGGAGGCCGGCGCAACCCTGATCGGAGTCAACGCTCGCGACCTGCACACGCTGGAGGTGAATCCCGCGGTGTTCAGCAAGATCGCGCCTGGGCTGCCGGGTGACGTCCTGCGGGTCGCCGAGTCCGGAGTGCGCGGGCCGGCGGATCTGCTGGCCTACGCCGGCGCGGGAGCAGACGCGGTGCTTGTCGGTGAGGGGCTGGTGACCAGCGGCGACCCCAAAGCCGCGGTCGTCCAGCTGGTCACCGCCGGGTCGCACCCAGCGTGCCCGAAGCCAGTGCGGTGAGCAGGGATGGTCGATGTCCAGTCCGTTGCGCCCGGCACTAAACAGCCTGATGCCAGCGGGCACTTCGGGAGCTACGGCGGCCGGTTCGTACCCGAGGCGCTCATCGCCGCTCTCGACGAGCTGACCTCCGCTTATGCCGACGCCCGGTCCGACCCGGAGTTCACCACCCGGCTGAATGGCCTGCTCGCTGACTACACCGGTCGGCCTTCGCCGATCACTGAGGCAGCCACGCTGTCCCAACACGCCGGCGGGGCACGGATCCTGCTTAAACGCGAGGATCTCAACCACACCGGCTCCCACAAGATCAACAATGTGCTGGGCCAGGCGCTGCTCACCAAGCGGATGGGCAAACCGAGGGTGATCGCGGAGACCGGAGCTGGCCAGCACGGGGTCGCCACCGCAACTGCCTGCGCGCTGCTGGGCTTGCAGTGTGTGGTCTACATGGGTGAGGTGGACACTCAGCGCCAAGCGCTCAACGTTGCCCGGATGCGGCTGCTCGGCGCCGAAGTGGTGCCGGTGAAGACCGGTTCGCGCACCCTCAAGGACGCCATCAACGAGGCGCTGCGGGACTGGGTGACCAATGTGGACACCACGCACTACCTACTGGGAACGGTCGCCGGGCCGCATCCTTTCCCGGTGATGGTGCGTGACTTCCATCGGGTCATCGGGTTGGAGGCCCGCGAGCAGGTGCTGGCCCGGTATGACCGGTTGCCCGATGCGGTGGCCGCCTGCGTTGGTGGCGGCTCCAACGCGATCGGCATCTTCCATCCTTTCATCGACGACCCGGGAGTGCGCCTGGTCGGCTTCGAGGCCGCCGGTGACGGGATGGACTCGGGCCGGCATGCCGCGACACTGTCTGCCGGCGAGCCCGGGATGCTGCACGGCGCGCTGTCTTACCTGCTGCAGGACGACGACGGGCAGACCGTGGAGACGCACTCGATTTCGGCCGGTCTGGACTATCCCGGAGTAGGACCCGAGCATTCCTGGCTCAAGGACACCGGGCGCGCCGAATACCGGCCGATCACGGATACGCAGGCGATGGACGCCTTCCAGCTGCTGTCCCGCACGGAGGGCATCATCCCGGCGATCGAGTCGGCGCACGCGGTGGCCGGCGCGTTAGGGCTCGGGGTGGAGCTGGGGGAGGGGGCCTTGTTGCTGGTCAACCTGTCCGGCCGGGGTGACAAGGACGTGGACACCGCGGTGAAGTGGTTCGACCTGCTGGAGGACCAGCGATGACCGCCGACGTACTTCGTCCCGCGGAGGCGGCGAAATGACCGCCGACGTACTTCGTCCCGCGGAGGCGGCGAAATGACCGCCCGGTTGGCGCCGCTGTTCGAGGCCTGCCGGGCCGAGCACCGGGCCGCGCTGATCGGCTACCTGCCCGCCGGCTATCCCACCGTGGACGGATCCCGGGCGCTGTTTGGCGCCATGCTGGACGGTGGCTGCGATTTGGTCGAGGTCGGAGTGCCCTACTCCGATCCGGTGCTGGATGGGCCGACCATCCAAGCGGCCGCCGACGCCGCCTTGCGCGGTGGGGTTCGGCTGCGCGACGTGTTCTCGGTGGTGGAGTCGGTCGCGTCGGCCGGGGGGCGCGCGGTGGTGATGACCTACTGGAACCCGGTGCACCGCTACGGCGTGAACGCCTTCGCCCGGGACCTCGCCGCCGCTGGGGGACTCGGTGTCATCACCCCCGACCTGATCCCTGACGAGGCACAGGGCTGGCTGGCCGCGGCGCAGGCGCACGATCTTGACCGGATCTTCCTGGTGGCTCCCTCGTCGACCGACCAGCGGATCGCCGATACCGTGGCAGCGACCCGCGGCTTCCTCTATGCGAGTTCGGTGATGGGAGTGACCGGCGCCCGTGACGCGGTGAGTAACGCCGCCTCGGAGCTGGTCGGCCGGGCACGTAAGTACACACAGGAGCTGCCGGTAGGGGTCGGTCTCGGCGTACGCAACGGCGCCCAGGCAGCCGAGGTGGCGGCCTTCGCAGATGGGGTGATCGTCGGTTCCGCCTTCGTGACCGCCGCGGAGCAGGGCGAGCCCGGCGTCCATGCGCTGGCGACAGACCTCGCCACCGGAGTGCGCCGTCCCGCCCCCCAACCCGCCTGACCCCACCAGCTGCCGCATCACCGCAGCACGCCCGTGCCCGCCCGCGCCCTAGGGCGCCCTAGGGCGCCACATGGATGCTTGTCGCTGTCGTAGGGGGCCTGCGGTCAGCGACAAGCATCCATGTGGCACCGCAACGCCGCGTTGAGGAGGGCCACGGTAGGGCTATTTGGGTGGCAGATACCGTGTCGCAGTGTCCACTGCGATGTTGCTTGCCGCGATCCCCAGTCCGGATCGCGGAGTTTGGTACCTAGGACCGGTGCCGATTCGGGCTTATGCGCTGTGCATCATCGCCGGAATCGTGGTCGCCATCCTGTGGGGCGAACGGCGCTGGCAGGCCCGCGGTGGCCAGCCCGGCACCGTGACTGATATCGCTGCGTTCGCGGTGCCGTTCGGTTTGGTGGGTGGGCGGCTCTACCACGTAGCGACGGACTGGGAGCAGTACTTCGGGCCCGGTGGTAACCCGGTGGACGCGCTGAAGATCTGGCAGGGTGGCCTGGGTATCTGGGGGGCGATCGCGCTCGGAAGTCTCGGGGCCTGGATCGGTTGCCGGCGCCGAGGCATCCCGCTGCCGGCGATGGCAGATGCGGTTGCGCCGGCCATCGTGGTCGCCCAGGCCATCGGCAGGCTGGGCAATTGGTTCAACCAGGAGCTCTACGGCGGCCCGACGCCACTGCCCTGGGGACTGGAGATCCGCGAGCGGGTGAATCCGGCCACCGGTGCCCTCGATCCATTGAATGGGATCGCGCAGGGTCCCCCGGTGGAGATCGTGCATCCGACGTTCCTCTACGAATTGCTGTGGTGTCTGGGCGTCGCGGCGCTCGTGGTCTGGGCCGACCGGCGTTTCCACCTTGGCCACGGGCGGGCCTTCGCGCTCTACGTCGCGGGTTACACCCTGGGCCGGTTCTGGATCGAGCTGATGCGTACCGATCCAGCGACGATCGTCTTCGGACAGCGCATCAACGTGATCACGTCAGTCGTGGTGTTTCTCGGCGCGGTGCTTTACCTGCTGCTGGCCCGCCGTGGCCGGGAAGATCCGGACACGCTCCGCGGTCATGCTTCGACTCAGCGTGCGTCTGCCGACGTTTAGCTGGTAGCTCCGGTGTGTCCCGGCTGGTCACCTGCACGCAACTTGGCGGCTATCGGGACACGTACTACGCACCGCTACGCTGAGCACCGTGAGTCGACGCGCGAAGATCGTCTGTACGATCGGTCCGGCTACCGCGACCCCGGAGAAGATCCGTGAGCTGGTCGGGGCTGGCATGGACGTTGCCCGCCTCAACTTCAGCCACGGCACGCACGCTGACCACGAGCGGGTCTACACGATGATCCGGCAGGCCAGCGATGAGTACGGCAAGGCGGTAGGGGTCCTCGCTGACCTCCAGGGCCCCAAGATCCGGCTGGGCCGGTTCGCGGCCGGCCCGGTTGAGTGGCGCACCGGCGACCAGGTGCGGGTAACCGTCGAGGATGTCGCCGGCACCCACGACCGGGTCTCCACCACCTACGCGGGGCTCGCCGCTGATGCCTGCGAAGGTGACGCCTTGCTCGTCGATGACGGCAAGGTCGCCTTGATGGTCCGCAAGGTCGAAGACACGGATGTTGTCTGCGAGGTCGTCGAGGGTGGCACGGTCAGTGATCACAAGGGTCTATCTCTGCCCGGGATGAGTGTCTCGGTGCCGGCGTTGTCCGCCAAGGACATCGACGACCTGGAGTTCGCGCTGCGGCTGCGGGTGGACCTGGTAGCGCTGTCCTTCGTGCGCTCCCCGGCCGATATCGACCTGGTGCACCGCACGATGGACGAGGTGCCTGGTGGCCGGCTGCCGGTGATCGCCAAGCTGGAGAAGCCCGAGGCGGTGGAGAACCTCGAGGCGGTCGTGCTGGCCTTCGACGGGATGATGGTGGCCCGTGGTGATCTCGGAGTCGAGCTGCCCTTGGAACGTGTGCCGCTGGTGCAGAAGCGCGCCATCCAGATCGCCAGGGAGAACGCCAAACCGATCATCGTGGCCACTCAGATGCTTGACTCCATGATCGGCAATGCCCGACCTACCAGGGCCGAGGCCTCCGACGTGGCCAACGCGGTGCTCGACGGCGCCGACGCGGTCATGCTGTCCGGGGAGACCGCCGTCGGACGCTACCCGATCCAGACCGTCGAAACGATGAGCCGCATCGTGCGGGCCGTCGAGGCGGACTCGCCGAATGTGCCACCGCTCAATCACGTGCCGCGGACCAAGCGGGGTGTGCTGTCCTACGCGGCCCGTGACATCGGGGAGCGGATGGCGGCCAAGGCCCTGGTGGCATTTACCCAGTCCGGCGACACCGTCCGCAGGCTGGCCCGGCTGCACACCCGCCTACCGCTACTGGCGTTCACCCCCGAGCCCCAGGTTCGCAACCAGCTCGCGCTGACCTGGGGCACCGAGACCTTCCTGGTTCCTCGGGCCGAGACCACCGATGCGATGGTCCGGCAGGTGGACCAAGCGATGTTGACGATCGGGCGATACCAGCCAGGCGATCTGGTGGTGATCGTGGCCGGATCTCCGCCAGCGACCGTGGGCTCCACTAACCTCGTCCGGGTGCACCGCCTGGGCGAGGAGGATCTTGGCTGACAGTTTCCAGACCAGCGTGAGCGGTGTGCCACGCGGCCAGCCCGTGGTGGATCGTCTGGTGGCCTTACTGGACCTCGAGCGCATCGAGGACGACATCTTCCGCGGCGTCAGCCCGTTGGAGCCCTCGGTGCGGATCTTCGGTGGGCAGGTCGCCGGTCAGGCGTTGGTCGCGGCCGGTCGCACCGTGCCGCCTGAGCGCGGGGTGCATTCGCTGCACGCCTATTTCATCCGGGCCGGTGATCCGCGGGTGCCGATCATCTACGACGTGGACCGGATTCGCGACGGGCGGTCGTTCACTACGCGGCGAGTAGTGGCGATCCAGCACGGCAAGGCGATCTTTTCGCTGTCCGCGTCGTTCCAGCTACCGGAGCAGGGCCTGGAACATGCCGACCCGATGCCCAAGGTCGCGCCCCCGGAACAGCTAGACGACCTGGAGGTATGGGCGCGCCGTGTCGGTGATGCCCCATACGCGATCACGCGCATGCCGCGGCCGTTCGATCTGCGCTACGTGACCCCGCCGGTGTGGGCCGGTGAGCGAGGCGAGGCCAGATCCGGGGAGCACCACCAGCTGTGGCTGCGTGCCGACGGCACACTGCCTGACGATCCCCTGGTGCACGTGTGCGTGCTGGCCTTCGCCTCGGACCTGACCTTGCTGTGGTCGGTGGCGGCCGGGCACGGTCACACGCTCGGCCATGACCTTGTGGCCGCCAGCTTGGACCATGCGATGTGGTTCCACCGACCGTTCCGGATCGACGAATGGGTGCTCTACGACTGCGCCTCACCGTCGGCAACAGGAGGACGAGGGCTGGCCACCGGACGGTTTTTCGGTCGGGATGGCAGGTTGATCGCCAGCGTGGTGCAGGAAGGTCTGGTCCGGGTTCGCCGCTGAGGTTGATAGCCGCTGAGGTTGATCAGCTGCGCCCGAGTTCACCCGCGACGCGGGTACGGTACCACGCCATCGCTCGCCGAGGTGGCGGACGACCCGAGCGATCGCGCTGCGACACTCGCGTCCAGTACTGCGATACGGAAGGCGACCAGTCCGTCGCGGATCTCCTGGGATGCCGTGAGGTGTTGATCAACCGAATCAGGAAGCGCTGCCGCGACCTGCCCGGCGAACTGTGCCAACCCCCGAGTGATGTCTTCGAGCGCGGCGCCCACCGCGGTCAGGCTGTGCACGTCAAGCTGCTCGGGAACCTCCCGAGCCAGCTGCATCCGCTGCATCCGGTAGGTGGCCTCGCGGATTGCTTCGGCGGCCTGTCCGGCATATGCAACCGGGAGAGGTGCCTCGTCGTGCATCCAGTAGTCGTCGTGCCGCGAGTCAGTCATGGGCCTCCCTCCGTCGCGCGGCCATCGTTGCCAGATATGCCCACCTTGGCCCCATTGCGCCGCGCTGTCCACTTGACCGCAACCTACTTGACGGGTCGCGGCGGGGCACGACGAAATCGGGGGTACGGGAGGACTACGCGGTGTCCGCGATGGGGGTTTATGCAGGGCTTCGATGCTCTCATGGAGGGTAAGGACAAGATCGTCGCTGGTTCGGTCACGACCAAGGCGCAAGGAGTCGCCAGCAGTGTGCTTCCCGATAAACTGAAGGCGGCCGCCCACCGGCAGATGGCAGAGCCGGGGTCCGGGGAGTAGGAGCTTCCGGCCCCCCGGCAGCTGCCAGAGGAGGTCAACGGCGATGGCACGCGCTATCTGGACGGGATCGATCAACTTCGGCCTGGTGGTGATCCCGATCGGACTGTTCAGCGCGACCCAGGATCACACCGTCCATTTCCACCAGTTCCAGCGTGGCACCGCTGACCGCATTCGCTACCAGCGGATCAACGAGCGGACCGGCAAGGAGGTGGACTACGCCGATATCGTCAAGGGCAAGGACATCGGCGGCGGGGACTATGTGCTCGTCGAGCCGGAGGAGCTGGAGGCCATCGCCCCGGGTCGCTCCCGCACCATCGACATCATCACGTTCATCGATCTCGACGAGATCGACCCCGTCTACTTTCAGAAGACGTACTGGCTTGCTCCCAGCGGCGAGCAGTACGCCCGTCCCTACGCGCTGCTGTGCGAGGCCATGGCGCGGACCAACCGCGCGAGTATCGCGACCTTCGTCATGCGCGGCAAGGAATACCTCACCGCGATCCGCGCCGATGACGGCGTGCTGGCATTGGAGACCCTGTTCTTCGCCGACGAGATCCGTCACCCGGCCGACGATCTGGACATTCTGCCGCAACGGTCACCGGCCCGGGGCAAGGAGCTGGACATGGCGGTTGGATTGATCGAGTCGATGAGTGGACCTTGGCGCCCGGATGACTACCACGACACCTACAGCGAACGTGTGGAGCAGCTCATCGAGGACAAGCGCCACGGCCGCGAAGTCGTCACCGCAGCGCAACCGCCCGCGGCCACCGAGATGTCGGATCTCCTCACGGCCTTGCAGCGCAGCATCGACTCGGCTCGCAGCGGCGGGAGCCGGCCGGACCGCCAAGGCGGCAATGAGCAGGATCTGTCCGAGACCAGCAAGGCCGATCTCACCGAGATGGCCCGCGACCTCGACGTGCCGGGCCGGTCGAAGATGGACCGCACCGAGCTGGAGAAGGCCGTGGCCGAGGCGTCGGGTGACTGATCGCAGCGTGCGATGAGCGACCGGCAGGAGCGGCTACGGGCGTACCGCGCCAAGCGGGATTTCTCGGTTACCGCAGAGCCCGCCGGGTCTGAGATGGCGACGGGTTCGGGTCGGTTCGTGGTGCAACGCCACCGCGCCCGCCGTCTGCACTATGACCTGCGGCTGGAAGTGGACGGGGTGCTGGCCAGCTGGGCCGTGCCCAGGGGGCCGACGCTTGACCCGAAGGCGAAGCAGTTGGCGGTCCATGTCGAGGACCATCCCCTCGAATACTTCGACTTCGAGGGCGTCATTCCGCAAGGGGAATACGGTGGGGGCGACGTCATCGTGTGGGACTGGGGGACGTGGCAACCGTCGAGGACTGATGACCCGGCACGGGCGATCGAGCGCGGCGAGCTGCACTTCGACCTCTGTGGCGAAAAGCTCGCCGGTCGTTTCGTTCTCGTACGCACGGACGAAGACCGGCCGGGCAAAGAGCAATGGCTGTTGCTGCACAAGAACGACGACCACGCGCAGCCCGGATGGAACCCTGAGGATCACCCCAAGTCGGTCAAGACCGGACGCACGAACGACGAGGTCGCAGCAGCTCCCGAGGCGCTGTGGCGCAGCGACCTACCGGCCGGCGAAGCTGCCGTCCGATTGGACCCGGCACCAGGGCTTGGATGGGACCCGCCCACGGAGGAAGAGCTCGCCGCGCTGGAGGCGCTCGGCCCCCGGGGCCGGTGGGTCGTGCAGGGACGCGAGCTCAAGCTGACCAATCTGGACAAGGCGCTGTTCCCCGCGCGGGGAGGGGAGCGAACGATCACCAAGCGAGACCTCGTCCGCTACCACGCGGTGATCGCGCCTTTCATGCTGCCCTACCTGGCTGGCCGCCCGGTGAACTCGCACCGGTATCCCGATGGCGTCGACCGCCCAGGTTTCTGGCACAAGGAGATTCCCAGTCACGCACCGAAGTGGCTGACACGCTGGCGCAACGAGGAGGCCGACCCGGGGGAGACCCAGTGGTATGCCGTCATCGACAGCGTGCCCGCTCTGGTCTGGCTGGCGAACTTCGGGGCGGTGGAATTGCACCCATGGACCTCCCGGCTGCCCGACGTGCACGAGCCGACTTGGGCCCTGATCGACATCGACCCCGGCTCGGCCAGCAGCTTCGACGACGTCCTGGTGCTCGCCCGGCTGTACCGGGTGGCGCTGGACCACGTCGGCGTAGCAGCGATGCCGAAGCTCACCGGCAAGCGGGGCATCCAGATCTGGGTACCCGTCAGGTCCGGCTACTCCTTCAGCGACACCAGAACATGGGTCGAGAAGATCTCCCGCGCCGTCGGCCATGTGGTGCCCGAGCTGGTCAGCTGGGAGTGGCACAAAGACCGCCGGGAAGGGTTGGCCCGCCTGGACTACACCCAGAACGCCATCAACAAGACCCTGGTGGCTCCGTTCAGCGCTCGGCCCGCCCCTGGAGCACCGGTGTCTGTCCCCATCCACTGGGAAGAACTCGACGATCCCGACCTGCGGCCGGATCGCTGGACCGCCCGGACGGTGATCGATCGAGTCCAGACGTACGGCGATCCCCTCGCCCCGCTCGTCGGCCGGCAACAGGAACTGCCAAAGGTATAGCTCGGCGCGCCGGCAGCAACGCCGAACACCGACAATGTGGCAGTGGCTGTCTCCTTGCCTGATCCGGTGGCGCCGATGATGGCCAGCCTCGGTGCGGCGCCCGGCGGTTCCGGTTGGGCGTTCGAGTGGAAGTGGGACGGTGTCCGGGCGATCGTCGCGGCGATCCCTGGCTTGGTACGTGCCACCTCGCGCAACGGCCGTGACATCACCGCCGGCTACCCCGAGCTCGATGTGCTGGCAGAGTTGGTGGACCGGCCGGTGCTGCTGGACGGCGAACTGGTCACCCTCGATCAGCACGGCCGCCCGGACTTCGGGCGGCTGCAGTCCCGGATGCATGTGCGGCGACCGTCCCCGGCTCTGGTGCGCTCGGCGCCGGTGCAGTTCTACATCTTCGATGTGTTGCATCTCGATGGGCCGCTGCTGGCCAAGCCCTACGTACAGCGGCGGGAGTTGCTGGATCAGCTGCAGCTCACTGGCGGGCCGGTGGGCATCCCGGCCAATCACACCGGCATCGCCGCCTCGGTGTTGCTGGACCTGGCCTGCCAGCACGGCCTGGAAGGCGTCGTCGCCAAGTGGCTGGACTCTCGTTACGAACCGGGCCGCAGAGCCCGTACTTGGATCAAAACTCCCCTGCGCCACACCCAAGAAGTGATCATCGGCGGGTGGCGCCCCGGTGAAGGCCACCGCGCCGGCACCATCGGCGCGCTGCTGCTGGGCGTGTATGACGAAACTGGACAACTGCGCTACGCCGGGGACGTCGGCACCGGCTTCACCGACCGCATGCTTCGAGATCTGCTGGCCATGCTGAGCAGCCATGCGCGCTCCACCAGCCCTTTCGATGACGTAGTGCCCCGCGAGCACGCCCGCGGCACGCACTGGACCGAGCCGGACCTTGTTGGCGAGGTTGAGTACCGCCAATGGACCGCTGACGGCCGCCTGCGACATGCCTCATGGCGCGGCCTCCGGCCAGACCGCAGTCCGCGAGAGATCGTGCTGCCTGGCCCGCGCCGTTCCCTCTGGCCGCCGCAGCGCTGAGGTGGTAGGAGGGGTGTTCGACGATCCTCGGGCGGCATGGGAGGACAGATGGTGCCGATCATGCTTGGCAGGCGGTGCGGGTGAGCCGCGCGAACGCTGCGGAGTCCCGCGCCGGGGTCGGGCTGACCAACCTTGACCGGCCCCTGTTCGACGGCGCGGATGCGACCAAGCGGGACCTGGTGGACTACCTGGACGCTGTTCGGGACCGCATCCTGCTCGAGCTTCGGGACCGGCCGCTGTCAGTGATCCGCGTGCGGCCCGGCCAGCAGCCGTTCATGCAGAAGAACGTGCCGAAGTACACCCCGGACTGGGTGCCGACGACCACCGTGTGGGCCGAGGCGTCCCGACGCGAAGTGGCCTATGCCCTGTGCAATGACCGGCGCACGCTGCTGTGGTTTGCCAACCAGCGTGCTGTGGAATACCACCCCGCGCTGATACCAGACAGGGCGAGCCACCCGACGTACCTGGTGCTCGACCTCGACCCGCCGGTCGGCGACGCGTTCCCGCATGTGATCCGGGCGGCCCAGCTCGTGCGGCAGGCCCTGGCCGACGCCGGGCTGGCGGGCGCGGTCAAGACCAGCGGGGCGAAGGGCCTGCACGTGTTCGTGCCGCTCGATGACTCGGTGGGGATCGAGGAGGAGGCGGCGGCGACCAGGGCTCTCGCCGCACGGGCCGAGCGGCTCGCCCCCGACGTCGCGACGACGGCATTCATCCGGGAGTACCGCGACGGCAAGGTGTTCCTGGACTCCACTCGCTCCGGCGGCGCGACCGTGGTGGCGGCCTACAGCCCGCGGGTGCGTCCCGGTGTACCAGTGTCCTTCCCGGTGACATGGGATGAGCTCGACCGCGTTGTTCCGGGCGACTTCACCATCCGCACCGCCGCCGCGCTGCTAGCCGACGGTGACCCGTGGCACGAGCGGATGCCCGAGCCGCAGTTGCTGCCCGCGGACCTGATCGAGGAGGGCCGCGCCATCCCGATCGCCCGGGTACAGGCGATGCACGAGGGAAAGCGGCGCGCCCGCGCCCGCCGGCAGTAGCGTTTCTGGTCATCGTTACCGCACGGTGGTGATGCCCTCGCTGCGCAGCCACACCCTGTCCAGGCGCCTACGGCGGTACTGCTGCAGGCAGCTACGTGAGATTTCCGGCGAGTAGATGTCGAACGTGTTGCCTCGCTGGCCGTAGACCAGAACCGCGTGACAGTCGACGTCGTCCCAGTTGTTATCGACAGAGATCCACACCAGGTGGCCGCGGTCCAGGGCGCCGCGGATGTCGGCGAGCGTGGGTGCACGGTGCTCAGTGCGCATCCGGGCGCCGAAGGTACTCAACTCTTGGGTCGCGAGACACTCGTGGCGGTGCTGCAGCAGCCGATGCCGTGTCCAGTACTCGTCCCACGAAGAGTCCCACTCCTGGCGGTAGTAGTGCCTCAGGTAATCGAGGCCCTCCTGCAGGAACCGCTGCGGCTCGTAGGCGCACACCATGTGTAGAGACAGGCCTTGCTCGAGCAGCAAGCGCCTGGCCGCGGCGCGCGGCGCTCCGCAACCTGGCTCCCGACCAACCTCGCGATCAACCCACCGCGTGTCCGGGGTATCGGTGACCCCTAATAGGTACAGAACGTTTGCAGCGACACAGGTCAAACAGGAATTGTCATCCACCTGATGCAGGTCCAGCGGTTCTCGCTGGCGCAGGACGACGGTCACGGCACGATCCCCACATGCAACTGTACCTGGACGACTCAGTCGTATGCATGCAAGCCCTGGCGGTGGGACACTATCGCGAGTGCCCGGGTTGGATGGTCGGCTCACCGCGGTGGGGAGAATCCCCAGTGGACATGAGCAGTATCGAGCAGGCGGCCGTTCGTCTGCCGGTTGGCACGGTGACGTTCCTGCTGACCGACGTCGAGGGCTCGACGTTCCTGTGGGAATCCGCCCCGGAGTCGATGGGCGCCGCGATCCGCCGGCATTACCAGTTGTTGGATGCGGCGATCGCGCTGCACGGGGGTGCGCCCGCAGGAGCAGGGCGAGGGCGACAGCATCGTGGCGGCGTTCAGGCGTGCCTCGGCAGCGCTGGCCACCGCGCTGGACATCCAGCGCGCCTTTTACGCCGAGCGGTGGCCGGAGGGTGCGTCGCTGAAGTTGCGCATGGCCCTGCACACCGCTGAGGCCCAGTTGCGCGACGAGGAGAATTACTTTGGTCCGGCGGTCAACCGCTGTGCCCGGTTGCGTGCCGTTGCGCACGGCGGCCAGGTGGTGCTGTCCAAAACGACGCGGGATCTCGTCCTCGACCGGCTTCCCGACGGTGTCGAGCTGATCGATCTGGGTATGCACCGGCTGCGCGATCTAGGCCGGTCCGAGCACGTCTTCGGGCTCGCGCACCCTGACCTGCCCGTCGAGTTCCCGCCGCTGCGCTCGCTGGGCGCCCTGTCCAACAATCTGCCTAGTGAGCTGACCAGTTTCGTCGGTCGGTCCGTGGAGCTGGCCGAGGTCGGCGAGCTGCTCGGGCAGGTGCGGCTGCTGACGCTGACCGGCGCGGGCGGCTGCGGCAAGACGCGCCTGGCGCTGCAGGCAGCCGCCGGCGCGATGGATGGCCACCTCGACGGGGTGTGGTGGGTCGAGCTTGCGCGGCTGGAGGACGCCGCACTGGTGCCAGCCTCGGTGATCGGCGCCATCGGCGTGCGAGAGCTGCCAGGTCAGGGGCCGCTGGGGACGCTCGTCGCCTACCTGCGTGGCCGCCGCGCACTGCTCGTGCTCGACAACTGCGAGCACGTGCTGGCCCCCTGCGCGGAGCTCGCCGACCGGCTGCTGCGCGCGTGCCCGTCGCTCACGGTGCTGACGACGAGCCGGGCGCCGCTGGGGCTGCCGGGGGAGGCGGCGTGGCAGGTGCCGTCGATGTCACTGCCGGTCGATGTCCAGCGTGCGCCGGTCGAGGTCCTGCGAGGGTCCGACGCGGCGCGCCTGTTCATCAACCGCGCCGTGCAGGTGCGTCCCGATTTCAGGATCACTGAGGTCAACGCGCCCGCCATCGCGCAGATCTGTCAGGAGCTCGACAGCATCCCGCTCGCCATCGAGTTGGCCGCCGCGTGGGTGCGGATACTCGCGCCCCGGCAGATCGCCGAGCGCCTGGGCGATCGGTTCCACCTGCTCACCGGCGGCAGCCGCACGGCGATGCCACGCCAGCAGACCCTGCAGGCCTCCATCGACTGGAGCTACGAGCTGCTCAGCCAGGGTGAGCGGGCGCTGCTGCGGCGGCTCGCAGCGTTCACTGGCGGCTGGACGTTGGAGGCCGCCGAGCACGTGTGTGGCGGCGACGGAATCGACCGCTATGCCGTGCTCGATCTGTTGACCGGCCTGGTCGACCAGTCGCTGGTCACCACTCGCGAACAGGACGCCGAAGTGCGGTACGGGCTGCTCGAGACCGTCCGCCAGTATGCCGCCGCGCGGCTGGTCGAAGCTGATGAGGTCGATGCCGTGGGCGAGCGCCATCTCGCCTACTACGTCGGGCTGGCCGAGCGCGCCGAACCGGCGGTGCTGCGCGCTGGGCGAGACGATCCCGTCCTGCATCGCCTCGCCACCGAGCTGCCGAACCTGCGCGCAGCCCTGGAACGGGCTGCGGCGACCGACCCGGATACCGCTCTGAAGCGCTTCGACTTGCTCCTCGCTCTCGGCGATGCCCAGTGGTGGGCCGGGCACGTCTCCGAGGCGAGCGCAACGTTTCAGTCCGCCACCTTCCTCGCTCGGCAGTTCAAGAACCCTCATCGGCTGGCAGAGGCAGCACTGCGGGTGGGCGAGGTCGGGTACGGCGGGGCATACATGGAGGCCTGGTCCTTCGATCCGGTCAAGGTGGAGCTGCTGGAGGAGGCCCTGGCGGCGTTAAGTACCCAGGAGACGCTGCTCAAGGTGCGCGTGCTGGCCCGGCTGGCCACCGCTCTGTACCTCTCACCATTCGACTCGCTGGCCCGGAGGGACTCGTTGAGTCGAGCATCCGTGGAATTAGCCCGCCGCCTGGAAGACGGTCCGACCCTCGCCTACGCGTTGCACGCCCGTCACCTCGCGGTGTGGGGTCCGGACAACGTCGAGGAGCGCGTGCGGCTGTCGGCGGAGGTCATCGAGCTCGCGCGGCAATCCGGCGACTTCTCCCTGGAGATATCCGGACACGTCTGGCAGCTGTCAGACCTGTTCGAGATGGGCGACATAGCGGGAGCCGATCGCGAGATCGACGCGCACGAGGCGCTGGCCGGGCGATTCGGATACCCGCATTTCATTCGCCCACGCGTACATGTTCCGCGCGACGCAGGCGATGTGGCGTGGCGAGTTCGCCGATGCCGAGGCTCTCGCTCAGCGCTCGCTTGCGCTTGGGGAGCAGGTCGGGGACGTCAACGTGCGGATCTCGCACCACGTCCAGATGGCGGTGTTGCGGGCCTTGCAGGGACGGCCTCAGGAGACTGCCGCGTACTTCGAGCCCGCGGGGCGCGAGCATCCTCCCGAACTCGCGAGGCTGGTGAACCTGGCCTTCCTCTGCGTGGCGGGAGACCGAGCTGGCATCAAAGAAGCCTTCCCCCAGGTTTGGCGGGCCCGGGACCGGATCCCGCCCCCGTTCTGGCTGTCCATGGCTGGTGTCGCGATCACGTTGCTGGCTGCCCACGCAGGTGCCTCCCACCAGCGAGCCGCCATGTACGACCTCGTTCGCCCGTACGAACGCCGCTGGGTTCTGGCGGGGCGCGACGCCGTCGCCCCGCTGGGACCCATTGCCTACTACCTCGGTGTGCTCGCCGCCTCCTTGTCCCGCTTCGACGCTGCCGCCCGCCACTTCGAGGTGGCCCTCGAATCCACCAAGCGGATCGGCGCGCGGCCCTACCTCGCCCTGACTCAGGGCGCCTACGGCACCATGCTCGCCCACCGGGGCGCCACCTTGGACCATCAGCGAGCGAGGCAGCTGCTCGCGGATGCGCTGAAGGCGGCCCAGGAGCTGGGGATGAACCAGCTTTACGACGAGGTCGTCGCGACCCAGGCCGGCTTACCGCCGGCCCCGGTCCTGAGGGAGGCGCAGCTCGACTCGATCGCCCAGGACTCCCACTCGGTCTTCCGCCGCGAGGGGGACTACTGGACCATTGGCTTCGAGCGGATCGTCATTCGCATGAAGGACGCCAAGGGCCTGCATTACCTGCGGAGGTTGCTGGCCGCCCCCGGCCGCGAGTTTCATGTTCTCGACCTCGTGCCCGGCACCACACCTGCGACCGACTCGCCGGCAGGGCGGGCGCGCTCGAACGTCAGCAAGTCGCTGCGTGCGTGCCTGAAGCGGATCGAGAAGGCTCACCCAGCGCTGGGGGCACACCTGGCGACGACGGTCAGAACGGGCTACTTCTGCTCGTACAAGCCCGATCCGCGCGCCCCCATCGAGTGGCGGACCTGACGCGACCCAGCCGGGCCCCGAGAGCTCGAAAAGTGTCGGCGAGTTGACACCGTCCATGTCAAGTACCTGACAGCCGCCGGCGTGACGGGCGCACACAATTCCGGTTACCCGGCACACGAAAACGAAAGGAGCCACAGATGGGACAGGCAGCAGATGTGATGCACAGGAAGATCGCGTTGTTCAACGCTCAGGATGCCAAGGAGTTCCGGGCACTGTTGAGTCCTGACGTTGAGTGGGCGGTCCCAGGCGCCCTGCTTCAAGGACCCGATCAGGTGGCCGCGTTCAACTCTGTTCTTTGGGAGGCATTCCCCGACATCGAGCTGACCGCCACCCGCGTTGTCGAGCAGGGTTCGGCCGTCGTTATCCAGGGCAGAGCTGAAGGAACGCATCAGGGAACGTTCCGCACCCCTGGTGGAGACATCCCTCCCACGGGCAAACGCGTGGCCCTCACCTACTCAGAGGACTTCGAGGTCGAGGAAGGCGTGATCGTCTCAGCGCGACTTCACTTCGATCGGCTGGACCTCCTCGAACAGCTCGGCGTGTTGCCCGCCCCGGCACCCGCGTAACCGCCCCGCCCCCGCGTAACCGCCCCACACCCGCGTAACCGCCCCGACATGGAGACTTATCGGGGCTATCGACGCCCCAATTACCCCGATAAGTCTCCATGTAGGGCGAGCGGGAGAATTGGCTCATGGGCGTAGAGGACGGGAAGCAGGCCGGTCGTCGGCCGGGTGCCGCAACCGCCGGCGAGCCAGGCCAAGGGGAGATCGTTGTTCCGGGCGCTCAGGAGCGCCAAAGGATCCTCGAGCTGGGCGCGTCCGTGTGGGCCTTCTCCGCGCTCGCGGGCGCCCTTGAGGGTGGGATCCTCGACGAGCTCGCCACTCCGCAAACCCCCGCCCAGATCAGCGAACGGACTGGAGCGTCCGCCGCCCTGATCAAGGCCGTCCTCGATGTGCTTGCCGCGCTCGGCCTCGTCCGGGTCGCCGGAGACGCCTTCGTCTGCACGCCAGGCATGTCGGCCTACACCAGCGGCCGGCGCAAAGGGATCCTCGCGCGGACCTGCATGCCACCCAGTTGCAGGCGGCAGAGCTGGTGGCCCGTTTCCGGGCCGGTGGCGCATCAGCACACGGATGGGGCTATGCGGATCCAGCACTGCTCGAGGCGTGGGGCGTGCGCTCAACGGAGCCGGTCACCGTATGGGCCGAGCGGCTCTTTCCCGCGCTGGAAGACCTTACCGAGGCCCTGGAAGCCCCCACCGCACGCTTCCTCGACGTGGGTACGGGGGTCGGACGCCTGGCCATCGCGATGTGCCGTCAGTTTCCGACCCTGCGGGTCGTCGGCATCGACGTCTTCGAAACCGCACTCCAGCTGGCCCGGCGCAACGTCGCCGAGGCGGGCCTCGACGGCCGGATCGATCTGCGCCCGGAGCCGGTGCAGGAGCTAACCGACGAGAACTGCTACGACCTGGCGTGGGTTCCGGTCATGTTCCTGCCCGCCGACGTCGCCGCCCGGGGACTGCACCGGGTACGCGCGGCACTGCACCCCGGCGGCTGGGCGGTTGTGGGGTCGCTCGCGGCCGAGGGGGAAGGCCTGCAGCCCGCGGTCCTGCGACTGATGAGTCTTCTGTTCGGCAGCGGGCGCCTGTTCTCCCACCATGCCGCCGAGATGTTGGGCGCAGCGGACTACGAGAGCATCCGGGTCCTTCCCGCTGCGCCGGGCGTGCCGATTGGAATGATCGTGGCGCGCCGTCCAGCCAACTAGCGATACCGCATCACCGTAGCGATCTGTGACAGGGCGGATACATTACGAGCCGTAACTCGGCGTCCCTGCCCACCATCGGTACAGCGGAGACTGGGCGCTCAGTCGGAGTGAGACTGCACCCGATGGCCAGCCAGGCCGAGCAGGCACATGCAGCGGTCGACCGTCGACCGCACCTCCTCCGGGTCCGAACACTCCGCGAGGCTAGTGAAACCCGAGAGGTCGGCGAAGACGATGGTCACCCAACGCCGCTCCTCCGTCTCCGTCTCCGACGAGTCCGCAGGCGTGGACAAGGCCGCGACATCGGCTCCGCAGCTGCCGCACCACGGGGACCCGGGCTGGTAGCGTTCGCCGCAAGCCGGGCATGAGTGGGCCAGGGAGGCACCGCAGGATCCACAGAACCGCTGAGCGGTGGGGTTCCGCCCGTTGCACTGTGGGCACGTCGCGGTCTCGACCATGGTCGCCGTTCCCCTCCGGTCACCGAACAGTATCCAGCCTCCGCGGCTGAGCTGGACCACGGCCTCTGGCGAGCTGCGATGGCGGAGGTTAGGCTTCGGCGCAGGTTGGGCTGCGAAGGCTGGGGTCCTCGATGAAAGCCGAGCAAGCGGCATCCCTGCTGGCAAGAACTCCGCTGTTCGCAGGCCTCGACCACTCTGAACTTCTTGACCTTGGTGCTTGCGCCCGTCGACGCATCTACCAGAAGGGCGAGCACATATTCCACCAGGGTGACACGGGAGATGCGGTGTTCGTTCTGGCGGAGGGACGAGTCAAGGTCGTCTTTGCCTCGGAGGACGGAGCCGAGATGATCCTCGCCACGCTGCAGCCACCCGAGGTCTTCGGCGAACTCGCTCTCATCGACGGAGGGCCTCGTTCGGCATCGATCCAAACTCTGGAGCCCACGACTGTCCTGACGCTGACGCGAGCCACGCTCTTGGACCTGATGTCCAGACAGCCTGGGGTGACCGACGTCGTCCTGCGCTCCCTTGGCAGGCTCGTGCGCGGCATGATCGCACAGGCCGGAGACCTCGTCTTCCTGGACCTTCACGGCAGGGTCGCCAAGCTATTACTTCGCCTGATTGAGGACCCACCTGACCATCCGGGTGAACGTTTGTCGCTCGACCTCAAGATGACCCAGTCGGATCTCGCTGCCATGGTCGGGGGATCGCGGCAGAGCGTGAACCAGATCCTGCACCAATTCGAGCGCAGAGGCTATCTACGCTTCGAGGGACACAGGCTGATTGTGAAAGATATCGAAGCTTTACGCCGACGTAGCGGTTCACCTGCTTCCTAGCTCAGCGAATCATCCACGCCGTCGAAAGGAGAATGACATGGGAACGCTCCGCAGGAGCGACGGTCAAGTCGTTTTCGAGCAGGAGGGTGTGGGGGAAATCCGGAGGGTCGATTCCGGGGACGTCACAGCAGAGTTCGGGCGCGCCGACCGGGCATTCGATTCCACCCCGCTGTTCCGGGGACTGCCCGACGACATGTGCCAGTGTCGACACCAGGGTTACGTGGTAAGCGGACAGCTCACCTTCAAGACAAAGGACGGGTCCTTCGACGTTGCCGCGGGCGAGGCCTTCGACGTCCCTCCCGGACACATCCCGCTGTTCTCGGCGGGCTGCGAATGGGTGCAGTTCACGGCAACAGCGGAGCAGCGGAAGACCGATGAGGCGGTCCAGCGCAATACAGCTGCCGAAGCGAGCACCGGCGAGCACCCAGCCGGGGAGCCTTAGAGCGGATCAGGAGAAGAACGCGTCGTGGGCGTAGGGGGCTCATGGAGGCCTGCCACGCGTCCACGATCCTGCCGTCGCGGAAGCGGAAGACGACGAGCCCGTGCTCCTCGTAGGTCCTGCCGTTTCGTCTGGCGGAGCTGCGGGAGGCCATCGAGTGCGGGTCATAACCGAAGAGGTGCGGCATGCCCGGGTCCGGCAGGCCGGCGTCCTGGGTGCCGAACGCTTCGCACTGCACGAGGCCGGGATCGGGCGCTGTCCCGCGAGGCTGCCATCGCCCTGGCCGTCGCCGCGCTCGCGGCCTGGGGACATGACGTTGGCCATCCCTGAGAAACGCAGTGCCTCAGGGCGCGACGCCCAGGAACCCGCAAAGGTGTCGGCAACCTGACGCTGCCCATGTCGAGTGTGACAGCGTCCTACGCGACGGGTCGAGAGTGTTGACAGAGAGAATCCGCTTGTCGCACAACAGCCCGAGCGGTTCAAAGGGAGCACACTGTGAGCCCTCAACTGAAAACCCTATTTGCGGATACCTTCCAACCGACGAGGCAGCGCCTGCTGCTCCTGGCGCTGTTTTGTCGACTCGTCATGAGCGTGAAGTGGCCTCGAAGATACTGAGGGTCGTCATGGAGCACCAGCGGTTGGCTGCAGATGCATCCTGTGTCTCTCGTCCCTGCGACAGCTGTATGGAGGTCCACCGGGGGCGTGCGGCGAGCAGCCGGTCGTGGACGCGACGCAACTCGTCAGCGCGCTCCTCACCCTGGCGAGCACGCAGGCCTGTCGACCATGTCGGTGACGACAATTGTCGCCGTGCTCGTACCCTCACTCACCAGAATTAAGTGTACGGCCGCACGTGCCGTGGCCTCCCCGGGCGACATTCCCGGTAGGGCGGTTCCGCAGTCTGCCATAGGAATCATGCTTGGTGGCACGGCTGAGTCTCCGCTTGCGGTTTCCTCAAGAGGTGCGGCCCGCTCGGGACGGGCTAACCGACGCCCTGGGTGCCGAACCCTTCGCACTACACGAGGCCCGGGGTCGGGCGCTTTCCCGTGAGGCGGCCATCATTCTGCCCGTCGCCGGGCTCGCGGCCCGTCCCAGATCGGACCGAACGCCAGGATCTCGCGGCGTGCCAGGCCGTGGACGACCCGCCAGGCACGCACTTTCAGCGGGCGGAGGATCCTGAAGTCCACCCTTTGTTCCCGGCGGCCGGCTCAGACGACAGCTCTACCCGCTCCTATTACCCTGTACGGTCGCGGCCGAGTCGGTCAGTGTCAAGGGACGCCCATGCGGTCGCCCGATCCCATGCGGTCGCCCGATCGATCCGCGCGGCGGCCCCTCGCCGCAGCCAGGCAATCCGCGCTTGGGCGTGTGTGAGCCAAGGATCTCGGCGGCTTGACGGTCAGAGGCGGTGACGTCCCCGTCCACGATCCCGAGAGTGGACAGCAGCAGCGCACGATCGATGACGCCTCCTCATTGTGCCGGGAGCGGGACTCGAACCCGCATGTCCTTACGGACAGACGCTTTTGAGGCGTCCGCGTATGCCAATTCCGCCATCCCGGCCAGCACATCCCCCAACGTCAAACCACCCGGATGCTAGCAGCGCGCGGGTGCGGGTGTTGCAGGGTCACGGTCGGGGTGTTGGCGAAATCACTGTAGGAAGGGTTGGTTTAGCCCCGACTCCGATCCTGGCACCGCTATCGTGGCAGGTCAGGGTGTTGGCCAAACGGACGGAGGTCTCCCCGGTGACTCAGCAGGCTGATGTAGGTGCGGTACCCACCGAGCCGGACCGCACTGCGACCGCACGTCGGGTGCTCGTCGCCGAGGACGAGGCGCTGATCCGGCTGGACCTCGTCGAGATCCTCTCCGAGGAAGGGTACGCCGTGGTCGGCGAGGCGGCTGACGGCCTGCAGGCTGTCGAGCAGGCCGAGCGGCTGCGCCCCGATCTGGTGATCATGGACGTGAAAATGCCGAAGATGGACGGTATCGACGCGGCGTCGATCATCGCCGAGCGGCGTATCGCGCCGGTGGTGATCCTCACCGCATTCAGCCAACGGGAGCTGGTGGAACGGGCCCGTGATGCCGGTGCGATGGCCTACCTGGTGAAGCCGTTCGGCCGCAAGGACCTGGTGCCTGCGGTGGAGCTGGCGGTGTCGCGCTTCCGTGAATTGATCGCCCTGGAGTCGGAGGTGGCGGGTCTGACCGACCGGCTGGAGACCCGCAAGGTGGTGGAGCGCGCCAAAGGGCTGTTGATGGTCCGGCACGGCCTCACCGAACCCGAGGCGTTCCGCTGGATCCAGCGCAATGCGATGGACCGCCGCACTCCCATGAAAGCGGTGGCTCAGGCAGTCATCGAGAGTCTGTCCTGATCCGGGCGGGGGACAGCCGGCCAGGGCAGCAGCGGGTCTGCCGGATTACATCTTCGTCACGACAGGGCGGCCGATCGTGCCGTCCCGCCACTGGCAGGATTACGGTCTGACGATCGCATGGCCGGACGGCAATGCCGGCAGCCCACCCGTTTGTTCTGAGGAGAGATGCATGGCGCAGCGCACCGCGCTCCGCATGGCAGCCCTGCTAGGCACTTTGTCGGTCGTCATGGCCGGCTGTGGTGGTGGCAACACCGCTGCGCCTGGTGGCCAGGGATCGGCCGGTGGCGGGGGACCATTGGCCACTACGTGTGAGAACCCCCCACAGGCCAAGCCGAGCGGGCAGCCGAGCATCGCACCGCTGAAGATCGGCACGTTGCTGCCGGAGACCGGCAGCCTGCAATTCCTGGGTCCCCCTGAGTTCGCCGCGGTCGAGGTCGCGGTCAAGGAGGTCAACGCGGCTGGCGGGGTGCTGGGCAATCAGGTCACCCACCTTCGCGGCGACTCCGGCGACGACAGGACCGACACGGCGAACCAGACCGTCGACCGCCAGCTCGGCCAGGGTGCGCAGGTGATTGTCGGTGCTGCCGCCTCCGGGGTCACGAAGCTGGTCATCGACAAGATCACCGGTGCGGGCGTGGTCGCGTTCTCGCCCGCCAACACCTCCGACGAGTTCACCTGCTGGCCCGACAAGGGCCTGTACTTCCGGACCGCTCCGCCCGATTCACTGCAGGCCCAGGCGCTGGCGGCGCTGATGTCCACCGACGGTGCGCAGCGGATCTCCATCCTGGCCCGTAACGACCCCTATGGCAGCGGTCTGGCTGACAACACGGTGCAGAACCTGCGTGACGCCGGTCTCCCGCAGAACCAGATCCAGAAGATCATTTATGATCCGAACGCGACGTCCTACAACACCGAGATCGACGACGTCCGGCAGTTCAACCCGGACGCGATCGCAGTGATCGGCTTCGATGAGTCTAAGAAGATCATCACTCGGATGAGTGAGGTGCAGATTGGACCCGGCCAGAAATTGGTCTACGGTACCGATGGCAACATGGGCAACGCGCTGGGTGTGGGCCTGCCTCCGGGACTGCTCAAGGGAATGAAGGGCACCACCCCGCTGACGGAACTGGCCACCAACTTCCAGCAGCGTCTCAATGCCGAGGACCCCCGCCTGGTGGACAACAACTACGCCGGTGAAGCTTACGACGCCGTTGTGATCACCGCGCTGGCTGCCGAGCAGGCGAAGTCCACCAAGGGGGTGGACATCGCCTCGGAGATCAACGGGATCACCAAGGACGGCGAGAAGTGTGTCACCTTCCGCCAGTGCCGGGACATCATCGACAGCGGTGGCAATCCCGACTACGACGGGGTCACCGGCACCCTGGACTTCACCGCCGCCGGTGAGCGCGCCGTCGGGTCCTACGGGATCCTGACGTTCGACTCGCGGAACCAGCTCGACGAAGCCGCCACCCAGTACCGCAT
>JBOHGX010000334.1:0-4747 GCA_050700255.1 Pseudonocardiaceae bacterium
CGCCACCTCCGGCCAGCACGAAGGACCTACCGGCATGTCCCACTCCGGCGTGGCCCCGTGCCTCGGCGCCCGGGTCTTGCTGCTCGATCCCCTCGACCGGGTCCTGCTCATCCACGCCAGGGACCCCGAGGATCCCGGCCACCACTGGTGGGAGCTGCCCGGTGGCGGCCTGGACCAGGGAGAGGACCTGGCTGATGCCGCCCGCCGCGAACTCGCCGAGGAAGCCGGGATCATGCTCCGGGAACTGGGCCGCAAGCTGTGGGTGCGCGAGTCGCGATTCCTCTACCGGGGTCGCGCTCACCATCGGATCGAGCATGTGTTCCTCGGCCGCGCTCCTGGCACCCTGGCCCAGGTCACGCTCAAGCCCACCGAGAACGAGAAGACCGGGCTGATCGAACGTCGCTGGTGGCCCGCCGCCGAACTCCGGCGCTGTCAGGACAAGCTCCTGCCGGGCAACCTGCCCGAGCTACTCGACGACCTCCTTGGTGACCGGCTAAGCGACAAGCCCCTGATGCTGGTCGGCTGAGTACTCCGGGACTCCCAGGCGGCCCGCGTTCGACGGTGTGCCGAGGAGGCAGGCCAGGGCTGGGTTCGGCGCAGGAAGTGCGGGGTCAGCGCGTGTACGCGGTGTTGAGGTGGGTCATGAGCTCGCGGTTGCCGGCAACGAGTCGAGGTCATCGGACCACCAAATCGTCGGACTCGTCTGGCATCGTGGCTGCACGCCGAGCCGGACGGAGTCACGTGGTGGATAAGCTGCCCCGCACCCTGAACTACGCCAGTGCCCGGCGCCTGCTCGAGCAGCACGGTTGGACCTGAGAGCGAGGTGGCAAGCACCAAATCAAGATGACCAAGTCTGGTCACCGTCCGATCACGCTGCCGATCAACAAGCGGCAGGACTACCCTGTGGGTTTGAGCCAAGCGATCCTTCGGCAGGCCGGGCTCAAGAATGGGAGACGAGGATGACCGAGCGCACAGTCACCTACACCGCGACCATTCACGACGACAGCGACGGCCTCTGGGCCGAAGTTGCCGAGCTGCCCGGTGTCTTCGCTACTGGATCCAACCTGGCTGAGCTCTCTGCGGCGCTACGGGAGGGAGTCGAGCTCTACCTGTCGACTCCTGAGCACCCGGTACGGGTCGGGGAGGTCAGCAGCACCACCGAACAGCGGACCACACTGCATCTGATGGCGGGTTGATGCTCCCTGCTGCCGAACTGTTTGCGACCTCCGATGGTGGGCAGGCTCGACCACTGGGCGCTACCCGCACCTGCCTACGTACCTTCAGGTAGCGGTGGCCTCTACCCAGGCGGTCCCACCATTCGGGCCGGGGCCGGGCTCAAGAATGGGGGACGAGAGTGACGACCTGCTGCAGGCGGCGATGGGCGGACCGGCAGCACCTAGAGAAGGTGTTCGACTCGCGCGGTTGGTAGACGTTCGGTGTACCGGCACAATGGTCATATGGACAGCACCGGTGCGGCTGAGTCCGGAGGCGGGCACCTCCGGTATGTCGATGTGCGCCCGTACGCCCTTCCCGGCGCGCTGGACGAGCTGACCGGTCCGGTCCGTGGTGATGTGACGCTGCCGAGGGCCTTGGCGTGGGGACCGCGACGCACCTTCGATGTCGGAGACTCTGATCAGCGACGGCTGCTGTACGAAATGGTGGTCCAGGAGGCGAACTCCGCAACCGACCTTGCCGAGTACCTGAATCGCGGGTTGCTGGCCGAACTCTGGCCGCGACTGACCTTGCCGCAACGATGCCGCCGAGCGTGGGAAGACCGGTTCTCCGAGCTCGCCGGTCGCGCGGTCGCCTAATCATCGGTGGACCAACGGCATGCCGAACTGGCCCGGATCGGACTCGCGGCGGTGGGGTGGTACGGGTTTGCCCTCGCCGGGGGCTACGCGCTGTCAGCTCATGGTTTGATCGAGAGGACGTCGACCCGTTCACCAACCGTCTCGAACCCGACGAGTTCACTGGTGCGTGCTCACCGCGATGGCCGACCGTCCTGATTCCTCGTTCGCCGACTACGGATTCGACCCAGCCGAGATCTGCGCGCTGCGGGACCTACTCCGAGACTGGGGTCAGCGACTTATCGAGCCATGCGATGATCATCCATAGCGGACAAGGTGGCTGCAGTGGCTGCACCGTCGTTGTTCGGGTGGATCTCTCAGCCGAGTGAAAATTGGCCCCGACCAGCGCTCATTCGTCGGCCGCTTCGTCGTCGGTGTCGACCGGGGGCGGTGCCTCGCCCTGCGTCGCGGCCCGGCGGTGGTTCTCCTCCAGCAGGCGGTCCAGGATCTCGACGCGCGCTGTCGGGCTGACCGTCCACCGCAACATCTGCCGGTACGTGTGGAAACCGTGCTCCAGCGGCACATCGCTCCAGCCATAGGCATCCATGACCGCCTGGTCGAGCTCGACATGGATCTCCCGCATGCGCGCCACGTCGGCGTCAGCGGAGTCGGCGATACCCGGGTCATTGACCAGGTTGTACAGCTTGGTCAGCCCGTTGCGACGCAGCATGATCGCCCACATCAGGTGCAGACTCGACGACAACACCGCCTGATCCGCAAATGAATCCGTCACGAAAACACCCAGCATATGACTGAATACCTGCTCGGTCGAAACTCGCATCGCCATCACTGTCTTGCTCACCAGAGCGATGACAAGCGCCTCGTCCAGCCCCGCAATCGCCTTCCGCATCGCCGGACGTTTCTCGCCGAACTGCCACCAGTAGTCGCGATACACCTTGCGGTTGTTCTTCCGTCGTTCCGGTTTCACCCGGTCGAGAGCTCGGGTATAGGGCAACCGGTACTCCCGAGCGACCATTTCTGAGCGGTCGTTGAAGTCGATGACCCAGCGGGAGGGCGAGCCGTCCGGCCGGGAGTTGAGGTCTTCGCCGTTGAGGTAAGGGAATAGGACTTCCCCGTTCCTCGGGTCGACCTCGATCCAGGCGGCGGCTTCTTCGGGTTCCAACACGAAGCCCATGCCCAAGACGTAGCATCCGATGAATGCGGTCCCGGCATTCTCCGCGAGCCTGATCGGGGTGCCGTCGATGCGCCCGGCAGGCTCCAGTAGCGTCGAGATCCGTTCCACGACGACCTCATCGGCCACCCGTTGCACGGCTGCGGGGATCGTCCGGCGGCTGCCCCAGACCGCCGCGTATTCGAGGTTGGCGCTCGCGGCGGGCCACGACCTGCTCTGGATTGCCCGGACAATGGTGAAGCCATCGGCGACCATCCGGTCGAGCCCGACTTCGCGGGTGTCGCCCTGCGCGACCGTGTTTGTGGCGACGAGCCCGAGGTTACCTTGGCCGGTCAGCAGGAACATGGCACGGAGGAAGAAATAGCCAACCAGGTCGGCGCTGCCTTTCTTGCCGTCGGCCAATGCGTGCACGAACCAGTCGCGTGCATTCGTGCCCATCGACCCAGTGAGCTTCTGGCCGCCGAGGAACGGCGGATTGCCGATGATGGCGTCGAAACCGCCGCGTTCCATCACGACGGGCACGGCCAAAGTCCAGTGCAGGGGCCTCCAGCGTGCGTAGTCCGTGTCTACGGTGGGGGTGAGACCGCCGTCAAGGATGCTGTCGAGCATGGAGCGGTCCGGCTCGCCGTCGGGACCGGGGTACGCGTGTTCGATGGCGATGCGGAGGTTCTCGTATGCCTCGCGCAGCGCCTTTCCCGGTTTACCACCCAGCCGCAGGCCCGCCGCGACCACGCCGTCCGCGACATCCGTCAACTTCTTGGTCAACTCCTGGTAGGCCCGCCACTGGCGGCGCTTTGTCGTCGCCGAGCGCTGGGGATCCTTGTCGTCGACCTCGGTCGCGAGTTGCCGGCGCAGCCGAGCCGCCTGGGCGAGCACGCCGTCCACGTCGAGCTCGAACAGGCTCCGCTGTTCCATCGCGCTGTCCGGGTTGATGTGCTGGAGCTTGAGTTGCCGGACGTCGGTCAAGCCGAGCAGCGAGTTGCCGTGCAGGACCTTGTCGTCGACGAAGGAGAACGGCAGCTTCGGGTCGAGCGAGACCAGCCACAGCGAGAGCTTGCACATCTCCACGGCCATGGCGTTGATGTCGGCGCCGTAGAGGCAGGTGGCCACCACGGTCCGGATCGCCCGGACGGAGAGATCGTGCGGGGTCCCGTGGGCGACTCCCTCGCGGTGCCACGCCTCGACGAGGCGGGCGGCGAGGTAGCGCGCGGCGGCGACGAGGAACGCGCCCGAGCCGCACGCGATGTCAGCGACCTTGAGGTCCAGGATCCGGTCCGAGGACACCGGCACCCAGCCAACCACGGTCTGATGTGGACCGGGATCGAACACGAGTGGTTCCAGGGCGTATCGGACGACCTCCTCGGCGAGCGAGCGCGGCGTGTAGTGCGCGCCAGCTGAGGCCCGCGACGGCGTCTCGACGACGAGCACACCGCCCGGCACCACGACCAGCGGACGGTTGCGCAGGTCCCGTCGGATGATCCCGATGAACGGGCGCAACCTGTCGCGCAGATCCGCGTCGGTGGTCACCGCACGTAGCGCGCGTTCGGCGTCCTCGACCTTCTCGTTCTCGCGGATGGCCTTGGCCAGCCGGCCTTGGTCGGTGCCGTGGCCGCAGGCTGGTGTTCCTTCGCCCAGGCAAGAATCTCGTTCGCACGGGAGGTGTCCCCGCGAAAGGTGACGAAGATTCCCTCCAGGTCGGTGAGCGGGATCTCCGGCTCCTCGCCCGGCTTGCCGATCAGGCCGACGGTGACCTCGTCGACCTTGGCGC
>JBOHGX010000335.1:0-8521 GCA_050700255.1 Pseudonocardiaceae bacterium
CTCCTACGCCCCGCCGTACGCGCCGGTGTACGAGCCGCTGCTGCTCGCCGCGCAAGCCGCGGCCACCAGCATTGCTGCGGTGGCGGTGTGAGCGATGCCAGGCCAGCAGCGGGTGGCGGTGGTCACGGGAGGCGCCTCGGGAATTGGCCGGGCCACAGCCGCCCGGCTGCTGGATGACGGTTTTCGGCTCGCGGTGGTCGACCTCACGCCAGAGCTGGACCTGGCCCCGTCGGTGCTTGCCATCAAGGCAGACGTGTCGGACGCGATCGACGTCGAACGCGCGGTGCACGAGGTCCTCGCCGAATTCGGCCGGATCGACGTGCTGGTCAACAACGCCGGGATCAGCGGGTCTGCGGACGCCACGAGGTGCCACGAGACACCGATCGAGGAGTGGGATCGGGTATTCGCAGTCAACGTCCGCGGTCCGTTCCTGTGCACCCGCACCGTGTTACCGGTGATGGTGCGCCAGGGTGGCGGGCACGTGATCACGGTGGCATCGGTGGCCGGGATGGTGGCCTTCCCCGGTCGCTGCGCCTACACCGCGTCCAAAGGTGCCGCGCTGCAGCTCGCCAAGTCGGTCGCGGTGGACTACGCCACTGCCGGCATCCGCTCCAACGCGGTGTGCCCCGGCGTAGTGCAGACCCCGATGACGCAGTGGCGCCTGGACATTCCCGAACTGCGGGCGGCCGTCGAATCCAAGATCCCGATCGGGCGGGTCGCTGCGCCCGAGGAGATCGCCGACGCGATCTCGGTGCTGGCCTCGCCCCGGCTGAGCTATCTCACCGGTGCCGCGTTCGTGATCGACGGCGGCTGGACTGCGTTGTGACGAGGAACCAGGAGAAGCCATGACCGGACAGCTGGAGGGCAAGGTCGCGCTGATCACCGGGGCCGGCTCGGGGATCGGTCGGGCTGCGGCGCAACGCTTCGCCGCCGAGGGTTGCGCGGTCGCCGTGGTTGACATGGCAGCCAGTGCCGCCGAGGAAACAGCGGACAAGATCGTTGCTGACGGTGGTCGGGCAATCGCCTGTCCCGCCAACGTCACTGTCGATACCGAGGTGCGCGTCGCGGTGGCGCGTACCGTCGAGACGTTCGGAAGCCTCGAAGTGCTCTACAACAACGCTGGGGTGAACAGCAGCGGCTCGGTCGCCGATGCCTCCGAGGAGGACTGGGACCGCTGCTTCGCCGTGAACGTCAAGGGTACGTTTCTGTGTTCGCGCGCGGCCGTTGCACACCTGGCGGCGAGCGGGTCCGGCGCGATCGTCAACCAGGCATCGGTCGCTGCGCTGGTGGGGGTGCCGAACTTCGCTGCCTACTGCGCCGCCAAAGGAGCGGTGGTGGCGCTGACCCGCTCGATGGCAATCGACCTCGCACCGAGGGGCATCCGGGTGAACGCGATCTGCCCGGGCACGGTGTTCACCCCGCTGATGGAGCCGATGCTGCGGGCCCGTGGGGACGGGGACATGGAGGTGGGGCTGGCCAGGACGGTGGTCAAGTACCCGATCGGCCGGCTGGGCACTCCGGAGGAGATCGCCTCGGCGGCGCTGTTCCTGGCCAGTGCCGGTGCCTCATTCCTGACCGGGTCGATCCTGGCCGCCGACGGCGGCATGACAGCGCAGTAAGGGGCATGCTGTGGGCTTTCACCTCGACCCCGACAAGCGCGTCCCGTTGGATCGGGCCGCCGCGCTGGTCACCGACGGCGCCATTGTGGCGCTGGGCGGGGGACTGTCCGCGCGGCTGCCGATGGCGCTGGTCCGGGAACTGATCCGGCAGCGACGCAGCGGGCTGCACCTGGTCGGCTCGGCGCATGGCATCGACGTGGACCTGCTCGTCGCAGCCGGCGCGGTCGGGATCTGCGAGGAGAGCTACGTCGGTTTCGAGCAGGATCTCGGCCTGGCGCCGGCGTTCCGGCGGGCCGCCGAGAACGGGACGATCGAGGTCCGGGAGAGCTGCTGCGACACGATCCTCACGCAGCTGCGCGCAGCCGAATTCGGGCTGCCCTTCCTACCGGTACGGGGCGTCAAGGGTTCTGACATCGGTCGGCTGCATCCGGAGTATGGCGAGGTCCGCTGCCCGTTCACGGGCGAGACGCTGGTCGCCGTGCCCCCACTGCGACCGGATGTCGTCCTGTTGCACGCCCCGCTGGCCGACCGCCGCGGCAACCTGCACCTGGAGCAGCCCTATGTACTGGACGAGCGCTTCGCTGCCGCTTCCGGGACGGTGGTGGCCACCGCGGAACGGATCGTCGGCACCGACGAGGTCGCCGCCGCCGGGATCACCATCCCGGCCCATCTCGTCGCGGCCATCAGCGAGGTGCCCTTCGGCGCCCACCCGTCGTCCTGCTACCCGGCCTACGCCTATGACCGGCCTCACCTTGCCGGCTACGTCCGCGCCGCCTCGGCAGGGAGTGACGCGCTGGCTGGCTACCTCGACCGGTTCGTCACCGGCCCGCCCAACGAAGAGGCCTACCGCAAGGTTGTCGGCGAGCAGCAGCTCGCTGCGCTGGGTCGCTGGTCGGAGTCCATCGAGGCGTGGAAGGAACTGTTCGCATGACGTGGTCGCTCGATGAGTGGTTCGTGGTCGCGCTGGCCCGCACCATCCGGGACCGGGAGGTTACCTTCCATGGCTTCGGCAGCCCCTGCGCGCAGGTCGCCATGCACGTCGCCAAGCGCACCCATGCGCGGGGGATGATGTTGGTGGAGGGAGCGACCTACGCCTGCGATCCCGACCCACCATTCATTCCACCCACCGGCAACGAGGCCAGCCTGCAACGCGGCGCGGCCTACCGGATGCGGTTCGAGGAGTTCTTCGACGCCGCTGTGCGGGGCGACGTCGACCGGATGTTCCTGTCCGGCGGCCAGATCGACGCCTACGGCAACACCAACGTCACCGCGATCGGCACCCCGGATTACCCGGCGGCATCGCCGAAGGTGAAGCTCGGCGGAGGCGGCGGCGGATGCAACCTGGCAGCCACCATCGGGCACCTCACGCTGTGGACGACGCGGCATCGTTCCGGGCGGGCGTTGGTGCCGCGCTGCGACTTCATCACCGACATGGGCCACCGCACGCCCGCGGGCAGCCGCGCCGATCTGGGCTATTCCGGCGGTGGACCGCAATGGTTGGTCACCGAGCTGGGGATCTTCGACTACGACACGCAGGGGCGTGCCAGGCTGCGCCAGCTGTTCCCCGACGTCGGCCTGGACGACGTCCGCGCTGCAACCGGTTTCGAGCTGCAGGTGGCCCCCGATCTGGGTCCGGTGCGCCCACCGAGTCCGGCGGAGCTGGCCGTGTTGCGGGGGATCGACCCCCTGCGTGTGCGGCGCTCGGAGTTCTCCCCGGCCGAGCTGCGTCGCACGTTCAGCCACAGCGATCACGCTGGATGCGCATGCTGAGCGGCCTGGAGGCGGTGTTCACACCACGCCGGATTGCACTCGTAGGGGCGTCGGAGAAACCGGGCACGATGGGCGAGCTGTTCTGGCGCAACCTTGCGGGCTTTCCGGGTGAGGTCGTGCCAGTGACGCCGTCTTCGCCGAGCGTTGGGGGCGTCAAGGCATACCCGGCCATGGCGTCCGTTGACGGCGAGATCGATCTCGCGGTCGTCGTGGTGCGTGCCGCCGCGGTGCCCGAGGTGATCCGGGACGCTGCGGTGAAGGGCGTGCCCGCGGCACTGGTGATCAGTGGCGGTTTCGCTGAGACGGGGCCCGACGGCGCCGCTTTACAGGCCGAGGTAATGGCGGCCGCACGCACCGGTGGGGTGCGGATCGTCGGACCCAATTGTTTCGGCGTGCAGAACTGCGACCTCCCACTCAACGCGTCGATGGCCACCGGCCTGCCCCCCGGAGGGGGCGGGATCACGCTGGCCACCCAATCCGGGTCCTATGGAATGGCCATCCACACTCTCGCCATCGACGAGCGCACCCGCTTCGCCAAGGTGTATGCGATGGGCAACAAGGCCGACATCGGTGATGCTGAGCTGCTGCGCTATCTGACCGCCGATCCGGCCAGCCGCACATTGTGCTTTTTCTTGGAGTCGCTACCCGACGGCCGCGAGTTCTGTGCCGCCACCGAGGCAGCCCGGGTGGCCGGCAAGGCGGTGATCGTGGCCCGGACCGGGCGTTCACCTGCAGGGGCCCGGGCTGCGCAGTCGCATACCGCGGCGTTGGCCGGTAGCGAGCGGATCTGGCGAGCCGCATTCGAGCAGGCCGGCGTGCTGGTGGCTCGCTCAGGACTGGAGATGCTCGACGCCGCCCGCGCGTTGGATTCCCAGCCGCCGCCTGCGGGTAATCGGATCGCCATCATCACAAACTCCGGTGGCACCGGGGTGGAGCTCGCTGACCTGCTCGCCGACGAAGGCCTCACCGTGCCCACGCTGTCCACCGCCCTGCAGGACGAGCTGAGGCCCCTGTTACCGTCGCTGGCCAGCCCGGCCAATCCAATCGACATCACCCCGGTGTGGCGGCGCTTCGCCGAGCTGTACCCGTGCCTGGTGGACCGGCTGGCCCTCTCCGGTGAGGTGGATGTGGTCATCCCCGTCCTGCTGCAGCGAGCAGCCACCGATCAGGCCGTCGCGGTGGGCGTGCGCGACGCGGTGGCCCGGCTTCGCTGCGCTGGGGTGGCCGTGCCCGTCTACGTGTGCTGGGTGGCGCCACGCAGCGCGCGAGCCAATGCCGAGCTGCTGCAAGAGGCCGGTGTGCCGTGCTTCGAGTGGCCGGAGCGCACCGCCCGTGCTGTGGGCCACGCAGTCCACTACCTCAACCTTCGCGCCCCCCGCGTCGGCCATTCGGAACCTTTTGGCGGTGCCCAGCATGCTCGCGGCCGCCATTCGGAACCTTGTGGCGGCACTCAGATCCTCGAACCCGATCTGGGGGCCCGGATGTTGCGTGGGGCGGGGATCGGGGTGGTTGAGTCGATCAGCTGTGGCGATGTGACCGAGGCGGTCGACGCGGCGGAGTGCCTCGGCTATCCGGTGGTGTGCAAAGTGGTGCACCCAGACCTGGTACACCGCAGTGACGTCGGCGGGGTCCGGCTGGGCCTCAGCGGTGCCGATGCGGTCCAGACGGCGGCGCGCGCGCTATTCGGGCTCGCCGACGGAGCCCGGGTCCAGGTCCAACCGCAGCTCGGCGGGGTTGAGGTCGCCGTCGGCGGCCTGCGTGACCCCCAGTTCGGTCCGGTCGTCATGATCGGCCTTGGCGGGATCTTGGTCGAGGTGATGGACGATGCGGCATTCGGTCTCGCCCCACTGTCCACAGGCGACGCACACCGATTGATCGCGAGCCTGCGGGGCTACGCCGTCCTCACCGGAGCCCGCGGCCGTGAACCGGTTGACCTGGACGCGCTCGCCGGCGCGGTGTCCGCGGTCGGCGACCTGCTCGCCACCAGGCCCGAGATCGTTGAGCTTGACCTGAACCCGCTGCTGGCCACCCCAAGCGGCGCCGTGACGGTGGACTGGCGCATCACGGTCGAGGAGACAAAGCGCTGAATCGGTCCTCCCAGGACGAGCCCAAGCTTCAAGATTTGGCCCGGGATCACGGAGCATTGCCCGGCGTTGATCCCTACTGTGGTCGCCGTCACATCATGGGATGGGCGGTTCGCGCCCGCGACGCCGCCCCTCGACCGGAGGAGACAGGCGTGCGCATCGGATCACAGGACGTGCTCCTACCCACCACCATGGTGGGCAACTATCCCAACCCGCGCTGGTACGACGGCCACGCCTATGCCGTCTATCCCAAGGGCGAGTTCATCCACGACGCGATCAGCCGGGAAGCGCACGAAGACGCTATTGGGGCGATCGTCCGCGACCAGGAAGCCGCGGGTCTGGACATCATCTGCGACGGCCGGGTCAACGGGGGTGACTCGCCATACGGTCAGATCCTTTACCACTACGTGGAAAGAATGACCGGCTACAAGCTTTCCGGCCCGCCGATCGGACTACCGATCTACTCCACCTTGTTCGCGCCCACCTGCGTGGGCGAGGTGACCCGCGAGCACCCGTTCCACCTGGCCACACTGCGCGCGACCCGAAAGGCTACCAAGAAGCCGATCAAGATCTCGTACACCGGCATCCAGGTGATCGCGGCGGCGACGAACAACCAGTACTACTCGGAGACCAAGGAACTGGCGATGGCGATCGCCAAGGCGTTCAACGAAGATTTCAAGGAGCTCGCCGACAACGGGTGCGACATCATCCAGCTCGACGAGTTCGTCTGGCCCTACGGTATGGGCGACTGGGAGATCGAGGTACTCAACGCCGCGGTCGAGGGCGCTGGCTGCCAATTCTGGGTGCACACCTGCTGGGGCAACTACTCAGGGACGCCCGGCTACTTCCCCGACGAGGAGGAGCGCGAATTCGGCGCCTGGGTCCTGGACCGCCGGCCGGCAACGGCTCCCGCACCCGCCCGCGCGCAGGGCATCTTTCCGCAGGTTCTTGATGCAAACATCGACGTGCTGAACTACGAGGTGGGGCGGACCGGTGCGGACGACCTCAAACCGCTGATGGACCACAACTGGTCGAAGGACTTCACGGCCGGCGTCATCGATGTCAAGTCCACCGTCACCGAGACTGCAGAAGAGGTTGCCGACCGGATCCGGCAGGTGCTCGAATACGTGCCCGCCGAGCGGCTTGGCCTGTCCACCGACTGCGGCCTGATCAACCTGCCGCGCATGCTGGCGGCGAGCAAGCTCCGTGCCCTCGCCGATGGCGCCGCTCTGATTCGCGAGGAGCTGGCCAGCAAGAAATAACCCGGCGGGTTGGTTGCTTGCTCCGAATACCAGTGACCACGACCGCTCTGCTGTTGCCGAACTCGACACCAGCGCTGTCCGAAGCCACGCGGGCAGCACTGGTGTCGAGTTCGGCGCACGTGGGGTTGTCACGCGGGCCCTTTGAGGCAGCGATGGGTAGGGCCGAACTCTCCTGAGAGGGGATCGGGTGTCGCGTCAAGCCGGTATATCACGGGTGACGTACCTAATATCAGACCTGCTGAGAGTCAGCTCGGCTGACCCGGCGCACGTGAACAGCCAGGTCACGAGACGTCGAGTCAGGCCGCGTCTCCAGCGCTTGGATCATCGGAGCGAGACGATCACGCGCCCGTTGCGAGCCCACGCTGCCCACCAACGACAGAGCACGACGAGCCTCAGTGAGACCAGTCGAGATCTCGCCGGCCTGCAGCGCCACGGTGGCCAACACGATGGTGTCCAACGCGTTGCACCGCACATCGAAGCTAGGGCGAGTGCGTAGCGCCTGGATGACGTCTGTGCGGGCGACGTCGTAGTTGGCGAGCTTGGCTGTCGTCGCTGCCAGCAGGCCATGCCCGGGGCCATAGAAGGCGAAAAACGGCAGCGAGTCTGCAGGCTCGGCGTCCGCGAACAGCTTTCGGGCTCGCTGCACCTGCTGGGCGGCAACGTCAGCATGCCCGAGGGAGAGGTAGGCCGATGCGCTCAACCCAGCCAGCACGGCTGCTGCCTGAGGATCAGCACCAGGCTTGACGCCTGCCTCCGCAAGCTGGAAAAACTTCAGGGCATCGTTGGCATCCCCGTGGTGCTTCTCCATGTCTGCTGCGCTGCACAGGATGGCCGACACGCGCTCAGGCGAGCCTTGCGCGAAGTCCAGCGCCCGGTGCATGTGCCAGCGGCAGTGATCAATCAGCCCGACATCGCCGCTGGCCCACCCGGCCAGCCGATGCGCCTCGGAGACCGCATAACGCATCTGCTGGTGCACCTCAGGGGCGGCCTGGGCGGACAGCAACTTCTCGCCGGTCGAAGCTGTCGCGGCGAGCGCCTCACGGGCAACCATTCCACCAGCCTCGCGGTCCAACACGTTCAGACGTGCGACTGTCTGCTCGAACTGAGCAACATCTCCTGCCCCGATGCGCTCAGGAGGCGCCAGCGCCACGTCCCGCAGAGTCAAGGGGTGGGGATCCCCGAAAACCGGGGCGCCGAACAGGATGGCACCAGCAATCGCTAGAAAGTTACGACGCTCCACGTCTTCATCGACCTCCTCCCCGGCTGGAGAGCTCGAGGGCTCGATGCCTCCATGGTAGGCGAGACCCATCATTCCGCGAGGGATACCTAGCCCGGTGCAGATGCGAACGAGCAGGTCGTAGCCCATCACCCGGCGACCCTTGAGGATGTCTGAGACCTCAGACTGGGACTGGCCCGTGGCGTGGGCAATGGTGCGCTGGTGGATGCCCTCCCGTACAAGGACCCGGTACACCCTGCTGATATCACGCTCAGCGAGAGCAGATCGCAGGCTAGGAAGGTCAAGCAAGGCAGGATCGATCATGTCAGGAGGGTAGCTCGCTCCCGGTCGAACTCATCTACTATCCGTGACCGTGCCGGTACCTCCGGTGAGAGCTTCCCTGCCATACCGGGTGGCAGCGCACCGAGCCGGGTTGCTTGACCCGACGAAGGAGATCGGCAGATGGACCTTGCCAAGAGCGATCGGGGCTGGATGTCGGGTGTAGCCGGCGAAGATGTCGTCACTATTGGCGATCCCCGACTCAAGGCTGAGACCGAAGCGATCAGCAAT
>JBOHGX010000336.1:0-10210 GCA_050700255.1 Pseudonocardiaceae bacterium
TCATCGACGTGGCCTTTGTTCCTCTAGTTCGCGAATCGTGACGGCGGTGGTGTCGCGGATCTGCGGATCGCTGCGGGCTGCCAGTAATGCGATCGCGTAGGCGAGCGCAGCACAGACGAACACGACCGCGAAGCCCCACGACAGGGCGATCATCGGGGCCAGGATGGCACTCACCACGGACGTGAACCCGTTCACTGCCCAAGCCAGCGGTAACCGGCTGGGCCTGGCGGCGCCGAGCGATAGTAGACCGCGGGGAAATCCGATGCCCATCAGGAATCCCAGCGGCGCGATTAACAGAAGTGTCATCCCGATGCGGATTCTCAAGTCCCAGCCGAGCGCTCCCGGAAGTACCGTCGATAACACCAGCGGGTACAGCGCCACGGTGGCGACGAGTGCGGCCAGCGCGCCGCGCCACGGTATCCGGGCCGACCACGCGCTTCCTAGCCCCGAGAAGGCCAGCAGTCCGAAGACCACGATGGCGAAGGATCGGGCGGAATGGTCCAAGAACAGCACGAAGCGCTGCACGAGGGCCACCTCAACGAGGAGAAATCCGAGCCCCAGCGCCGCGAAGTACACCATCGGCGGCGCCCGGCTGTTGCGCTCTGTTCGATTCGGGTCTCGTCGGCGAATGGCGACAGCCGGCACCACGAGCAGCGCCAGTGACAGGCCCGTGGTCAGCACGAGCAGCGCCACGAGGATGAGATACCCACTTCCGCCGAAGGGTTGCCAGGTCTTGCCGAGCAGGGCGATGACGGTCGGCGCCTGCTCCCACGTGAAGAAGTGAAAGAAGAACGGCCGGGTGTCGCGCGGGGGCGCCACGTCGTACTCGTACCGGTCGTAGAGGGCCTGTTCGTCAGACAGCAGCTGCCGGAAGGACTCGTGGTAGCGATCCCGGCGCAGCACGTTGGCGACGTTTGCTTCACCGGGCTGGATTCCTGGATACCAGACGAGATCGAACTGGCGTTCCCGGGTGAAAGCCTTCGCAGATTCGATCTCCACCTGGGTGAACGGTTCCTGCTTCGCCAGGATGAGCATCGTCGAGAACGACCGGATGGCGATGATTCTGGTGGCCGGGTCCTGCCCGGCACGTCGCAGGCCATCGGCCACCAACGCGCCGGCGCGCAGCTCCTCAGTCGGAGGCAGCTGCAGCCATCGGTGTACCGCCAGCAGGCCTCCGGGAGCCAGGTGAGCAAAGTAGGCGTCGAACGCCTCTGCGGTCAGTGCGTAGGTCTCCGAGAGGGAGAAGGCCCCGGCGGCCACCGCGCGGCGGTTCTCCGACAGCGCCAACGTGACGAGGTCGAACCTTTCCGGTGAGCGCGCCAGGTACCCCCGTGGGTTCGACACCACGAGCTCGACGCGCGGGTCCTGGTAGATATCGCCGACCCTGGACGACAGGTCAGACGTGAGGAGTTCGGCGAGGAGGCGGTTGTTCTCCACGGCGACGACCGAGCGCGCACCGAGCTCCAGGGACGACAGCACCTCGAGGCCCCCGCCCGGCTCGAGGATCAGGGTCCGCGACGCCGGCCGCAGGCGATGCGCCAGCGACGTGGGGAGGCCGTCGACGAAGGCCTGGGTCAGGCCCTCCCGGGCGGTGAGCGGGAGCACGACTTCACCGTCGACGACCACGGCGCTCTGCTCGGGCAGGCCTGCCTGGTACTGCAGCGTCAACCCGGGAGCGGAATGAATGGCGGAGCTTGAGACGACGTCGATCCGCGACGCCGCGTTGGATCTGCGCTCCAGCACCTGGGTATCCGGGAAGCTTTGTAGCTGGGACAACGGCTTGTACGGCGAGAGCCTGATCTCAAGCCAGGACGGTGTCTGCAACAAAAGCACGAGAACCAAGCCGGCAGCCGCCAACCCGATGAATCGGTCCTTCTGGCGTGCGCGTCCGGCGCGCGCCGTGGTCTCGGACCGTGCCCACGCGAACGCGAGGGAACCCAGAGCGGCCGTCAACCCGGCGAGCAGGACGGCGACGGTGGGGTCGGCCCGGTCCAAGGCGACCAGGGCTGTCACCGCTCCGGCCGCCGAGCCTGCCAGACCCGCCCCGTACAAGCCCGAGGCTCGCTGCGGCCATCTCGTCAGCGGTAATCCGAGGACCATCCCGGCGAGCAGGAATGCAACGGCATAGCAGAGGAGATATGCGGCCAGCAGCGCGAGCTGGCTGGGCTCCCAGCCCACCCGGTAGGGATCGAACGGGATCAGGTTCGAGACGGCATAGCCACATACCAGCGCCAGCGAAGTAGCCGCTGCCAGGCGGGCAAGCAGCGCGGGACGCAACGGCTGGCGTGATGGTGGACGAAGCCCGAGCAGGGTGCCGCTGGCCCCGAATCCCAGGAGCCCGAGGCTCATCGCCAAGAAGGCGAAATGGTAGCCGTAGGAGACGGAGAAGATGCGGGTGAGAGCGACTTCGTACAGGAGGGTCGCGGCCGCTACCGATCCCACTCCCAGATAGACGAGCACGCGTTATCTCTCCCGAAAGCACCGCTGCCGTCTGGTTCGAGCTTCCCGTGCTGCTCCACCGTACCTGGCGAGTGGGTGTGCAAACCGTATATCCCGGGTACTCGGCGGTCGTGTGGCGAACTGCTGCCCTGCGCGGCGGCCGGTCGGCCGCACCCGTGCGCTGGCGCTTTGACGGCGAGACCGCCGCCTTCGGCACAGCATCGGGCCACCGCATCGCCTGGGATCATCATCAACTGGGGTCCGTAGCCGCCAGCTGGTGGGGGACGGATCTCGGTGCCATGACTGACGTCTTTCCGCCCGTCCGATTCGGCTTCGGCTCGGCGCCACGCCAGCCCTGCGTTGTGCGCCTGAGCACAACCGTGCAGCTATGACAGCAGAGATCACGATTCCTTGGCGATGAAGCCTTGCTGAGCAAGCCAGTCGCGGGCGACCCGGCGGGCCGATTTGCCTTCCGCGGATCTCTGCCGATTCAGCTCGGCCACCACCTCGTTGACCAAGGCCGAGGAGATCGGCGCGAGCACCTTGGCGATGTCCGGGTCACGGTTGTAGGCCTCTTGGCGCATGGTGGGTGCCGCGTTGTAGAGCGGGTGATACAGCTTGTCGTCTTGCAACACCGTCAGCCCGAGCTGTGGGATACGGCCGTCGGTGGTGAACACCTCCCCGAACAGGCACTCCTTCTGATCCGCGGTGGCCTGGTAGATGGCACCGGTCTGAAGCACTTGCAGCCGATCCGACGGGACCTGAAAGCCGTAAGTTCGCTGCAGACCCGGGAATCCGTCGTCCCGGTTCTGGTATTCGCTTTCGATGCACATGTTGCCGGGCTGGCCAGAGCGGATGTATGCGGCCATATCCGACAGCGTCCGCAATCCGAGCTGCTGGGCTCGCTCCCTTTTGAGAGCGAAGGAGTAGGTGTTGTTGAACGGCGTCGGCTGGAGCCAGACGATCTCGTTCTGAGCTAGGTCCAGAGCCTTGACCGCCTCATATTGCGCCGTGCTGTCCTGGATGGGCTGCTGCGCTAGGAAGGATACCCACGCGGTACCGGTGTATTCCCAATACAAGTCGATGTCGCCACCGAGAAGCGCATTACGGGTTGCGTCGCTGCCGCCGAGATTGCATTGGTCGGTGACCTTCGCGTTGACCGACTCCAGGGCAGCGACCGTGATCTGGCACAGCACCGACTGCTCGTCGAAGTTCTTACCACCCACGATGTAGGACTGGCCCTCCAGGCTGGCCCGCTGGGCGAGGCTGCCGCCCTGTGCCGGCGGGCCACTGCTGCTCAGCCCACCGCATCCGGCTACCAGCACGGTGGCCGCCACCAACGTAGCGAGCCAGGCAGCAATGCGCCCCCGGCCGAAACGCGATGATGCCGATCGCACGCGTTCCTCCTGTCACCCGACCCGGCCACTCACGAGCCGCTCGGCGACGCCGGCCAACCAGTCGATGAGCAACGCCAACGCCGCCCGCTCCGATGAAGGTGGTGAGCGCGGCGGTGCCGACGTTGAGCACGAGCGCCACCCGGATCCCTGCCACCATCACCGGTACCGCGAGCGGGATTTCCACCCGCAGCAGGGTCCGCCGCGCCGACATCCCCATGCCGCGAGCGGCCTCGATCAGCGCCGGGTCCACCTGCCGCAGCCCGACCACGGTGTTGGTGAGCACCGGCAGGAATGACGCCAGCACTAAAGCGACGATCGCTGTGGTGGTGCCGAATCCGAGGATGAAGGCCAGCAAGATGATCAACCCGTATGCCGGCAGGGCCTGCATAAAGCCGCCGAACGCAAGCGTCCCGGTACGGATCCGGCCCACCGCCGGTCGGCTCAGCGCTATCCCAAGCGGTAACGCGATGGCGATCACCACCACGGTGGACGCCACCGTGAGCCAGATGTGCTCGACGAACTTCGCCCACAGGTATGACGGGTCCAGCGCGCGCTGCTCGACGCTGTCCAGCTGCCGAGTAGCGGTGTAGAGCAGCACCAGCGCCAACCCGACGACCGTGATCACCGGGGTGGTGATCAGGTCACGGTTGCGCCAGATCCAGCTGGGGGAGCGGTCGGCTGCCGAGGTGGTCGCCGAAGGGCCGGCGGTCATGGCCGCTGGCCCTTGGTGCGCAAGTCGTTGACCAGAGAACCCCAGCGCAGCGCGCCACGTGGCTGCTCGTCATCGTCGACCACCACGACCAGCGGCGCGCGGGCATCGAGCATGACGTCGACAGCGTCGTAGACGGTGCCAGACAATGGCACCGTCACCAGCGGCGGCGGTGCCGCGGAACCGGGCAGATGGTGCCAGGCAGTTGGGCGGCCCTCGTCATCCACCGCGAGCACCGGGTGGCCGTTGGCGGGAGCGCCGGCAGCGGAGATCACCACCTCCTCCAGTTCCAGGTGGCGCAGCTCCAACAGGGACAACCGCCGCACCGCGGCGCCGCTGCCGACGAACTCGGCGACGAAGTCGTCTGCCGGGTGGGTGAGCACGTTTCCGGCGGTATCGTATTGCGCCAGCCGCCCGCCAGGAGCGAACACAGCGATCCGGTCTCCCAGCTTCACCGCCTCGGACAGGTCGTGGGTGACGAAGCAGATGGTCTTGGCGATCTGGCGCTGCACCTCGAGGAACTGGTCCTGCAATCGTTCCCGGGTGATCGGGTCGATAGCGCCGAAGGGCTCGTCCATCAGCATCACCGGGGGGTCGGCCGCGAGGCCACGTGCCACTCCGACACGCTGCTGTTGCCCGCCGGAGAGTTGCCGGGGGTATCGGTCCCGGAAGTCGGCCGGCTCCATCCCCACCAGATGCAGCAGCTCGTCGACCCGGCTGGCGATGCGCACCTTGTCCCAGCCGAGCATCTTGGGCACCACCGCGACGTTGTCCCCGATGGTCAAGTGCGGGAACAGCCCGACCTGCTGGATCACGTAGCCGATCCGCCTGCGCAGCTGGTCGGCATTGACGTCGGTGACGTCTTCGCCGTCCAGCAGGATGCGCCCGGCACTGGGCTCGATGAGGCGGTTCATCATCTTCAAGGTGGTCGTCTTGCCGCATCCCGATGGCCCGATGAGCATCACGATGGCGCCCTCGGGCACGTTCAGAGTCAGCTCGGCAACGGCGGGGTTCCGCTGCTTGGGATAGGTCTTGCTGACACCGTCGAGAACGATCATCGGGCGCTGACCGGTCCGGCCGGAGGACTCGGTCCCGGATTGCATGGTCTCAGACACGGATCCCCCTCGGGGTGGTGAAGCGCTTGACCACGGCGGAAAATGACTTCGAAGCCGGCTGCCACCACGAGGCATCCCAGCGTGCCGGTGATGACCTCGTTGAACGAGTTCACGGCGCCGAGCCGGGCCAGGCCGCTCTGCAGCGGCTTGCCCAGGCCAGGACCATTGATCAGGGCTGCCACCGCGGCGATCGAGATCGTGATCAGCATCGCGACCCGGATGCCGGAGATGATCACCGGCCAGGCCAAGGGCAGCTGCACCCGGAGCATCCGGCGCGCCGGGCCCATCCCGACGCCGCGAGCGGCCTCCAGTACCGCAGGATCCACCGAGGACAGTCCGGCCACGGTGTTGCGCAACACCGGGTAGATCGCGTACAGGGTCAGCGCCACGATGCTCGGGGTGACTCCCAGCCCCAGCAGCGGCTGCAACAGGCCGAACAGCGCCAGCGACGGGATGGTCAGCGCTGCCGAGGCGAGCAGCAGCGCAGCCTCGCGGCTACCCACCCGCATGCTGCGGGTCCACGACGGCGGGGTGAGCTGGTTGGTGTGCAGCACCAAGGCCAGTGCAAGTGAGATCACCGTGGCAAAGGCCACCGAGTAGAGCACCAGCAAGAAGTGCTGCTGAACGTAGAAGACCAGTTCGATGGAGTTTTCCGACAAGTACTGCAGGTAGGACTCCATTACGTGGCTACCCCATCCGCACCGACCGGCTCGACGCTGGAGGCGGATCTGGGCCTGCGGGCTCGGCCAGTCATCACACCTCCACGTGCAGATAATCGCCGTGGCGCCGGCAGCACCATGATGTGAGGCTAGCGCGGCATCACCCGGTGCACCCCTGCGTGCAGGGCGCCCACCTGGACGGCGCGGGCGGGTGGGCAGGGGGCGTTAACACTGCCCCGTGGTGGGCCAGCCCCACGAACGCTGTTGGATTGACCAGTGGATTCGGAGCTGGAGCAGTCGCAGTGGTGGCGGATCGCGGCACAGATCATCGAAGCGGGCCACACCGTCGTGGGTGACGATCTACCCCGGGTGATCAATGAGGCGGTGGGTCTGGTCGGAATGACGGCACAGATGTATCTGGTTGACCTTGCTCAACGAACACTCCAGCCGGTTCCGAAGGATCACAGGGCAGCGGTCACCGTTGAAGGCAGCCTGGCCGGGCGTGCATTCCAGTTCGTCAAGGTCTTCGCCGGTACCGATCCCGACGAGGGTGTGGTGCTGTGGCTTCCGCTGGTCGATGGAACCGAACGGCTCGGCGTGCTGCGCCTGGGATTGCCGGACGGAGCCGACGGTGACGACCCAGGGTTGCGGCAACGGTGTTCGGTGCTAGCCGGGTTGGTCGGCCATATCGTGGCCACCAAGTTGCCCTACGGCGACGTACTGAACGTCGCCCGCCGCAGCACGCCACTGACCGTGGCTGCTGAGTTGCTCTGGCAACTCGTGCCACCGCTCACCTTCACCTCCTGCGACTTGGTCATCACCGCAGTGCTCGAACCGCACGACCGGGTCGGAGGCGACGGTTTCGACTACGCCGTCGATGATGACGTGGCGTTCTGCGGGCTCTTCGACGCCGTCGGCCACGACCTACAAGCTGGTCTGGCTACCGCCGTTGCCCTCGCTGCGATTCGCAACGCCCGCCGCAGCGGCGAGTGCGACCTCAGTGTGATTGCGCGCCGGGCCGACGCCGAGATCATCGCCCACGGTCCGCACGGCCGATTTGTCACAGCGGTCCTGGCGCGCCTGGACACCGGCACCGGTAAGTTGAGTTACCTCCTCGCCGGACATCCCCCGCCGTTGTTGCTGCGCGCGAACAAGACCGTGAAAGCACTTCAGTATGGCCGTCGGACCCCTCTGGGCGTGTCCGGCCGCGACGTCGAAGTCGTAGACGAACATCTAGAGCCGGGTGACCGGCTGCTGCTCTACACCGACGGCATCACCGAAGCCCGGGATGCTCGTGGTCGGTCTTTCGGAACCGGCCGACTGATCGACTTCGCCGAACGCAGCAGCGCCGATGGCCTGCCGGCACCGGAGACCCTGCGGCGGCTGGCCCACGACGTTCTTGAGCACCAAGGAGGCCTGCTCCAAGATGACGCCACCCTACTCATGGTCGACTGGCGACCAGTGAACCCCAAGGTCGCACCGTCCTGTGGCTGAATGACTCTGTACTTGTAGAACGAACACCGGGACTGGTGCGCCGCGGTGAAGTAACTGTTGCGAAGGAGATAGTCCAATGCTTGCAGACGATGCCCGGGAGATCGCCGCCGCGATCGAGGAACGTCTCAACGCCAGCGCCTGCCAAGGGAGCGAGGTCACGGTCAAGTCCGAACAGATGAGCCCCAAGGCGGTCCCTGCCGGCGCAGGACGTCCAACCTTCGTCCGCTACTTCATACAGATCAATGACGGCCCTCGGATGGCTACCCTCAGCCTGGGCCAAGCAGCCGAATTGCTCGACGATATCAGGCCGGATTGGGATCCGGATCGGCTCTTCGAGGCGATCCGCGCGCTGGATGCGCCCGTTGAGGACACGAACTGAGGAACTGAGGGCTATTTCACAGCCTGATCAATAGCGACTGCGAGTTCGCTGCGCTAGTCCTCGGCCTGCGGCGCTGATGGGCGAAGCGTCTCTTCGGCGAGTAACTCGTCCACGAGCGCAACCTCCTTGCCCCCGACCGAGCCTCCGAGTCAGCGGCGCAAGCTTAGGAACTCATACGCGAGCGCGACGAGCCTGCACAAACGACCAGATCGCCAGGACGAGGAACACCCCACAAAGGGCCAGATTTATCAGGCCCGCCGTGCGCGCGATGCCGGCATGCTCAGAGTCTGCGGCAGGACTGGCGACGAGTTGTCCTACAGACCCCAGCACGCCGATCAAAGCCACTGCTGCGGCGGCGTGCATCGCATGGCGCCGCGCGTGTCCGCCGCGGAGGCCGACGAGCCCGGCAACTGCAAGGCCCGCACCGAGTACGGCGGGAATGAGCGCGGTCAGGCTGGCGCCCGGACCGGAGGCGAGGTAAGCCCAACCTCCCACCACGATCAGGACGATCCCGACGGCAACCGCGATCTTGGGCACGGCAGGCCTCCAATCGGAGGAAGGATGTTCCACCAGTATTCCGCATGGCTGATCCTGTGGCACGGCCCGTCTGCCTACGACGGTGAGTCGTTTCGTTGACGTCCGCAACCTTTCTCAAGCACCATCATGGCGCGGCCGTGGAGCACGGCGATCGGGCCTGCATCAATCTGTGGAGCGGCCGATGAACGCCGGAGGACGGATCCCTGTCGATGGCGCCGAACTGGCCTACGACGAAGCGGGCTCGGGCCAGCCACTCGTGCTGGTGCACGGTACCGGCGCGGACGCCTCGACCTGGCAACGTAGTGTGGTCGACCTGGCAACGCACTACCGGGTGATCGCCTACGATCGCCGGGGCTACGGGCGCTCGATGCACCGGCCGGTGCGCGACTACCGCGTGCATGTCGCCGACCTCGCCGCCGTCCTGGAGCACGTCGGCGCCCCACTGCACGTGCTGGGCTGGAGCTCCGGCGGCAACACTGCACTCGCCCTGGCGGCCGAGCGACCGCAGCTGTTCCGGTCATTGATCATCATCGAGGCGCCGTTCCAGGGGTTGCGGCGGCCGACAGGGGTAGTCGCGGCGGATGTGAAGGCGAAGTTCGCGCAACTGTGTGGCAGGCCGGAGGAAGGGGCTGCCAGTATGTATCGCTGGCTCACCGGCCTGCGTGATGGCACGAACGGGTTCGACGCACTCCCTGCCGCCGAGCGCCAGCGGCTGCTCGCGCACAGCCGCGTGGTACTGGCAGAGATCGATCCGCACCCGTTCGGTGTGCTGGTCGAGTATGTGCCGTTACGAAAGATAGCCGCACTGCCGATGCCAGTGACGTGGCTACTGGGCGCCGAAAGCATGCCCTGGTACAGACGGCTGCACGCACGCGTCGTCGCGGTCGCTCCTAGCATCCGCACCGAGTACATCGCCGGGGCCGGCCACCTGATGCCCATCGAGGCACCTGAAGCATTCGTCGACGCGGTCCACCGCGCCATCCGCATGGTCGACGAGCCGGAGTTCGGTGCCCCGCCTCAAGGCTGATGTGGCGACGGCCCATGACACCCGTTCTGCCGAAGTCGCAGAGATCTTCACCCACAGGTCTTGGCTGCTCCTATTTGGCTGAATTGAGTCTGTTTACAATCAGCAGGCGCTACACTACTGACGTTGCCCAGACCCCGGCGGTTGAGCGGTCCGTGAGGAGAGCGGACCAGGAAAACACCGAGGTGCGAATCCACCTGCCGGCCGCACTGAGCTACTACACCGGGCTTGTACTTGATCACCCGCACCGGCCCGGTGACCAGCGCCATCCAAACTCTTGAGACACCATCGTCTACGCCGACCCTGAACCGTCAACCCCAAACTACCGCCCGCCGCGGGCGGTCGCCTCGACGCTGTATGGGGCGCTGAACCGTTGAGACCAGATGAGGACACATGTACATCGTTGGCTACATCGCAACAATCCTGGCAGCGATCATCGTCGTGGGCCTAATCACTC
>JBOHGX010000337.1:0-2380 GCA_050700255.1 Pseudonocardiaceae bacterium
GTGCTATAGCACTGATTGCCACTCACGACGTCTAGCGCGCCATGGCGCGCAAGACGTACTGCAAGATCCCGCCGTGACGGTAGTACTCGGCCTCACCGGGGGTGTCGATGCGCAGCACGGCGTCGAATTCCACCGGATCCTTGCCGTCGCCAGTGGCGACGACGTGCACCGTGCGCGGGATGGAGCCGTCGTTGAGCACGGTGATACCGGAGATGTCGAAAGTCTCAGTGCCATCCAGACCCAGCGACGATGCCGATTCACCGGTGGGGAACTGCAAGGGAAGTACGCCCATTCCGATGAGGTTGGAGCGGTGAATACGTTCGAATGACTCGACGATCACCGCACGGACCCCGAGCAGCCGGGTGCCCTTGGCAGCCCAGTCCCGTGAAGAGCCCGAACCGTACTCCTTGCCACCCAAGACCAGCAACGGAATACCGCGCTCGGTGTAGCGCTGCGCCGCGTCGTAAATGGACACCGGCTGGCCACTATCGGATTCCACAGTGAAGTCGCGGGTGTAACCACCGCTGACCGGACTGTCGGAAATGGCGTCCAGCAGCAGGTTGCGCAACCGGATATTGCCGAACGTGCCGCGGATCATCACCTCGTGATTGCCCCGGCGAGATCCATAGGAATTGAAGTCCTTGCGAGCCACACCGTGCTCGGACAGGTACCGGCCGGCCGGGGAGTCTTCCTTGATCGCCCCGGCCGGAGAGATGTGGTCGGTGGTCACCGAGTCACCAAGCAGCGCCAGCACTCGGGCCCCGCCGATGTCGGCCACTGACGGCGGTTGCGCGGCCATGTCCTCGAAGTACGGGGGCTTGCGGACGTAGGTGGACTCCGGGACCCATCTGAAGGTCTCGCCTTGCGGGGTGGGTAAGGACCGCCAGCGAGAATCACCGGCGAAGACGTCGGCGTAGTCCTTGACGAACATCTCCTGGCTGATCGCGGACTCGATCACCTTCTGGATCTCCTCCGGGGAGGGCCAGATGTCAGTCAGGTAGACCTTGTTGCCGTCGCGGTCGAGCCCTAGCGGATCATGCTCGAAGTCGACGTCCATCGTCCCCGCCAGTGCGTAGGCGATCACCAACGGCGGGGAGGCGAGGTAGTTCATCGAGACGTCCGGGTTGATCCGGCCCTCGAAGTTACGGTTGCCCGACAGCACGCTGACCACTGCCAGATCGGCGTCGCGGACGGCATGTGCGACCTCTTCGGGCAGCGGGCCCGAGTTGCCGATGCAGGTGGTGCAGCCGTAGCCGACCAGGTGGTAGCCCAGTTTCTCCAGGTAGGGCCACAGGCCGGCCTTCTCGTAGTAATCGGTGACAACTTGGGAGCCAGGAGCCATCGACGTCTTCACCCATGGCTTGACGGTCAGACCCGCCTCGACGGCATTGCGGGCCAGCAGCGCTGCGCCGATCATCACCGACGGGTTGGAGGTGTTGGTGCAGGAGGTGATCGAAGCGATCACCACCGCGCCGTGGTCGATCTCGTACCCGGCGCCCTCGCCGGTGCGCACTGGCGTGGGGCAGCTGAGACGCCCCTGCGCACCGGCCGCGTCGGAGATCGTCGTGCGGGGCACGCCCTCGCTGTTACCGCTGCCGTTGCCGTTGCTCACCGCGGGTGAATCGCTGGCCGGGAAGGATTCCTCGCCGGCGTGGTCCACCCCGGATGTTCCTGCCTCCGGTGGCTCCTTGACCGAGGCGTAGTCGGCCAGCGCACGGCGAAACGCGATCTTGGCGTCGGACAGCGCGATGCGATCTTGCGGGCGCTTGGGCCCGGCGATGCAGGGCACCACGGTGGACAGATCCAGCTCGAGGTACTCGGAGTAGGTGGCCTCCCGGCTCGGGTCGTGCCAGAGGGCCTGTTCCTTGGCGTAGACCTCCACCAGTGCGAGTTGCTCATCAGACCGGCCGGTGAACTTCAGGTACCGGACGGTCTCCTCGTCGATCGGGAAGATCGCGCACGTGGAGCCGAACTCGGGGCTCATGTTCCCGATGGTGGCCCGGTTGGCCAGCGGCACTGCCGCCACGCCTTCCCCGTAGAACTCGACGAACTTCCCGACCACGCCGTGCCGGCGCAGCATCTCAGTCAAGGTGAGCACGACGTCGGTGGCGGTGGCGCCGGGCGGGATGGAGCCGGTCAGCTTGCAACCGACCACGCGGGGAATGAGCATCGACACCGGCTGGCCGAGCATCGCAGCCTCGGCCTCGATGCCGCCGACGCCCCAGCCCAGGACGGCGAGGCCGTTCACCATGGTGGTGTGGCTGTCGGTGCCGACCAGCGTATCGGGGAAGGCGACGGCGCTGCCATTCTGCTTCTTGGTCCACACAGTTTGCGACAGATATTCGAGATTCACCTGGTGGCAGATGCCGGTGCCCGGCGG
>JBOHGX010000338.1:0-15886 GCA_050700255.1 Pseudonocardiaceae bacterium
GTCCTGGACCACGCATGTGGCCGGCCATCCCCCCGGGGCACTGCTGGTCTTCGTTGGCCTGGATCGGATCGGGCTGCCCGGGGGGGTGCCGGCGGCGCTGCTGTGCGTGCTGGTCGGGTCGACGGCCGGGATCGCAGTGGCGGTCACGCTGCGGGCACTGGGCGCTGAAGCTGCCGCCCGGGCGGCACTGCCGTTCAGCGTTCTGTTTCCCGGTGCCGTCTGGATAGGGGTGTCCGCAGACGGCTTGTTCGCCGGGGTGCTGGCCTGGGGAGTGGCCCTGCTCGCCCTCGGCGCCGCCCGTGCCCGGTTCGACGTCCCAGCTGTTGTCGCGGCCGCGGCCGGCGGGCTGGTCCTCGGCGCCAGCCTGTACTTGTCCTACGGGCTGGCGTTGGCGGCCTTGCTGCCGCTGGCCGTCGCGATCACCACCCGCCGGGTCGTCCCGCTGCTGGTGATCGGCGCCGGTGTCGTCGCCGTGGTGGCGGCCTTCGCCGCCGCGGGCTTCTGGTGGTTCGACGGGTATCAACAGGTCGTCATCCGGTACTACCAGCCGGGTGAATACGGCCTGGAACGTCCGTACAGCTATTGGGTCTGGGCCAACCTGGCGTGCCTGGCGTTGGTGCTCGGACCGGCCGGGGTGGCCGGGTTGCGGCGGGTGTTCACTCCGGGGCAAGGCCAACCGCGCGCGCTGGTGGCACTGTGCGCGGCGGCGGCGCTGGCGGTGCTGGCCGCTGACCTGTCCGGGCTGAGCAAGGCCGAGGTGGAGCGGATCTGGCTACCGTTCGCAGTCTGGCTGGTCGCCGCGGCCGCGCTGCTGCCCGCGCGGCAGATCCGCTGGTGGCTAAGCGCTCAAGCTGTGATCGCGCTGGCGATCAATCACCTGCTGCTCACGACGTGGTGACCGCGAGATCACAGGCGAGTAGGCGAGGGCATCTGACGAGGACGAACGCTGTGCACCCCTTGGGCCATCGACTGCGCCACGATGGCGGCGTCCTCGCCCACGCCGAACAGCAGTGACGACTTGCGCTTGCGTAGGAAGTGAACGCCGCAAAAGAAGAGGCCGGGAACCACCGTGCTCGCACCATTGTCGGTAAGCGGGAAGCCCATGGCGTCGAAAGCGGGAAAGCGCACCCAGTGCGCGTAATCGGGCCGGAAACCGGAGGTGAAGATCACGGAGCCGAAGCCGTCAAGGTCGAGCTCCCGCGGCGGGTCGGCGTGAAACGGGGGAGGATCCGGCAGCTCGGGCATAGGCATTCCCTTGGCGCCGAGCTGGTCGTTGAGCAGCTGTCTGATGTCGGCGTAGCGCGCGTCGCCGAACGCTACCGAGGCGGCCAGGTCGTCTGCGAAATACGCGCGGTGCCCCTCGACGCCGGCCAGGCGGCCCAGGAGCTGCACACCTATCGTCTGCAATGTGCGGTAGTGCAGGTCATGGCCGCCTCGCGCTCCTGTCGCCTGCACGTTGGCGGCCAGGCGAGCGGCCGGTGAGGGCAGCGCGCTGAGCGGCATGTCGAGGAAAGTGGTCTCGCGTATCCAGGTGACGATGTCGCGGCCGTCCGGTCGCCGCGGCGCCCAGGGGGCTCTTCCGCAAGCGAGCGACACGTCACGGCCCGCCTCGTGCAGCTCCTCGGAGATCTGACAGCCGGTCTGGCCACTGCCGATCACCAATACGCGCCCCGGCGGGAGTGCCGTGGGGTTCCGGTAACCCTCGGCGTCGATCACCAGTACCCCAGGCGGGAACGTGGACGCAGCATCAGGGCGATGCGGGCGCTGATAGGCGCCCGTGCAGATGACGACCGACTCCGCTTCCATGTCGCCCGCCGAGGTGCGCAGCAGGAACCGACGCTTCGATCCGGGTTCCAGGCTGTCGACGCCGACTCCCTCGCAGACGGGCGCGCCATAGCTCACCGCATAGCGTTCCAGGTACCCGACGATTTCGTCGCGAGGGACGAAGCCCTCGGGATCATCGCCGGCGTAGGGGAAATCAGGCAAGCTCATCGTCCAGTTCGGCGTCACGAGGCAGAAGCTGTCCCAGCGATCGCGCCAGCTCTGGCCCACTCGCGCGCGCTCCAGGACGACGTGATCGACGCCACGCGCGGACAGCTCATGGCTCACTGCAAGGCCCGCCTGGCCCGCGCCGATCACCACCACCTGCGCGTTCTGCACCAGCCCGGAAACCTGGTCAGCCGGGGAATACGTCGATGAACTCATGGTGTCTCCTCTCGCCCCCGTCCCTTTAGGGATCGATTCCCATGTTTCATGGTCTATATGAGACACCGAGATTCGTGAGAAATACACTGGCGGCGTTTTCGAGTGCCTTGACGCCGTAAAAGGCGCGCTCACGAGTCAGAACTGGTCAGTGTGGAGGGACGCCGCGCACCTCGCGACGTGGGAACCGTGAAAATCGCAGGTCACCGCCGCGGCGAGCGGGCGAAGGCCTCTGACGAGGACACTGAACGCTGTGCACCCCTTCCGGCGCGCGGGGCGGCGCACGAATCTCGCGCTGCTCGTTCTCCTCGTGCTGACGCTGGCCAGCGGGGTGGCGGCGTTCGCGGTGGGCAACCCGGGTCCGGCCAGGATCGTCGTGGTGACACACGGGGTGGCCGGGTTGGCCGTTCTCGCGCTGGCGCCGTGGAAAAGTGTGGTGGCGCGGCGGGGCTGGCGGCAGCGCCGGCCGGGCCGCGGCGCCGGGCTCGCCCTCGCCGTGCTGGTGGCCATCGTGCTGGGCTCTGGCCTGCTGCATACGCTCGGCGGGTTCCGCGAGGTATTGGGTCTGACGCCGATGCAGGTGCACGTCGGCGGTGCCGTCATGGTGCTCGCCGTGCTGCTGGCGCATCTGAAGGTGCACCCGATTCGACCGCGGCGCACCGACGCCTCGCGCCGGGCCGCGCTCGGTGGCCTCACCCTGGCCGCCGGTGCGGGCGCGGTCTACACCGTGCTGGAAAGCGCCGGGGGGTTGCTCCGGCTGCCTGCCGCCACCCGTCGACAGACCGGCTCCCATCAGCTCGGCACCGATGTCCCGGCGGCGATGCCGATCACTCAATGGTTCACCGACGCCGTGCCAAGCATCGATGCGCAGGCCTGGCGGGTGCGGCTGAGCGCCGGCGGTGTCACCCGCGAGCTCTCGCCCGACAAGCTGGCCGGAGCGGACACTGTGCGCGCGGTACTGGACTGCACCAATGGTTGGTACTCCGAGCAGACCTGGCGCGGTACCCGGCTGGATCGGTTGCTGCCGCCTGGCGCCGGCGGCAGCGTCCTGGTCACTTCGGTGACCGGGTACCGGCGTCGGCTGCCGGCCGCGGACGCGCCTGGCTTGCTGTTGGCTACCCATGTGGCCGGCGCGCCGCTCTCGGCGGGACACGGCGCCCCGGTGCGGCTGGTCGCGCCCGGCCGGCGCGGCTTCTGGTGGGTCAAGTGGGTCATCGCCGTTGAGCTGTCCGATGAGCCGTGGTGGCTGCAGTCGCCATTCCCGCTTCAATAAGAACCCGGCGGCTCTCTCATCGTGGATCGGCTCGCGACGGTACGGATGACCAGCTGCTCCGCAAGGTTGTCCCGGGTGAGTTCTCCGCCGACGAGGTCCGCGCCGAATTCCACCACAGGCATAAAGAGTTCATCAAAGGCGATGAGGCTCCCGGCGATTACCTCGGTCTCCTGTACGATTGCTTGCCCACAGCGCCGTGATCAGCTGCGGAGACAACGCCTTCCCCCCGGCTGTGGTCACGATGTCCCAGTGGATGAACATCGCGGCCGGTACTGGCGGCGCCGGGCTGGGCAGGCCGCGCCGGCACTCACTCGCCAGGTCGGCTAGCTCACTCTCCGTCGCACCCTCAAGCCAGGCCCGCCGGAACGTCAAGTACGCATCGATCCACGGATCGCCAGTGACTTCGTGTGGTTCACTCATCCCCGGCTACCTTCCTGGAGATCGGCATGTTCGGCATCGGCGGGAGGTGAAACCGGCTGACCGCCAGGAACCCGAAGCGGTGGAGCAGGGTCCGACCCGGCGGCCGGCCGGGAGTCCTACTCGTCTCGCCGCGGCGAGGGCAGCGCCAACGGCCCGGGAATCAGGTGCAGCGCGGCCACGGCGCGGTCCAGTGCGGTCACGAGCCAGCGCGAGCTGCTTGCCGACGCACGCCGCGCACGGCTTGGCGTTGGGCGCCTCGTGCAGGGTCACGACCATCATCAGCGTGTGACCGCATTCGGCCTTGAACACGCCCATAGGATGGTCACAGCGACGGTCGTCGATCGCGTGGCTGCGCCAGTCCAGGACGGACAGCCCCCACTTCACCGGCGAGCCGGCAGGAGCGCCCCTGCCACCGCAACCGCGTCGGCCATCGTGACGTTCACTCCCGGCGCGCCCAGGCCGTGAAACGACCATGATCCGTCGGTTTCGTGGATCAGCAGCAGCGTGCACCTGCTGCGGTCGTCGGTGCGGCGGCCCTGCACCGCCACACGGCCCCGCTCAGTGCGCTGGTGTTGTGCCTCCGGTACGTCGATCACAGTTGACGACGGTGAGCGATCAACGGCGACGGGCGTCCCTCACCGGGGACATCCCCCGAACCGGCTATACAGGCAGGCCAGCCCGGTAGGCCATTCCCCGTAGCTCCCGGCCGATGGCGTCCCGCCGGGACCGCATCATCAGCTCGGCGAGCGCATCGCGGGCGAACGAGTCTCGCTGCACCCGGTGCGGCACAATCCGCTCCGCTTGGTACAGCGCCCGCACCGCGTCGTCGTGACGTCCCCGCACCCGGGCCAGCGCCCGGCCGTAGTACGCCCAGTAGGCGGCCTGGCGCGACCGATTGGTGTGTTGCTGTGGGTGCACACCCTCGGCGGCGGACACGGCCATGTCGTAGTCCTGAAGGTCCAGCGCCACCGACGTTCTGCAGAACCCGGTGTTGCTCGGGCCGAAGCCCAGCCAGTAGGCGTTGCCTTCCCCCGTGCGCTCGGCCAGCTCACCGGCGTGGTCCAGGGCAGGGGCCACGTCGCTGGGTCGGCTGTCGGCCGCGGCGACCTCCGCGCGGTACAACGTGAGCATTCCGGCGAGCTGCATCATGTCCAGGGTGGTCGTCGGTACCGTCACCGAGTCCAGCTCGGCTTGCGCCAGGTCGAATGCCCCGGTGGACAGCATCACCCGCACCGCGCCGGCTGCGGCGAGCCCCAAAGTGGTCGGGGTGTCGCGTTCCTCAGCAGACTGGCGGGCCAGCAACGCGGCCTGCTCGCGCAGGTCCACTGATGCGCCCGCGGTGCGTAACCATCCGATGGTGGCCTGGGTGTGCAACAGCGCCGCCAGTTCGTGTAGCTCGGCCACGTCCCGCCCGGCGGCCATGCTGGTGTGCAGGTCGTGGATCAGGCACGGCAGCTCGCGGCCTGTTCGTTCCTGGTCGCCGACGCTGCCAGCGGCCACCAGCGCCCTAACCCGCTCGCGCAACGCGTCCACGGGCAGCACCTGGCCCTGCGGGTGGCGGTGGTTGACGGCCATCAGCGCGACGCGCACCGTCTCGACGGCAGCATCGGTGCCTCCATTGCCAGGGGCTGGTATCGGAATGCTGGTCAACTCGCTCGGAGCGATCTGGAGCGCGTTGGCCAGGGCCACCACTTCAGCGCGGCTGTCCAACGCCCGTTCCCCGCGTTCTAAGCGGGACAGGTGCGACTTGCTGATCCCGGCAAGTTCCGCGACCACCCGCAGAGGCTTGCGTCGGGCGTAGCGGATCTGCCGCAGCCGCCGGCCTGTCGTGCGCGCATCGTCGTCGTCAACGTCCACCGCTGACCCTCTCCTCGCCGGGCTCCCCACCGATGCCCCCGGGGCGCTACCCCGCGGCGGAACCTCGGTGAGGAGGTGACTCCAGGCTAGCGCTGCCCCGTCCCGCCGGGCGCGATTGAGAGTGATCCCGACGGCGGCGGACACTCGGCAGCATGGACCGCGAGGGCACGATCAAGTTGCCTGCCGTGATCCTGGCCGACCTGCCGAAGCTGGACGGGGCTGCCTGCCGCCGCGACGCTCGGCGTAGTTCCCGTTGTGAGGTGAAGCTACCCCCCGCCGGGGGGACGTTCAGTTTCTACGATTGGCGAACGGGCGCTGGCCGTAGCTTGTTACGAACTCAGCGATGAGTCGGCTCTCGACGTCCTCAGGATCAAGATCCGCTGTTAGCTGCCAGGCGACGAGCAGCAGATCGGTGTCGTCTAGCTGCCAGATGTAACGGCCACCCGAGTGCCCGACTCGCTGCCCGGCACCATGGCGCCGGTATTCGTTGAGGCGCCTGCGCAGGTCACCAGCCTTGCCGATGTAGAGCACCTCAGCGCCGGGTACCCATGCGCTCTGCAACTCGTCTACCGAGACCGAAGGGTCCTTGCCCTTGAACCACCCGGCCGGGCTGGTCTCAACGAAGGTAGGCTCGACCCTCGCGGGTCGCAGCACGACGTAGACCCCCGGCCCAGTCGGAACATCGGCGGATGGCAGCTCACGGTCCCGATGGCTGCGCCGGACCAGTAAGTGCTCTTGTCGCGATCATCGGTCGGCCGGTGCCCACCATCACGACGGGCGCGCCGGGCCGCAGGATAAGCGCTGATCAAGTGTCACTTTCACAAGATCACCTGTAGTAGCGAAATCGGTTAGGCGAACCGCGCCGATGGACGGCCGCTCGGAGAGCTACATCCGTCCCGACCGCGGATTCGCGGCGTGGTTCACGCTCGCCCCTGACGTGGTGACCGGCTCGCGCAGTGGATCGGTGGCGAACCGGGCGACGCCCTCGGCGAAACCCACCCGCGCCCGGTAACCGAGCAGCTCAGCAGCCCGCGCAGGGTCAGCCGTCACATGGCGCACATCGCCGGGCCGGGCACCACCGACAATCTGCGGGTCCGGTCCGTTCATCGCGCGGGCCAGCTCGGCGGCCAGCTCGCCGACGGTATGTGGGTGCCCGGAGCAGACGTTGACCGGCTCGCACCGCCGCAACGGCGGCTCGGCAGCCAGGGCGAGCGCGTTAGCCTGGGCGACGTCGGACACGTGCACGAAGTCCCGGCGCTGCTGCCCGTCCTCCATCACCTGCGGAGGCGCACCACGCGCCAGCTCCGACCGGAAAATCGACGCCACCCCGGCATACGGGGTATCCCGCGGCATCCGGGAGCCGTAGACGTTGTGGTAGCGCAGCGCCCACACCCCCCCACCGGTCTGCCGAGCCCACGCCGCGGCGAGGTGCTCCTGGGCCAACTTGGTGGCCGCGTAGGTGCTGCGCGGATCCAGCGGCGCCTCCTCACCGACCAGCAGCGGCTGGAGATCGACGCCGCAGTGCGGGCACGGCACTTCGTAGCGGCCCGCGGCGAGGTCGGTGGCCCGTCGTGGTGGTGCCGGGACGACGCTGTGGTCGGGGCAGGCGTAGCGGCCTTCCCCGTAGACCACCATCGAGCTGGCCAGCACCAGACGGCGCACGCCGGCGGCGTGCATCGCCGCCAGCAGTACCGCGGTGCCGAGGTCGTTGTTGGCGGTGTAGTCCGGGGCGTCGGAAGGATCCAGCCCGTGCCCGACCATCGCCGCCTGATGGCAGACCGCGTCCACATCGGACAGCAGGCGTCCCAGCAACTCGCTGTCCCGGACGTCGCCGGAGATCAGCTCGTGGCCTCGCACCCACTCCGGCGGCGGGCCCAAGCCGTGGGCCTGCGGCAGGAACGCATCTAGCAGCACCACCGAGTGCCCCTGGGAGGCGAGCAGGTCGGCCACGTGCGAGCCGATGAAGCCTGCACCGCCGGTGATCAGGATCCGCACGCCCGCACGCTACGTCACGGCTCGATGATCTGTAGCAGGCCCTCGTCGGTGCCGGTGACGAACAGCCGGCCGGTGCCGCTGTCCACCGCGACCGTGTTCGGCTGGCGGACGGTGGGCAGCCGGGCGGCGACGACCGGGGGGTCGGCGCCGAGGTCCAGGCCGACCACCTCGTTGCGTGCGGTCAGGGTTACCCACAGCCGGTCGCGGACAGGATCGTAGGTGACCCCATAGGGCGAGCCGGGTAGTTCCACCCGTCCGATCTGCCGTGGTTGCGGGCTCAGTTCGTAGCGCAGGACGGCGTCGCCCCGGGTGTCGATGACCGCCAGGTGCCCGCGCCGGTCGGCGACCACGTGGGTGGGCCCCGCTCCCGCGGGCAGCTCGGCGATCCGCTGCAGCCGTTGGGCGTCGTACACCGTAAGGGTGTTCTCCCGGACGTCGACCAGGCCGACGAGGTCACCGACGGTGGCCAGCCCGGCCGGCTGGGTGACGTCGGTGAAGGTGTGCACGATTTGATCACCGCGCACCGCGACCACGCTGTTCCCGAGTTCGTTGGCCACGAACACGGTGCCGTTGGCGGCCGCGGTGGCGTCGTGCGGCACCACGCCGGTGAGTACCTGGGAGGTGACTTCCCCGCCGGGCAGGGCCACCCGTATCAACCGGTTCGACCCCTCGTCCGGGACCAGCACCGGCCCACCGGGCTCGGCGAGCTGCAGGTGCCGCAGCTCGCCGGGCAACGGGACCCTCCGCACCACCGTGCCGGTGTCGGCGTCGAGCAGGGTCAGCGCGAACGGGTCGCGCACCCCAACCGCCACGATGTGCGTCTGCGGGTCGGCGACGACACCTTCCGGGACGGCGCCCACCGGCACCGTCCGGCCGGCCGGTGGCACCGTGGGAACGGGGGAGCGGGCCGGCTCGGCCGCCGGCGGCAACTCCGGTGCGGGCGGTCCCGCCGGGGGTGCCGAGGCGCATCCCGTGACCACGGCGACAGCAAGGACAGTCACGGCAATCCAGTGGCTCATACGCCAAGTGTCCAGGCTGACCTCCAGACCTGTCGTAGAGGTGTGGCACCTTCCGCTTGGTCAGCACCTCATTATGCCAAGTCGCGGTATTCAACTGCGAGCCTGGCGAGCACTGCCCGGGCTGGGTCGCCGACGACTGCGTATTGGGCGTAGAAGGTGTGTCGTTTGTCGTAGTCGGCGATGTCGGCTGGGTCGGTGATGATGGCGGTCGCGGTCTCGGTGCCCACGATCACTGCCCGATCGTCGAAGATGGTGAAGCAGTGCAGCGCGGGGGAGTGCACCGGCGTGGTCCAGGGGATGATGCCGAGTCGCAGGTTCGGCCGGTGGCTGGCCTCGATGAGGTGCTCTAGCTGGGCGGCCATGATCTGCGGAGAGCCGACGTGCCAGCGCAGCGCGCCCTCAGTGATGATCTTCTGGAACTGGCGGTCGGTGTCCAGGATCTGCTGCCGGGCCGCCCGGGAGTCGACGAACGATTCCAGGTCTTCGCCGGCCATGCTGCGGGAGCCGATCGCCCGCACGTAGTCAGGAATCTGCAGCAGTCCGTCCACGATGGTGGGGGTGAAGCTGCGGACCAGCTCAGATGCCTGCTCGATCTTGCCGACACGCTGCTGCATGTACCTGGCCCCGTGGGACAGCACGGCCCGGGCGCGCACAGTGTCTCCAGTGAGGTCGGCAGCGAGCTCCAGCAGCCGGTCGCGCACTTTGGGTGGCGCACCGTAGACCCTGCACAAGGTGCGTACCTCCCCCGTGGTGGGCACCTGCCGGGCGGTCTCGAAGCGAGAGATCTTGGGTTGGGAGTACCCGGCGAGGCGCGCGGCCTCCATGCCAGAGAGGCCCGCGTCCGACCGCAGCCGGCGCAGGGTGGTGGACAACTTGTCGGGTTGGCGCGCGGGGTGACCCAAGCGGTCCTCTCGAGTTCAGGTTGTCGTCGTCAATCCGGCCCGGCAACTAGCGGGCGTTTACCGATCAGGACCGCATTTGCTCAGAATGCCCCGGTAGTCGTCGGCGATCCGCCGTAAGACGTCGCGGGCGGAGTCGCCGAAAGTCGCAAGACCGGCGAGTTCGTTGAACATGCCGCCATAGTCGGCTATGCGAGCGCTATCGTTAATGATCGCCGTGCCGTCGCGGGTAGCGACGACGACCGCAGCCTCGTCGTACAGGTGAAATGCAGTATGCGGGAATACCTTGACCGGGCTTCGCCAGTCAATCACTCCGAGTTCGACATGTGGAGTACTGCTGAGCTGGATGAGGTGTTCGACCTGCTCGACCATCACCGCGGCCGAATGGGCCTGCCAGCGCAACGCTCCTTCCGTCTGGATCAGGGTCCAGTGACGGCGCCGATCCACGATCATCTCCCGCTGGCGGGCCATCCGACTGGCGACCAACGGGTCGTCCTCACTGGTGCCGAAAACTGTGGCCGCATAGGCGTGCGTCTGCAGGACGCCAAGCACCATGGTCGGGTTGAAGGAGCGGATCTCCGCGGAGGTGCCCTCCAGCCTGGCGAACCGCTGCTGCAGATTCACGGTGTTGCCGGCCTGCAGCACCACCCGGGCGTCCACGTACCCTGCCTCGGCGTCCTCCGTTTCCTGGATCAGGGCTGCCCGCTCGGCACCGGTGATCTGGTAGATCTGGCACAGCACCCGAACGACCTTTGAGGCAAGTCTGCCCTTGCCCTTCTCAGCGCGGGACAGCGCGGCCTGGGAGAACCGAACATCCGGCAACTCACGCTTGACTTGCTCCACGACCTCGATCTGGTTGAGGCCAGCGGCCTCGCGTAGCTCGCGCAGGGGCCGCGATCGCATAACCGGGGTGTGGTCCGTGTCGTCTGTTGCGCTCGGCATTCTCCTCAGGCTGCCACTTTTCGGCGCAGCTCGGGGTGCCGCGCCCACCAGGCGGCAAAAGGCTCAGCCGCCGCCCACGCTTGGTCGCGGGTACGCAGATGGTCAGCCAGTTTGTCAGGGCCGGCCACCTCGGCGCCTTCAAATCGACCATGCTCACCGTAGTACATCGTGACCACGATCGAATCTCTGATAATCCAAAAGTCGCGCTCAATGAGGCCGGCGGGGATCTCGTGCTCCCCGCGGTGCAGTACCCGGATATCCTCGTACTCGCCGTTGTAGCGGTAGCCAAAGTCGCAGGCGTACCGCTCATAGTCGGTGACCTGGTCGGATAGGATCCGGACGCGCGTGGAGATCTGTCCGTGTTCGCGCTCCCTGCGCAACGTGTCGAGCCATGGTTGCTTACGAGTCCACGTGGGCTCAGTGGCGCCCTCAAGCCAGCGTCGGAAGTCTTCACCGTCGGAGGCGACCTCATACTCCGGAAGGACCTCCATCCGGAACAGCTGATCGCCCGGTTGCTTGTACCGCTCGTCGATGAAGCAGCCGAGGGCCTCGAAGTCCATCACCTCACACCTCCGGAAGCAAATCAGTGGGCACGTACCCGAGCTGCTCGTCCTCTGCGACAAGGTGGGCGAAGGCCGCAGCCACGGCAAGATCCGTGACCTTCTTCGTGATCACATAGCGACGGCTGGGCTCGCCGGCAACCGCGTGGATCGACGGGCACGAGCGGTTGTCAGGACAGTAGGTATCGATCGTGCGCAATCTTGTGATCTTGATGACATGGTCCATCTGGGTCGCTTCCCGAGCTGAGCGTTGCGTAAGCAGTCTCCCGGGCCTCCACGTGGCAGTCAAGATTACTTTGAATATCCAATTTTTCATTGTATAGTACTGTTGCCGCCCATCGAAGCTCTGCCGGTCAGTCTTGCCACACGGCGCGGCCGGCAGGCACCACTACAGATGAGAGGTTGCAGTGACGCAGTTTCCAGAGGTCGATGGGCCGCATCGCCTGTCGTACGGCGAGCAGGAGCGGTGCGCCGTGGAGAGACGCCGCATCGACGGCGAGCCCAAGCCTGGTAAGCGGGGGAAATGAGGGCGTGGACGAGCGGTATGCCGACGAGCTCATGGACAGCGGCGACCTGACGCTAGACTGGCGTCCGTCATTCCTGGCGGTGCCCCGGGAACAGTTCATTCCCGATGTCATCTGGGAAGAGATAGATGACGTAATGCGGCCTGTGCGCCGGGTCGACGATCCGGACCGGTGGCAAGAACTGGCGACCGGTCCGGACTCTGTAGTCACTCAGGTCGATGACGGTTGTCCGGTCGGTCCCGGTGATGGGGGCGATCTCCCGACCAGTTCGGCCAGCATGCCGAGCGTAGTTGCCGCGATGCTCAAACACCTGGACGTTCATGGCGGCGAGCGAGTGTGCGAGATCGGGACCGGAACTGGATGGAATGCCGCACTGCTGGCTCATCGCCTGGGCGCGAAGCGAGTGACCACCATTGAGATCGACCCCGAGGTAGCCGCACATGCCCGAAAGGCGCTGTCCGAGGCGGGCTTCGGTGGGGTTATCACGATTACCGGAGACGGGTCATTGGGGCATCCGCCAGAAGCTCCGTACGACCGCGTGATCGCCACGGTGGGCTCCAAGTACCTGCAGTACGCCTGGGTGGAACAAACGCGCCCCGGCGGGCGAATAGTAGCGCCATCATGGGCACTGAATTATTATGGACTGCTGCTAGCGCTCACGGTGGGTGAGGACGGCACCGCGACCGGACACTTCGTCGACGACGCGGGCTTTATGATGCTGCGAGATCAGCGCGCCTGCCGTAGCCGGCAGGTTATCGACGACACCAACGAGTACGAGCAAGCTGCCATCACCGAGACTGATCTCCACCCCGCCGAAGTGGCAAGTGGCAGCTACTCGCGTGGCGCGGTTATCGCTATCGGGACACGGGTGCCGGATTGCCGGTCGGACTACTTCCCGTCCAGAGAGCCAGACAGCAAGGGCGGCACTCTGCGGTTGGTCGATCATCGCTGCGGCTCGTGGGCACGGTTGTCCTACGACCACGACGGCGGCCCCCCGTACACGGTGCGCCAGTTCGGCCCCCGGCGACTGTGGGACGAACTAGAAGCAGCCCACCAGTGGTGGGTCGATCAAGGCAGCCCCACTGCTGACCGTTGGCGGTTCATCGTGACCCCACAGGGGCAGCGGGTGGAACTGCAATAGATTCCAGAATTACGCCGGAAACCTGTGACCAGGGAAGGCGCCATCCTCAACAATCTGAGCTAGCCAATGTGTGGCTAGTGGCTACGGTGGCAACTGTGACCTTGCCCAACAAGGTGGCTGCCTTCCGGGCGTTGCACGTGCCCGGTCGACCGCTGCTGATGCCGAATCCGTGGGACGCGGGAACGGCCAAGCTGCTCGCCTCGCTGGGCTTCCAGGCGTTGGACGACCAGCAGCGGCCACGCCGCGACGCGCGGATTGCTGGATGGTTGCGTGGACCGGGACGAGGCCCTTAGTTCCTCCTGTGCTGCCACTGACGTGCTGTAAGCATGATCCAATCCCGGAGAAACCAACACCAGCACAACACCGCAACACACAGCAGAACTCGCCTTGCGACCCGCACAGCACCCCCTGCCAGCGATCTACCACCCACACACAGCATTGAGTATTGGGACAGGTGAAAGTCTATGGGATTCCTCGACTATGACGTCGAGATCCGCAAGATCATCTGTTCGGCCAACGCGATCGAGTCACTGGTCCGGCCCGGTCTGGCCACGGTGAACGAGCCTAGCGCAGGTCGGGGTGGCCCGTATCTCCGTCGGAGGAGCCTTCAACCAGGTGGTGCTCGGGGCACTGGCCCGGGCCGGTCGCGAGTTGCTCGACCACGGCACCTACGGGTTCCTGGATCTTGCCGCTGGCCCGTAGCCATACGGCGGACGGAGATCGTCGAACATCGGAAAGTGTCGGACGTTGACCGTCACCAGGTCAGCTTTTACTGCGGATACGGTGCCCGCAAGCAGGTAGTCGACGACCCCGATCCCCGAATGGCTGCGCCGGTATAAACGTGCATACTCACCGGCGCGGTACGCGACGTCTTCGGTCACCGGGACCCAGTCGATCACCGAGAAGAAGTCCTCGAGGCGATCGCGCTCGTCGGGACGGGCGCCTGCCAATAGCTCGAAGCGGGTGAGCTCGCTGGCGACCACAGGCTCGGCGGAACGGACAAGGTCTTCGAGCAGGACCGTCGCCGGGCTGTAGCCCCGCAGGTGGTCGACCGCTACCGAGGTGTCGAGCAGCTTCAACGAAGGCCGACCTGGTCCAAGCGCTGTCCGAGGTCACTGCGCAGCTCCTCGACATAATCGGCGCCTGTGCTGGACCTATCGCTCCAGGTACCGGCCGAGGCTCGGAGCGCGGCGAGCCGACCTTCCGGCGTTTCGACCCCATACTGGGTGCGCACGGCCCGGCGAATCAGTTCCGATCGGGACGCGCCGGTGCGGGCCGACGCTTCGTTCAGCAGCGCCATTTCATGGTCGTCAAGATAGATCTGGGTCCGATTCACGACATCACTATACATCAGGTGACGTCATTACCCGCGCAGCGGTGGTGCACCTCGTGAACTCGGACCCACCGACGTTGCAGTGCGCGGAGATGCCGGCCATGTCGAGTTCACAACGCACCAGCCCATCGCCTGCAATATGTACCTGGCGGCCAAGCAAGAGCGCGCCGGATCACTGTGGCAGCCGGCTATCAGGATCGGCCTCTAGCGCCCAAGGGACGCTAGGCAGTCGCTGACCGGTCTCGCTACGGTGAGAACTGTGACCGTTGCGGCAGAGAAGGTGGCTATATTCCGGGCCCGTCACGTGCCAGGTCGACCGCTGCTCATGCCGAATCCGTGGGACGCGGGAACAGCGAAGCTGCTCGCCTCGCTGGGCTTCCAGGCCCTGGCGACGACCAGCAGCGGGCACGCCGCGACGCTGGGTTTGCTGGATGGCGCCGTGCAGCGGGACGAGGCGCTTGCGCACGCTTCGTCGATCGTCGCTGCGGTGGATGTCCCGGTGTCGGCCGATCTGGAGAACGGCTTCGGCGAGGATCCCGATGCAGTCTTCGGCACTGTCGCCGGCGCCATCGGGGTGGGACTGGCCGGCTGCTCGATCGAGGACTTCACCGGTAATACGGACACCCCCATCTACGACGCCAAGCTGGCTGCCCAGCGAGTGGCCGCGGCCGTCGATGCGGCGGGTACCGGTTCCGGATTGGTGCTGACGGCACGGGCCGAGAACTTCATCCGCGGCAATCCGGATCTCGCCGACACGATCGCGCGGCTGCAGGCATATCAAGAGGCGGGCGCTGACGTCCTGTATGCCCCCGGGCTGAGCAGCATCGACGACGTTCGCAGCGTGGTCACGTCGGTAGACCGGCCCGTCAACGTGCTGGTGTGGCCCGGTCTGCCCGCAGTGAACGAGCTGGCGCAGGCCGGGGTGGCTCGTATCTCCGTCGGTGGAGCCTTCAACTACGTGGCGCTCGGGGCACTGGCCCGGGCCGGTCGCGAGTTACTCGACCACGGCACCTACGGGTTCCTGGATCTGGCCGTCGAGGGGCGGCCGCAGGCGGCCGCGGCATTCAACGTTCGCTGAGCGATCGGTGGAGACTGGCCACTATGAAGGGCACCGGGGAGGCGGCGGTGCTGGCCGCGGCGCTGGTGTGGCTGGCGCTGCTCACGTTCCCGATCGGGCTTGCAGTGAGCGGGACGCAATCGACCGGCCGGCTGATCGCCGCGTCGGCGTTGTTGCTGCTGCTGATCGGCGGGTATGTCCGTACCGCAATCATCGCCGCCAAGCACGGCGCCCCACGCCGCGCGCCGGTCGCCACGGTCGTCGTCGCCGGGGTCGCGGTGTTGTTGCCGCTGGTGGGGGGTTCAGCGTGGCTCGGGGCGACGGTGTTCCTGGCCGCCCTGTTCGGAGTCACCCTGCCGGCCCGGCAGGCCTTGGTCGGAACGGCTGCTGCCACCGGGCTGGCCACGGCGCAGGCGGTAGCAGCCGACGCGGCGGCGGGGCAGGCGCTGTCCGTGTCGCTGATCACTGCGGTGGCCGGGGTGGTGGTCGTCGTGGTCGTCCGGCAGACCGTGCTGGCTCGCGAGCTGGCCGCCTCCCGCCGTGCCGTCGCGGCGGCGGCGGCGCAGGACGAGCGGTTGTGGCTGGCGCGCGAGTTACAGGACTCGGGCTAGCAGCAGGCCTTCGTCGCGGCTTTGGAGCTGGGCAGCGCGCGAGCCCGGCTGGG
>JBOHGX010000339.1:0-6454 GCA_050700255.1 Pseudonocardiaceae bacterium
GTCGTCCCTACCGCCCCGGGCAACCACACCCCCCGCGGGACCCCCACACGAGTTCAGCGCCTACCGACTGTCGCTCATCGCGGTGGCGAGACCACCGGCGAAACATACCAGTGGGTGTGTTTGAACCGCCACCCCGGCTCAGTGCAGACCTGCTGGCGCCAGGCGAGTAGCTTCGAAGAGTCATGTCCAGCACCGCTCCTCGAAAGCCCGGAGCCGCCGACAACGACGCGTCCGCAGGCCGGGCTAAGCTGCAACCGCGGGCCCAGGCGACCCGATTGGCGATCCTGACCGCCGCCGCGGAGCACTTCGCTCGCAACGGCTACTACGCCACCTCGTTGGACAGAGTGCTGGCCGACAGCGGCGGGACCAAGGGAGCCCTGTACTTCCACTTCGCCTCCAAGGAGGCTTTGGCTCGCGCGGTCATTGCTGAAATGGTCCAGCGATGGGGGAACCTCCGCGTGCAAGTTAGCGAACGTGGACTGGACCCGCTCTCGGCCCTGCTCGCCCTGGTCGATGAAGTAATCGCTCGGCTGATCGACAGCCCGATCGCCCGGGGAGGCACCCGGCTGCTCAACGACCTGCCGCTGCGCCCCGACGACACGAACAGTCACTACGCTTTCGGCGAACGCGACGTACTCGCTTTGCTGACCGAGGCAGCGCGGGCCGGCCTACTGCGCGAGGGCGTCGAGCCCGCGCTGGTGGCCCGGCAGCTCGTGGCGCTGCTGTCCGGACATCGGCAGATCAGCGACACCTTGGGCAACCGCCAGGACCTATGGCAACGGGTCGATGAGGCCTGGAGCTTGCTACTTCCGGCAATCGGCACAGACTCTTGGTTGGCCGAGTGGCGCGCTTCGCCGTGGGCGTCACGACCCCGACCAGAACTGAACGAAGATGAGGACGAACGCAACACTGGTCATCCCGGGCGTGCCGATTCTGGTGGCTAAGGGCGTGGCGGCAACGCTCGGAAAGTGTCCACCACCCGATTGACCTCGGGAAGTATTGTCTTCGGATCTGAGCCGGCCGCAGTGAACACGGTGATGCCGTAGTTGGTGGGGTCGTTCTTCACGGTGATCGCCAGAAAGCGGACGCGGGTGTTCTTGGCGTTGGTCCCGTTCCCGCCGTAGACCAAGGCAGGCAGCGGACCCACGTTCTTACCTTGCGGTGGGATCACCTGGACGTCGCGGTACTTACCGGCGACCTGCTGGAAGAACAGAGTGCTGGCCACCGGCAACGATCCGGGTCGGCTGAGACCCAGGGTGATCACGGTGGATTTGTCCGGGCTGGTCACTGTGGTGGTGCGGTCTTCCTGCGTGGTGGACCATCCCTCGGGTGCCTCGAAGCGGTACCCACCAGCGGTGTTGACCACCTCACGAGTCTCGCCTGTGTCGCCGCCGTCTTTCACCATCAAGGCAGTCACCCCGAGCACACCGGCAAGCAGCAACGCCACCACACCGATGAGGGAGACGATCGGCCGACTTCGCAGGCGGGAGATCAAGGTATTCATCAGGGCGCCGATCGTAGAGGGGGTCGTGGCGGACATGACGGCGGGGGCCGGCGAACTGATCGCCGACCCCCGCCGAGTGTGATTTACAGCGTGTGCTTGCCAGCCCGACGGCGGGTACCCGCCACGGTCAAGGCACCCACACCGGTGAGCAGGAAACCACCGGCCAGCAGGGGCACGATGTCGGCACCGGTCTCAGCGAGACCACCGCCTTCACCCTTGTCACCGCCGTGGTCTTCGCCCTTGTCGCCTTCCTTCTGGTGCTCATCCTTCTTGTCGTCGTCCCGGTCGCGGTCCTTGGTCTCGTGCGCCAGGGTCTCAGCTTGGCCCAGCACCAGCAGGAGGGTCCGGTTCAGCACGTCGAGACGAAGTGCCTCCTGCACGCTGCCAGCGCCCTGCGGGTTCTTGAAGATCACCGACTTGCCCTGGTTGAGGAACAGACACAGCAGGGCGGAGTCACCGCAGTCGTCGAGGAGAGTGATGGCCTCCGGCTCGTCGAGCAGGTAGGAGGACTCGCCGTCGCTGTCGATGCCGAGCAGATACGAGTGACGGTTTGTGTCCGGCTCCTTGGACTCCGAGTCGGAGTCGGCGTGCACGGCCTGCAGACCCAGGCCATCACAGGACTCGGTCAGGCTTTCGCGCTTACCGATGCAGAGGTTGAGCAGCTCGTTGGCGGACTCGGCCCTGGTGTGGCCCTGCTTCTTGTCCCGCTCTGCAATACCCAGACCCTCGGCGACACCCAACGACAGCGCACCATCGCACTCGTAGGTGGCGGTCACATCAGCGCCGTCATCGTCGCCGTTGTCGTCACCGTCGTCTTCACCGCCGCCCAGGCACAACGCCAGGACGCCACCACGGGCCGCTGCAAGTGACGAGTCGTCGTCTTCCTCGGCCACAACGTCGTGGTACAGCAGGCTCAGGCAGATCACACCACCGGTGCCGTCGCAGAGCCCGGCGGTCAGGTTGTCGCCGTCCCTGCCGTCGCCATCCCTGGATGATGCGCTGGAGCCGATGATCTCGTCGCCGCCCAGACCAAGGACTGTGGAATCAGCGTGCGCTTCATCGTCATCCTCGATGGTGGCGTCGTACTTGGTGATGTCGAGGATGTCCTCCTCGTCCAAGTCGAGATCGAGGACAGAACCCGATGCGTGATCGGGGGGCTCGGGATCATCGAGGTGGTCGCTGTCCTCGGTGTCGTCGCGGTGGACCACATCATCATCATCATGATCGCGATCCCCGGTCAGACCCGGAGCGCCGGAACCCGGCTCACCGGGAAGGTTGAGCCCCGGCAAGGGGGGAACCTCGCCAAGGTCGGGCGCGGCAGGCGCGTTGGGATCGCTGGGCACGCCGGGCACCGCCGGGTCACCGGGTGCGCCGGCGAACTGCTGCACGGTGGGGACTACCTGCGCCGAGGCAGCACCCGGCAGCAGAACCATCGCGGCTGCCGTCCCGGCGGCCATGAGAGCCAGGCGGCGATGCCTCCTGGGCGTGCGTGACGTCATCTTCCGGTGTTCCTCCTCGGTCGAGATCTCTCCGCGAGAGGGCGGTACGGCCTTCTCTGCTAGTGGCCGTGGATCCCTCGTACCTGGCGTTTGACGCTTCGACGCCACCAGCGGTCGCTAACCTCCAGACATCCAGGTACCGGCTCAACGATGCGAGAGTCGAGGCAGATACGACCGGTACCCCAACTATTCCCCGAACGTGATCTTCCCCTCGACCGGTTCCGCTGTTGGGGACACTGATAGTGACCCCGACAGCTCCTGGCCTCCGACATCCACCCCACACGGGAACATCAACCAGCGATAGCCGTTACGCTGCGTACGTACGCCACCAGAGCAAGCACAGGCCGGCGATCCCCTGGAGGAGGACGGCACCCAGGCCGTGGAGGGTCATCCCGGGCGTGGTTGACTGCCCGGCGACATGTCTACAGCGCGCTTCCTCAGAGCTGCGCCCAAGTCCGCGCTGGCCGCCGTGGCGGGCGGGCTGGTGGCCGTTGCAACCGGGGCTTGTGGAGCCGGCGGCGCGGCGCCCACCCCGGTCGAACCACTGCCCGCAGACCCGGCCGCGGTAGCGCCAGCCGCACTGCCCCCACCGCGGCCTGTCGCGGAAGGGCAATGCGACTACCTACCGGTGGAGGCCGTGGAAGCGGTCAACGGGGAACGAGTCGGCGCCGTGCGGATCTCCGCGGACCGGCCGTACCCGGCGTGTTTCTTCCTTCGCGGCGACGGGGCAGTCCAGCTGCGCAGCTGGATCGTGGTGGACACCCCGCAAGTGGCGCGGGCAACGGTTGACGCCGCAGCTCCGGTGGCCACCTCCGACCTGGCCGAGCTTCCCGGTGGATGGTCGGGAGGGTCGCAGCCGACCGCAGACGGAGCGGTGTTCGCGGTAGCCCGGCACGGTACCGCAGTCGTCGTCACGACCAACCAACGTCAGACGATCAGCGCCCGCCGAATCGCCGGACAGGTGATCGCTACTCTGGGCCTCTAGTAGCTGAGTCAGTCGGCGCTGGACGACGAGCGACCGGCGCTGACGACGCCGTTGCCAGTGGGAGAACTCCCCATCGCATCCTCGTCGTTGTAGGAGGAGTTCACCGCTCGGGCCGGGTGAACAGGGAGCCCCTCGGGTTCGGTCCGTTGCGGCCTGCGGGTCAGCACGGCGGCCCCTGCCACTCCGGCGATCCCGAACAACAGCAATATCATCCACGGCCAGCGCCTACGACGGCGAGCCTCGGGCTCGATCCGGGCAGCGAGCTCTTGGCGGGCATCGAGCAACCGCTCGGTAAGCATGTCCTGAGCGCTGTGCCGGGCGTTGCGGGCACCTCCGGCTATCTCGGCGGTGCGGTCAGGCAGCTGCTCGGCAAGCTGTTTGCGGACCCGCTTAGCCTGCTTGCCGGCCCTGGCGGCCCGCTTGCGGACGGCCCGCACGCTGCTGTTCACAGCGGCGCCGGCTTGCTTTCCATCCCCTGCGTAGGTCTTCACGGTCTTTACCGGGTTCACATCTTCGCCTTCCTGGTCGCGCCTGCGTGAGTGCCCGTGGACGGACGACGCCGTCTGGCCCCTCCCGCAATCGAACGTGGGTGATGGCAGGATAGGTCTGGTGACTGAAGGCAAGACCAACGACACGCAGGTCATCCTGCACACCAGTGAGGGTGACATCCGCGTCACCCTCTTCCCACAGCACGCCCCGAAGACCGTGTCGAACTTCGTGGGCCTCGCCGAGGGCAGCAAGGAGTACTCCCAGCGCAACGCCAAGGGTGAGCTGTCCGGGCCGTTTTATGACGGTTCCCTTTTCCATCGTGTGATCGATGGCTTCATGATTCAAGGGGGCGACCCGACCGGTACCGGTAAGGGCGGGCCCGGGTATCGATTCGCCGACGAGACTCACCCGGAGCTGCAGTTCAACCGGCCCTACCTGCTGGCGATGGCCAATGCGGGCCCGAATACCAACGGATCCCAGTTCTTCATCACGGTGGGCACCCCAACACACCTGAACCGCAAGCACACCATCTTCGGCGAGGTGGCCGATCAGGACTCCCGCGTCGTGGTCGACGCGATCGCCAGCACCCCGACCCGTGGAGACCGTCCGGTGAACAACATCGTCGTCGAACGGGTGACGGTCGAGCCGGCCGGGGTGTGACCTGGTGACCGCCGACGTGCTTGGTCCCGCGGAGGCGGCATCATGACCGCCGACGTGCTTGGTCCCGCGGAGGCGGCATCATGACCGCCGACGTGCTTGGTCCCGCGGAGGCGGCATCGTGACCACTCCAGTGTGCGTACGGCACCCAGGCCGCGAGACCTCGGTGCGCTGCACGCGCTGTGACCGTCCCGCCTGCCCGACCTGCCTGCGCGAGGCGTCGGTCGGCTACCAGTGCGTGGATTGTGTTGCTGAGGGTTCCCGCTCGCAACCGCGCGCCACCACCGTCGCCGGTGCCGGACCAACCGGCCAGTCGGTAGTGGTCCCGGCGCTGATCGCGATCAACCTCGTGATCTTCGCGGTCACCGTGGTACAGGCCCGCAGCCTGTCCAGCAACTTTGACGCCCTCCTTTTCCGGCAGTGGTCGCTACGGCCGACGGCGGTGGCCGACGGTGCGTGGTTGCGGCTGCTTACCTCGGGCTTCCTGCATATCGGACCAATCCACCTGGCCTTCAACATGATCGCCCTGTGGGTGATCGGCCGGGATCTCGAGCAGGTGCTGGGCCGGACCCGCTTCCTGGTGGTGTATCTGGTCTCGCTGCTGGGCGGGGGCTGGGCGGTCTTCCTGTTCTCCGATCCGGCTAGACCGGTCGCGGGTGCCTCCGGCGCCGTGTTCGGGCTGATGGGAGGGCTGGCTGTGGTGCTGCTGCGCTTGCGCCGCAGTCCGCGTCCCGCGTTGACCATCATCCTGCTCAATGTGGTCATCAGCATTGTGGTGCCGGGAATCTCGATTCTCGGTCACCTCGGCGGGCTGGTGTTCGGGGCGGCAGTCACGGCTGGGTTGGTCTACGCCCCGAGGGATCGGCGGGCGGCGGTGCAGGCGGTCACCGTGCTCGGCCTGCTGGCGGTAATCGTGGTCGGGGTAGCCGCGCGGGCCCTCCAGCTCGGTTAACCGCCCGCGCGTGTCCGCCTCACGTGCACGGGGTGTACGCGTCTCAGGTACGCGCAGGTTCCGTCCTAATGCCGCTTCTCCACAGAAGTTGTCCACAATGGGGATGAATGGCAGTCGTGTCGTTCGATGACGGGGGGTGAGCGGCCACACCACTGGCCTCTCCCGACACGGCCCGGGGCGCTTACTGGGTCGGTCAGTGGCTACTAGACAGGTCAGCGGCTACTAGACAGCTCAGTGGCTACTAGTGAGGCGAGCCTCGGACCGCCGAGACGCGGATCACTTTGATCGGTAGCGCGGCGAATCTGACGTGGTCGGGCCACGGTCTGATGCCGGCGTCGGAGATCACGCCCGTTGGCTGACCGGCTGCA
>JBOHGX010000340.1:0-33568 GCA_050700255.1 Pseudonocardiaceae bacterium
CGCCGGACCGAGGGGGGAGGTGTCCGGCGGGCTTCTCCGGGCCGGTGAGCCCGGAAGGAACATGTACCTAATCAGGTGGCCTTCCCCGGTATTTCCTACCTAAGGTAACCCTTACTCGGCTCTGTCACTCTACATACCACCTGAATGGCGCAGGCCAACGCCCAGAAAGGGCTCCGATTGCACCAAGAGCTACTATTCCCGCACTCGATGAACGCAACACTTCGGGACCCAGCCGCACTGGCCGGCCCCCCGCGGCAGTCAGCGTGGCGAGTTCCGCCTCGGTGATGCCGCCCTCGGGACCGACGACGAGCACCAATTCGCCCTCCGCGGGCAACGGCACCAAGGCCAGCGACTCGGTAGCCGCCTCGTGCAGGACCAAGCATTCCGCCGCCGCGGTGCAGCGCTGTCCGAGCACTGTCGTGTCCACCGGCTCGGCCACCTCGGGAAACCATGCCCGGCGGGCCTGTTTGGCCGCCTGTCGAGCAGTTTCCCGCCAGCGGGACAGCGCCTTGGCCGCGCGTGGCCCCTCCTGCCAGCGGGCCACGCAGCGGTCAGCCCGCCAGGGCAGTACTGCGTCCACTCCGGCCTCGGTCGCCAGCTCGACCGCCAGCTCGCCGCGCTCGCCCTTGATCAGCGCTTGGGCCAGCGTCACCCGCAATACCGGAGCCGGCGCGGTCTGGCGGCGCAGCACGTGCAGCCGCAGCCGGTCTCGGCCGGTCTCGAGCACCTCGCAGACGGCCAGCTCACCACAACCGTCGGTGAGCACCAGACGCTCGCCGGGGCGCAGCCGGCGCACGGTGGCGGCGTGCCTGCCCTCCGGTCCGTCCAGGATCGTCTCGGTGCCCTCAGGCGGCAGCTGTCCGGCGAAAAACACCGGCAGGCTACTCACGACCCTTTCCCGGCGCCGGTCAGCGTCCGTCAGCGTCCGCCTAGGGAGTCCCGCAACCGGGAGAACAAGCCGCCGGCCCGGCCGTTCGCCGTCAGTTCGGCCTGCTCCTCACCCCGTAGCGTGGCAAGTTCACGCAACAGTTCCATCTGCCGGGAGTCCAGCCGCGTCGGGGTCACCACGTCGAGGTGGACGAACAGATCACCGCGTCCCTCGGCGCGACCCGTACTGCGCAGCCGGGGCATCCCTCGTCCCCGCAGGGAGAGCACCGTCGCACACTGGGTGCCCGGTTCGACCCGGACCTCCTCAGTGCCGTCGAGGGTGTCCAACGCGACGGTGGTGCCCAGCGCGGCGGAGGTCATCGGCACCCGCACTGTGCAGTGCAGATCAGCCCCGTCCCGGGTGAACGTCTCGTGCGGTACCTCCTGCACTTCGACGTAGAGATCGCCAGCCGCACCGCCGCCGGGGCCGATCTCGCCCTGCCCGGCCAGCCGCACCCGCATCCCGTCGGCCACTCCGGTCGGCTCCTTGGCGGTGACGTTGCGGCGGGCGCGGATCCGGCCGTCCCCGCCACATTGGCGGCAGGGGGCCGGGATGACCTCGCCGAAGCCGTGGCACACCGGGCACGGCCGCGAGGTCACGACCTGACCGAGGAAGGAACGCTGCACGTTCTGCACCTCACCGGAGCCGCTACAGGTGTCGCAGGCCTGCGGCCCGGTACCGGGCGCGCAACCGGCACCGTTGCATTCGCCGCACAGGACTGCGGTGTCCACGGTGAGCTCGCGCGACGCACCGCTGGCGCACTCCTCGAGGGTGAGCTGCAGCCGGATCAACGCATCGGAACCGCTCTGTACCCGGCTGCGCGGTCCTCGCCGTCCGGGTCCGCCGGCAGCCCCGAAGAAGGCGTCCATGATGTCGCCGAAGCCGAACCCGCCGAAGGGATCACCGCCTCCCCCGCCGCGTCCCGGCTCCAGCGGGTCCCCACCGAGGTCGACGATCTGGCGCTTCTGCGGGTCGGTCAGCACCTCGTAGGCGGCGGTGACGTCCTGAAAACGCTGCTGCGCTTGCGCATCGGGGTTGACATCGGGATGCAACTCACGAGCCAGTTTGCGGTACGCACGTTTGATCTGCTCCACGTTGGCATTCCTCGGCACGCCCAGGATTGCGTAGTAGTCCTTGGCCACGCTGGTGTCCTCCTGTTGCGACCCTCGCCGCGGTGCTGTCGTGCGATGTCCGTGAGCGCCGGTGCTCAACGGGTGGTCAGGATCTCCCCCACGTATCGGGCTACCGCACGCACCGCTGCCATGGTGCCCGGGTAATCCATTCTGGTCGGTCCCACCACGCCCATACCTCCCAGTACCGTGCCGTGGGAGGCGTAGCCGATCGAGATCAACGACGTACTGCGCATCTCCTCGGCCTCGTTCTCCTCGCCGATCCGCACCGTTATGGTGCCTGGATCACAGGCCGCGGCCAGCAGCTTAAGCACCACCACCTGCTCCTCCAGCGCCTCAAGCACCTGGCGCAGCGAACCCGGAAAGTCAGTGGCGTTTCGAGTCAGATTAGCGGTACCACCCAGCAGCAGCCGCTCCTCCGGATGTTCCACCAACGTCTCGATCAGAACCGTCGAGGCCCGCGTCATCGCGTCCCGGAGCTCGACCGGAGTCTGCTCGGGTAAGTCGGCCACCGCCACCGAGGCGTCTGCCAACCGGCGACCCGACAGCGCCTGGTTGAGCAACGTCCGTAGCTGCGCCACCTGATCCTCGGAGATGACGTCACCCAGATCGAGGAGGCGCTGGTCCACCCGGCCCGCGTCGGTGATGAGTACCAGCATCAACCGGGCCGGGGTCACCGCAAGCACCTCGAGGTGGCGCACCGTGGAGCGGCTCAGGGTGGGGTACTGGATCACTGCCACCTGCCGGGTGAGCTGGGCCAGCAGCCGCACGCTGCGGCGCAGCACGTCGTCGAGATCGACCGCGCCGTTCAAGAACGTGTGCACTGCACGACGCTCGGCCGCCGACAACGGCTTGACTTCCGAGAGCCGGTCGACGAACAGCCGGTAACCCTTGTCGGTGGGGACCCGACCAGCGCTGGTGTGCGGTTGGGTGATGTAGCCGTCCTCCTCCAGGGCCACCATGTCGTTGCGGATGGTGGCACTGGAGACGCCAAGATTGTGCCGCTCCACCAGCGATCGGGAAGCTACCGGCTCGTGGGTGGCCACATAGTCCGCGACGATCGCGCGCAGGACTTCGAACCGGCGGTCGTCTGCGTTCACGTCACCTCCCTGGCCCCCGCTGCTGGTAGTGGGCCGCCTTCCGAGTCTAATGCGGACCAGGCGCAGGCGTCGGAACGCGCCAGCGCGGCCCGATACCCTAAAGTGCTCGCGCCGAGTCGGGATGCCAGTAGGGGGGCCTGTGATCTTCAAGAATATCCAGCACGGCCGCCCTTACCCCGACCACGGGCTGTCCACCAAGGACTGGGCGCAGATCCCGCCGCACCAGGTGCACTTGGCGGAGCTGATCACCACTGCCACAGTGGTGGAGCTGGACCGGCTGCTGTCCGAGGACTCCACGTCGTCGGGTGATCTGTTCCCGCACGCCGTGCAGTGGGGCGGCGAGCTGTTTCTAGAGGACGGCCTACACCGCGCCCTACGCGCCGCCCTCCAACAACGCACCGCCCTGCACGTCCGGGTGTTGGACCTAGACCTCCTCCGCCGCTGAGCCGCCTACCGCATTCAGCAGGCTCAGCGGGGTTATTCGGGTGTCGGTTACCCCGCTAAGCCCGCTGAATGCGGGTCGGGCGGGGGAGGCAGCAGGTCGCGGACTACGGCGTCGGCGAGTAGGCGGCCGCGGCGGGTGAGGATCAATCGGTCGGCGGGGGTGACGATAGCTAGGCCATCGGTGACCGCGCGGTTGGCTGCGGCGTGCCCAGGTACGCCCAGGACGTCCAGCGGCAGCCCGTCGGCCAGCCGCAGTCCGAGCATCACCTGCTCGGTGTGCTGCTCTCCCGAAGTCAGCACCTCTCGGCCCGCTGCCGGGGAGCGACCCGAGGCCAGTGCAGCGGCGTAGCGCGCCGGGTGCTTGACGTTCCACCACCGCACCCCACCGACATGCGAATGCGCTCCCGGTCCGGCGCCCCACCAGTTTCCACCGCCCCAATAGCCCATGTTGTGCCGGCACCGGGACTCGGTGCAGATGGCCCAGTTGGACACCTCATACCAGTGCAGTCCGGCCGTCACCAGTGCCGTGTCAAGCTGCTCGTAACGCTCGGCGAGCACGTCGTCGTCCGGCGCCGGCAGCTCACCGCGGGCGACCCGGCGGGCCAGCGCGGTGCCTGGCTCGACGACCAAGGCGTAGGCCGACACGTGATCGACCCCGGCAGCGAGTACCGCCTCCAGGGAGGCGGCCAGGTCATCGCGGGTCTCCCCCGGCGTGCCATAGATGAGATCCAGGCTGACCTGCTTGATCCCGGCGACCCGGGCCTGTGCCGCCGCAGCCACCGGCCGGCCGGGCGTGTGCACCCGCTCCAGCACAGCCAGCACGTGCGGCGCGGCGCTCTGCATCCCCAGCGAGACCCGGGTGTAGCCGGCCGCGGCGATCCCGGCGAAGAAGTCCGGCGACGTGGATTCGGGGTTGGCCTCGGTGGTGACCTCGGCGTCGGGGGCCAAGCCGAGCGATCCGCGGACGGCGTCGAGCACCGCGGCCAGACCTCCTGCGCCGAGCAACGACGGGGTGCCGCCGCCGATGAACACCGTGTCAGCCGGCCTCGATGTCTCCAGCACCGTAGCTGCCAGATCCAACTCTCGGCGCAGCGCGTCCATCCAGGTCGACGGCGACAACGCCAGCTCGCCGGGGGTGTAGGTGTTGAAATCACAATAGCCGCAGCGGGTGGCGCAGAACGGCACATGCACGTACACGCCGAATGGTCGGTCCGGCAGCCCGCGCAGGGCAGCAGCGGGCAGGGTCCCGTCCGGGGGGGCGGGATCACCGACGGGCAGGACAGCCACGTGAGCATTGTCCCAACATCACGATCTGGTGAGGCGCGGGCTAGGGAATGCAGTCCGGGTCACTTACGGGACAGATGCGCGGGTCGTAGCCCCTGGCGAGCCAGCTCGTCATGAACGCACCGGTGGGTGGTTCCTCTGGCTTGAGCCATCGCGCGAGTGCCACGATCGTTACGCTCGCCGCGCCGCTGCGACGAAGTGTCAGGGCTGCGGACTGAGCGTTACCACCGCTGGTCCAGGTGTCCTCGATCAGGAGGACGTGACAACCTCGCCCGTCGCTGTTCGCGGCGAGTACAAACCGGTCGGCGCTGGTCGCGCGCTGTTGCGGGTCCATACGTCCACCGGTCAGGAGTTCTATTTCGGGTATCGCCAGTCCCGCGCGCTTCGCCACCATATGCAGTGGATGCTCGCCGGTCCGGTCGGTCCGAACGGACGGCACGAACGCCCAGGCATCGATGTCGTGGCCAAGCCGGCGCTCGATGCAGCCACCGTGGAGATCAAGAGCAGCGAGCAGAAGCACGCTGAGCAAGGTCTGGTGACGTCTCACCGGCGCTTCGAGGTCCTTATAGCTGTGCATGAGGTATCCGGACTGGCGTCCTCGGATCCCATAGCAGACACAGACCACGAGGTCCGCGAGGTCGGCGTCGAATTCCTGTTGGTCACGCCAGCAACGAAGGCACAGATCGCATGAAGGCTTGATCGGCGTCACACACACGGCACACGTCACGCGGGGCTCGCGCACCACGTTGCACAGGTAGCCGCCGACCTCCGCGACCAGCCGTTCGCGGATCGTCCTCCTCCCGATCGCGGACAGGCGGCCGCCGAGGCTCATCCGCCGACGGCGAGCACGCCAGCCAGGATGTCGTCGAGATCGGGACGCAACGCGGCAACGACGTTCAGCACATCGTCCACACTGGACACGACGTGCACCCCGGACCGGTGCTGCAACGCTGCAGCCCACTCGTTCATGCGCACCACGCAGTCACGCAGGATCACTGGCCGGCCGTGCTCGACACCCACCCGTGCCTGGATTCGGGCACCGCTGGTCTCCCCCGCCTCGACGACGATTGTGGCTCGACCGTAGCCGCTCATCGTGGCGTTACGCAGCGGGAATGACTTTTTGTTTGCCGGGGCGTCGGGCCAAAACTGGGACAGCACCAATCCCTCGTTCATGATGCGCTCCTGGAGATCCCGATTCGCGGCGGGGTAGGCGCGGTTGATCCCGGTGCCGAGCACGGCGACTGTCCGCCCTCCGGCGTCCAGCGCCGCGGTGTGAGCGGCGGTGTCGATGCCTGCTGCCAGGCCGGAGACAACCGTGATCCCGGCCGATACCAGCGCTGATGACACCTCCGACGCCCAGTCCAGGTTCTGACCGGAGGCCCGCCGGGACCCGACCACTGATACCGCCGGCTCACCGGCGCGAAGGGTGCCCCGGCTGAAGAGCACGGGTGGCACTTGGTGGATCTCGCGCAGCTGCGCGGGGTAGGAGACATCGCGGAAGGTATGCACGCTCAGCCCGGCGGCCTGCCAGCGGGCGATCTGGCGAGCGGCCTCGGCGATCGGAGCAGGCGTGTCGATGTCGAAGAGCGATTGCTCGTGGCGCGCGTCCCATACCGACCGGGCGCTGCCCGCTTCGACGATCTCGGCGACGACTTCCGGCCATGACGTGGCCTGCGGCCGTTCCTGCAGTAGGGCAACCAGCGTCGCCCGCTCCCGGTCGTCCCACGGCCGCATCTGGCGCAGCCTAGAGGTACCGATGGTGATCACAACCGGCCTCCCATTCGTGATGACCCGGAGCCAGTCTATCGAACGAACGTTCGATAAATGTAGAAGCGGAGCGTCCCGTGTCGGCTCACCTCCCGCCGAACTACGGTCGGGACCCATGACCGCCGAGCTGGTGCACCTGACCGTGCAGTCCGGGATCGCCACCGTCACGCTGGACTCCCCCGCCAACCGCAACGCGCTGTCCGCGCAGCTGCAAGCCGAGCTGCGCGACGCGTTGGAGCGCAGCGCCGGCGACGACTCGGTGCGGGTGGTGGTACTCGACCACACCGGGCCGGTGTTCTGCGCCGGGATGGACCTCACCGAGCCGCGGGACGCCATCAACATGCTCCCCCGCATCCTGGAGCGGATCTGGACGCATCCGAAACCGGTCGTCGCCAAGCTGGCTGGGCACGCCCGTGCCGGTGGGATCGGCCTGACAGCAGCCGCCGACATCGCCATCGCCGCACACGACGTCACCTTCGCGTTCACCGAGGTGCGCCTCGGTGTGGTGCCCGCGGTGATCTCGGTGACCGTGCTGCCCCGGATGTCACCGCACGCGGCACACGAGCTGTTGCTCACCGGGGAAACCTTCGACGCCGGCCGGGCGGTCGCCGTGGGCCTGCTCAACAGCGCGGTACCGGCCGAGCAGCTCGACGCCGAAGCGGACCGCTACACCGGAATGCTCGTCAAGGGTGGCCCCGAGGCACTGGCCATGACGAAGCAGCTGCTCCGCGCGCCGACGATGAGCCAGGACTTCGCGGCGATGCTCGAACTGTCCGCCGAGCGGTTCGCCTCCGCAGAGGGCCAAGAAGGCATCCGCGCCTTCGCGGAGAAGCGCCCAGCATCCTGGGTTCCGCCCAGCTGATCACGCCTCAGCGAGAACCACGGACAACGGGCGCCCCACGCCGGCCGTGGCGGCGTCGTCGAGCACCGCGAGCACAGCCCGGTATCCCTCGGGATCGGCAGCCTCGAGCTGCCGGTGGCCGGCCCAGACCAACACGTGCTCACCGCGAGGTTGCCACGACAGGTCGACGAGGCAGTCGTACAGCGCATCGAGGTTGCGGCCGTACCAGTCCGGACAGCTCAAAGCGGCGCCGATCGCATCCAGCGCTCCGACCTTGCTGGTCACCGGGCCCACCAGGTGCGCCAGGGCACCCCGTCCCCGGGCTTCGGCGAGCGCACGAGCCGCATCCGGGACATAGTGCAACACGCGCCTCACCGCCCAGGATCGACCACGACGAAAGACGTGTAGTGGTCGCCGGTGTAGTACAGCTCGGCGGCACCACCGGTGACCAGGCGGCGAGGGCCCCGATCGGACTCACCCGGTGTCGGGACGGTGTACTCCCGGTAGAAGCCGGACCGCTGCTTCGGCAACCGCCCTTCCCGGTTGCCGAATACCGTCCCGTCCTGCCGGTAAGGGAACGGACCGCCGTGCTGGATCAGCTGCCACACCTCGCCCGCTTGTGGCGGTAGCTGCGACAGCGCCTGTACCGGCAGGTCGACCGCAGAGGTGACCGCCACGGGACGGTCACCGCTGGGCGGGCTGGACAGCGCCTGGCGGCCGAACCAGACGCCGGTCACCAGAACGAGCAAACCGATCAGTGCCGCGCTGACCCGCCGGCGGGAATTCACCGCGGCTCCTGCGCATCCTTTGCGTCGGCGGCTGCGGCGCCCGGTGAATAGCAATGGCCGAGCCGTTCGAAGACCAGGCCGAATATCCGGTCGATGACCCGAGCCGCTCCCCAGCAAACCGGCAGCAGCACCACCATCAGAATGGCCACTTGCAGCGGGAGCGCCAGCCGGGTGAGCCACAGCTCCACCCCATCCCACCAGCGGATCACCGCATCCCACCCCGCCCACAGCACGACTGCAGGGTAACTCGCCTGGCTGTGCCCGCCGACGGTCGGCATTAGGTTGGGCGCATGTTCGCCGTCTATGCCGCTGAGCCGAACCACGAAGACCCGCTGGCCTCGCTGCGTATCGGAGACCGCCCCGAGCCGGAGGTTCCCGGCAGCCATGTGGCGGTCACCGTGCGAGCAGCCAGCCTGAACATGCATGATCTGTGGACGCTGCGTGGAGTGGGCATCAAACCTGAGCAGTACCCGATGATCCTGGGCTGCGACGGAGCCGGCGTGCTGCCCGACGGATCGGAGGTGGTGCTGCACTCCGTCATCCCCAGCCCGGGCTGGATGGGTGACGAGACCCTCGATCCTGGCCGCAAACTGCTCACCGAGCAATTACAGGGCAGCTTCGCCGACATCGTCGTCGTACCTGCGCGCAATGTGCTGCCCAAGCCGGCGGCGCTGACCTTTCCCGAGGCCGCCTGCCTGGGCACGGCGTGGCTGACCGCCTACCGGATGCTGTTCGTGAAGTCCGGGCTGCGGCCCGGGCAGACCATGCTCGTGCAGGGCGCCTCGGGTGGGGTGTCCACGGCCCTGGTGCAGCTCGGCCGCGCCGCCGGGATGCGAGTGTGGGCAACCGGGCGTACCGAGGACAAGCGCGAGCTGGCCCGCTCGCTGGGCGCGCACCAGACATTCGAATCCGGTGCTCGGTTGCCCGAGCGAGTCGATGCGGTATTCGAGACCGTCGGCAAGGCCACCTGGTCCCATTCAGCGAAATCGCTCAAACCGGGCGGGATCATCGTCTGTTCCGGCGCCACCAGCGGGGACACCGACCGCGCCGAGTTGACCCGGGTGTTCTTCCTGCAGCTGCGGATAGTGGGCTCGACCATGGGCACCCGCGACGAACTGCGCGACCTGCTGTCCTTCCTGGACATCTCCGGCGTGCGCCCGCACATCGGCGCAGTACTACCGATGTCCGAGGCGAAGCAAGGATTCAAGACGATGCTCAACGGCGACACCGCCGGCAAGCTCGTCTTCACCCGCTCATAATTACTGCGTTCTGTCCCCAGAACGCGGCCACGGCAGCGCGATAAGTGCGTTCTGTCCCCAGAACGCGGGAAGCGGGGTCCGTTACTTGCGGCCGTCGGTGGAGAGGGCGGCTACGAAGGCTTCTTGGGGGACTTCGACCCGGCCGATGGTCTTCATGCGCTTCTTGCCCTCCTTTTGCCGCTCCAGGAGTTTGCGCTTGCGGGTGATATCCCCGCCGTAGCACTTGGCCAGCACGTCCTTGCGAATGGCACGGATGGTCTCCCGAGCGATGATCCGGGAGCCGATCGCGGCCTGGATCGGCACCTCGAACTGCTGGCGCGGAATGAGCTCACGCAGCCTGGTCGCCATGGAGGTGCCGTAGCTGTAGGCGGCCTCGCGGTGCACGATCGCGGAGAAGGCGTCCACCGGCTCACCCTGCAGCAGGATGTCCACCTTCACCAGATCGGCGGCCTGCTCGCCGGCTTCCTCGTAGTCCATCGAGGCATACCCGCGGGTGCGGGACTTCAGCGAGTCGAAGAAGTCGAACACGATCTCGGCCATCGGCAGGGTGTAGCGCAACTCCACCCGCGACTCTGACAGGTAGTCCATCCCCAGCAGGGTGCCGCGGCGCCCCTGGCACAGCTCCATGATCGTGCCGACGAACTCCGACGGGGCGATGACGGTGCAGCGCACTACCGGCTCGTACACCTCTGCGGCTTTGCCGTCGGGCCAGTCCGCAGGATTGGTGACGGTCTGCTCGGTGCCATCGTCACGGACCACCCGGTAGACCACGTTGGGCGCGGTGGAGATGAGGTCGAGGCCGAATTCGCGCTCCAACCGGTCGTGGGTGATCTCTAGGTGCAGCAGGCCGAGAAACCCGCAGCGGAAACCGAACCCGAGCGCAGCCGACGTCTCCGGCTGGTAGCTCAGCGCGGCATCGTTGAGCTGCAGCTTGTCCAGGGCGTCACGCAGCTCCGGGTAGTCCGAGCCGTCCATTGGGTACAGCCCGGCGAACACCATCGGTTTGGGGGTGCGGTAGCCGGGCAGCGCCACCGTGGCGCCGTGGCGCGCGCGGGTGCCCGTGTCCCCGACCCGGGACTGCCGGACGTCCTTGACCCCGGTCATGAGGTAGCCGACCTCGCCCACGCCCAGCCCATCACACGGCTTCTGATCAGGCGAGATGATGCCGACCTCGAGCAGTTCGTGGGTGGCGTTGGTGGACATCATCCGGATCCGGTCCCGCGGGGTGATCCGGCCGTCCATCACCCGGATGTAGGTAACCACGCCCCGGTAGGAGTCATACACCGAGTCGAAAATCATCGCCCTGACCGGCGCGGCGCTGTCGCCCACCGGAGCCGGGACCTGCTCGACCACCACGTCGAGCAACTCACGCACGCCCTGGCCGGTCTTCGCGCTGACCCGCAGCACGTCATCGGGCTGGCAGCCGATGATGTGCGCCAGCTCGGCGGCGTAGCGGTCCGGCTCGGCCGCCGGGAGGTCGATCTTGTTGAGCACCGGGATGATCCGCAGGTCCTTCTCCAGCGCCAGATACAGGTTCGCCAACGTCTGGGCCTCGATGCCCTGTGCGGCGTCCACCAGCAAGACCGCGCCCTCGCAGGCCTCCAACGCGCGGGAGACCTCGTAAGTGAAGTCGACGTGTCCGGGAGTGTCGATCAAGTGCAACACGTGGTCCACGCCATCCACCCGCCAGGGCAGCCGCACGTTCTGCGCCTTGATGGTGATACCGCGCTCACGCTCGATGTCCATCCGGTCCAGGTACTGCGCACGGTAACTGCGTGCGTCGAGCACGCCGGTGAGCTGCAGCATGCGGTCGGCCAGGGTGGACTTGCCGTGGTCGATGTGCGCGATGACGCAGAAGTTGCGGATCAGCTCAGGAGGGGTGAACGTCTTGTCGGCGAACGTGGGCACTCAGCAGTCCTCAATGGTTAGGGGATCACGTCATGGTCCCACGTCACGGCGAATGCACTGCGATATGGCCGTCGGGGGGCCACTCCGGGGAACTGCCCGATGCCGATGTGCGATCACGGTGATGAGCTAGGTGCCATGAACGACGTGCTGATGCGGCTGCTCGACGCCGGATTCGGGCACCCCCGCGGATTGTTCGGCCGGCTCGGCGGCGCGCTGATGGCGCTGGGCAACGGGGAGCAGGAGCGGTGGGCCGTGGAACAAGCCGGGCTACGACCTGGGCATCGGGTGCTGGCGGTCGGACCCGGGCCCGGTTTGGGCCTGCGGCTGGCAGCCGCGGAGGTCAGCCCGGGCGGGCAGGTCATCGGCGTCGATCCCTCTGCGGTGATGCGCGAGATGGCCACCACCCGGTGCGCCTCGCTGGTCGCCGAAGGCGTGGTGACGTTGGCCGACGGCACCGCGGAGCGCACCGGCTGCGACAGCGCATCGGTGGATGTCGCGATCTCGGTCAACAACATCATGCTCTGGGATCGCCCGGCCGGGTTCGCCGAGCTGGCGCGGGTGCTGCGACCAGGCGGGCGGTTGGTCATCACCGTGCACAGGCACGTCCTCGACGTCGAGCCGGCAGCACTCGGCGATGAGGCTCGTCGCGCGGGGCTGATCGACGTGCGCGTCGACGTCCGTCCGCGACAGCGCAACGAGCCCAAGGTACAACTGCTCGCTGTGCGGCCCTGACCGCGCTGTTCGCTCTGATCCTGACTACCGCTGTTCGCTCTGGGCAGCATGACGCCGACCAGATCGACCGGGATGATCGTAAGAGAACCCACCGGGAGGAGACCACCGTGACGATCGTTCCCCTGCCCACGCTCGGACGCCGGGAAGCCGCGGCCGCCGCATTGGCCGCCAAGCACCGCCTCGAGGTGGCGTGGACGACCATCGCGGAGACTCTGGACCGGTCGCTGGTGTGGAGCACATCGGCGGTCCTGGGCCAGCAGCCACTGGACGCCGAGCAGGCCCGCGCTGTGGGGCGCCTGCTGCAGCTGGACGACGATGTCATCACAGCGCTGCAATTACCGCCGGTGCGCGGCTCGGACATGGTCGATACCACCGAACCGGTGGTCTACCGGCTGCAGGAGATGGTACAGGTCTACGGCAGCACGCTGGCCGAGCTGATCCGCGAGGAGTTCGGTGACGGCATCATGAGCGCCATCGACTTCGAGTTGTCGCTCGAACGACGCGAAGACCCCAAAGGCGACCGGGTACGGCTAATACTCGACGGGAAGTTCCTGCCCTACCGGATCTTCTGAGACCTGCTCGTCAGGGTCGAAGCATCAGCCCTGTGCACTCACCGACCGCTGGTCAACGCGCAGCGGGTGGTCAGCGGGCACCTCGACGATCACCAGCCGCAGCCCGTCCGGGTCGACGATCCACATCTCGTCCAGTCCCCATGGTTCACGACGGGGTTCCCGGAGTACCTCAACGCCCCGCTGGATGAGCTCGGCTGCCGTCGCTGCCAGGTCCCGGACCTGCAGCCATACCGCGATGGCCGCGTTCGGGTTCGCCGCAGACTCCCCTGACACCTCGAGGAAGCCACCGCCGAGGACGAAGACCGTGCCACCGGGAAACTCGCGGTGGACGGCGAGCCCCAGCACGTCACGGTAGAAAGCCGTCGAACGCTCGCGATCTTGCGGGTGGAGCAGGATACGGCTGCCCAACACCTCCATGACCCAACACCTCCATGCCGGTCCTACCAGCTTTGTCCGGGGTTTCCCCGGGGGTGGTCATACCCACTGCTAGGCTTGTTCACCGTGCCGCGCCAAGGCACCCCCTCCTGAAGGCGAGATCGAAGGTAGACGCGTGGCCAACATCAAGTCGCAGCTGAAGCGGATCCGAACCAACGAGAAGGCGCGACTGCGCAACAAGTCCATCAAGTCGTCGCTCAAGACTGCGGTCCGCCGGTTTCGCGAAGCCGCCGCCGGCGAGAAGGACCGGGCACTGGGCGAGCTGCAGACTGCCAGCCGTCAGCTGGACAAGGCCGTGAGCAAGGGCGTGATCCACCGCAACCAGGCGGCGAACCGCAAATCGGCGATGGCCAAGCGAGCCGGTCAGCTTGTGACGCCAGCGCATCAGGACTAGCGGCGCCGGGCGGCGCACAGCGCCAGCACTGCACGTTCGAGCGCGTACTCGGCGTCTGCGGCTACGCCCTTGACGTCGGCGTTGACCGCGGCCACCAGCTGCATGGCCTGGGCCAGCCCGTCGCGCTCCCAACCGCGGGACTGCGCCATCGCCTTCTTGACCTTCCACGGAGGCATGCCCAGCGTGCTGGCGAGGCGGTAGGGGTCGCCACGGCCAGCGGCACTCACTCGGGCAACCGTGCGTACGGCGTCGGCGAGTGCGTCAGCGACCAGCACGTGCGGCACGCCCAGTTGCATCGCCCAGCGCAACATCTCCAGAGCGCCGGCGCGGTCGCCGGTCATCGCCTTCTCCGCAACCGAGAAACCGGTCACTTCGGCGCGACCGCGGTGGTACCGGCGCACCGCGGCTTCGTCCACTGAGCCGCCGGAGTCGGTGGTCAACTGGGCCGATGCAGAGGCAAGTTCGCGAAGGTCGGAACCGACGGCGTCGAGCAGGGCGGTGACGGCGCCAGCGCTGATCCGGCCGCCGGCCCGGTGAACCTCGTCACGCACGAACGCCGCCCGATCGTCGAAGCGGGTAATCCGGGGACATTCGCTGACCGCGGCACCCGCCGCGCGCAGCCCGTCGGCCAGCGCCTTGCCGCGACCGCCCCCTGCGTGCGCGACAACGAGGACGATGCCTTCGGAGGGGTTGCGCAGGTAGCTCAGGACCGCATCGGCGATGTCCTTGCCCGCCTCGTGGGCAGCGAGCAGCACCACAACCCGCCCTTGAGCGAACAGCGACGGGCTGACCAACTCAGCAAGCTCGCCCGAAACCAGGTCGGTGGTGCGCACCCGGCGCACTTCGACCTCTGGATCAGGCCGCCGCGCAGCGTCCACCGCGACCTGCACTGCCCGCTCCACCAGCAGTTCTTCCTCGCCGAGGACCAGGTGCAGCGGTGCGGACGTCACCGTCGGGGGGCTCACGGCGCCTATCCTTGCATCCAAGCTCGACCCGGTCTGAGCTCCCGCATGGTGGACTTGGCTGGGCGCTGGGTACCGACTGACGTTACGGTGAAGCCCACAACCGAATACCGCTCATCCAGAGGGGCAGAGGGATCGGCCCGACGAAGCCCCGGCAACCGACGCTAGCTGACGCGCATGTCTTCATACCGCGAGGTCGCTTGCGATCACGGTGCCAATTCCGACCCGCCGTGCGGGAGAGATGAGGAGAGACCTCGTGATGACTGGCACGCTAGAGACCCGGACTGCGCTGGACCTTGGCCCTGCACGCCAGCTGGTGTGCCGAGAATGCGAGGCCACCACGCCGCTGGCGGCAGAGTTCGCGTGTGCTGAGTGTTTCGGTCCGCTGGAAGTTGATTACGACTTCGGCCTGGTCACCCGCAAGGAGATCGAATCCGGCCCTCCGTCGATCTGGCGCTACCGCGGCCTGCTGCCAGTGCCGAACGACGTTGACGAATATTCGAACACCCAACCCGGCATGACCCGGCTGATCCGCGCCGACCGGCTCGCCGACGCACTGGGAATCCGCCGGCTCTGGGTCAAGGACGACACCGGCAACCCGACGCACTCGTTCAAGGACCGGGTGGTCGCGGTGGCGCTGGCCGCCGCTCGGCAGCTGAACTTCCGTGTGCTGGCCTGCCCCTCGACCGGCAACCTGGCCAACGCGGTGGCCGCTGCGGCGGCCCGAGCCGGGTGGGAGTCGGTGGTGCTCATTCCTTCCTCGCTGGAGCGGGCCAAGGTACTCACCACCGCTGTCTACGACGGCGCACTGATCGCCGTGGACGGCACTTACGACGACGTCAACCGGTTGGCCACCGAGTTAGCTGCCGAACACGAGGACTGGGCCTTCGTCAACGTCAACGTTCGTCCCTACTACGCCGAGGGTTCCAAGACACTGGGTTACGAAGTCGCCGAGCAGCTTGGCTGGCGGCTGCCTGATCAGATCGTGGTGCCGATCGCATCCGGTTCGCAGCTGACCAAAGTGGACAAAGGCTTTCGTGAATTCATCGAGCTGGGCCTGGTGGAGCCGAAGCGCTACCGGGTATTCGGAGCCCAGGCCACTGGCTGTTCGCCGGTTTCCGCGGCCTTCAAAGCGGGCCACGATGTGGTCCAGCCAGTCCGGCCAGACACCATCGCCCGCTCGTTGGCCATCGGCGCGCCTGCTGATGGCCACTACACATTAGATGCTGTCCGCCGCACCAGTGGCGCGATCGAGGATGTCACCGACGCAGAGGTGGTCGAGGGCATCCGGCTGCTGGCCCGTACCGAGGGCATTTTCGCTGAAACCGCCGGGGGGGTGACGGTGGCCTGCGCGAAGAAGCTGGTCGAAAACGGCTGTCTGGACCCCGACGCCGAAACCGTCCTGCTCATTACCGGCGATGGGCTCAAGACCTTGGAAGCGGTGCAGGACCACCTTGGACCGCGCGCCACCGTGCCACCGACCACCAAGGCCGTTCGCGCGGCCCTCGAAGGTTGATGGCGCGGGTATTTCCGGCGAATACCCAATGGATGGTAACGCAGTCGCTGGGCCTGGCCATGGCGCACTGGATTCAGGCTCCGGCCAGACCTCTCAATGGACGCCAGGCACGGCTTCACAGGCGAATTCGTCCCTGGAGGATCTCTCCATATCGCGAGCTCCGGCGCTGGAAGGACCAGATGCCCGGGCATCGGGAACCCCTGCTGAGATTGCAGCCGCGAAAACGACCGGCTTGGGAAGTTCTGCGGCCACGATGCGGGCCGGCGACGACCCAGACACCCGCAGCGTCGGATCCGGAGGTCGCGCTCAGACCGCCGAGTCACGATATGGCGGCCCGTTCCACGGCCTATTGAGCGGCGTGCTCCAAGTAACGGAGAGGCTCTCGCGCTGACTCGGCAACTAAGCCGGGTAGGCGCGTCCGCCAGACCGCCTTCGCCTTAAGGAGGCCGTTGCGCCGCTCCGCGTATTACCACCTGAAGACCGGTCCTCCCCGCTGCCACCAAGACATCGCCGTTGAGGTCGGTGCGCACCACTTGAGATCCCGTGCGTACCAGCGCATCGAGTACATGCCGGCTCGGATGACCGTAACGGTTGTGTGCTCCCACGCTCACGATCGCTACTCGCGGTTCTACTGCTGCGAAGAACTCCTTGGCGGCGTAGCGCGAGCCGTGGTGCGGGACTTTGAGCACGTCGGCCCGCAGATCAGTCCGGGCGGCCAGCAGATCCGCTTGAGCATCGAGCTCCACGTCTCCGGTCAGCAGCACCCGCCCAGCAGGAGTGGTCGCCCTCAGCACGACCGAGGCGTTGTTCACCACGGTGCCATCAACCTCGGCGTCGTGGTCCCCAACCACCGACGAGGCACGCAGCGGAGCTAGCACGTCGAGCACCAGGCCGGGCCAGGACAGCCGCTGTCCGGCAGTCACCGCGACCACCGGCACGTGAGCCACCCCAGCGGCCCGCAACACCTCGGTGAACGCCCATGGCGGGCTACGTCCAGGGCCGAGCGCGACCGCGCTGACGGTCCGTCCCCGCAGTGCGCCGACCAGCCCGCCGACGTGATCAGCGTGCAGGTGGCTGATCACGACCAGGGCGAGCCGCCGGATCCCTAGGCGGTCAAGGCAAGCCGACACCGGACCCGGGTCGGGTCCGGTGTCGACCAGCACCGCCCGATCCGGCTCCGCGGTGGCCAGCACCACCGCGTCGCCCTGGCCGACGTCGCATGCCGCCACCACCCAGCCGGTCACCGGCCAGCCCGGCAACACATACCGCGTCGGCACCAGCACAAGCAGGGCGCCGACCAACCCAGCCGCCACGAGCACCCGCAGCCGATGTGCCCGCATCGCGAACAACGCCGCACCAACGAGCAACGCCAACAGCAGTGCACCGGAGGTCCCTCCTGGCCACTGCATCATCCCGTCGGGGACCGCGGCCCCATGGTGACCCACACCCACCAGCCAACCCACTACCGGTCCAGCCACATGCACGACGACGGCAGCGGCGCCGGGGTGCAACGGTCCGAGCACCGCAGCGAGCACGCCGAGCACGGTTGCCGGTGCGACCGCCGGGGCGGCGAGCAGGTTGGCCAGCACTGCCACCAGGCTCACCTGCCCGGACAGCCCCGCCACCACCGGCGCGGTGGCCACGTGGGCCGCGGCGGGCACCGCGAGTGCCTCGGCAATCCCCGGCGGCACCCCGTGACGGCGCAGCCCGGCCGCCCAACCAGGCGCAAGCAGCACCAGCGCACCGGTGGCCAGAACGGATAGCGCGAACCCCGGATCACCCCCTAACGCCGGATCGACCAGGAGCAAGACCAGCACCGCAGCGCACAGCGCGGGAACCGCCGAGCGGCGGCGGCCGAGCATCAGGGCCACCAGGGTGACGGCGCCCATCGCAGCGGCGCGCAGCACACTCGGCGAGGGCCGGCACAGCACCACGAAACCGACCAGGACCAACCCGGCGAGGATGCCCGCGGTCCTCGGTCCGGCGCGAGCCAGCCGGGCCAACCCCAGAACGGCCCCACACAAGATCGCCACGTTGGCCCCGGAGACAGCAGTCAAGTGCGCCAGACCGGCGGCGCGGAACTCGTCCTCGACTGTGGGCACCATCGTTGAGGTGTCCCCCACCACCAGAGCCGGCAGCAACCCGGCCGGTTCCGGATCGAGGACTCCGGCGGCCACCCGCAGCCCGGACCGCAGCCGCTCGGCAACCCGTTGGACTGCGGTTGGCGCCGCCAGCACCTCCGGCTGACCTCGCACCCGCAGCACGGCAACCGTCAGGTCGGACCGGTTGGGTACGGTGAGCAGCCCGGTGGCCCGCACCCGCTGGCCGGGCAGCAGGCCAGTCCAGCCCTGCGCCGGAGCCAGCAGAACCACCCGACCGCCAGTCCGCCATTGCCGCCCGGCCAGCTCCGCAGCCTCGAGTTCCGCGCGTATGACCACCCGCTGCGGCTGCGGTCGCCGACCGCCGTAACCCGACGAGTTGACGGCCTGCGGGTCGTCGCTCAACTGCACCGACACTGTCGCTGCCAAGCCGCCTTCTGCCCCGGCTCGCACCGGATGGCGCTCAACTTGCCACGCCTGCGCGCCCACCACGAGTGCCAGTGACGCGGCTGCCCCGCTCACTGCCAGCATTGCTGCCGACCGGCCGCGCAGCACGACAACACCGGCAGCGAGCAGGGCCCCCGCACCCAATGCGACCGCAGCCACCGACCCCAGGTGCAACCCGGTAAGCACCACCGCCCAGCCGGCCAGCGCGGCGGGCACGAGACGCAGGTCATGACGCGCTGGGGCAGGAGGTGCGTCGGCGGTCATCACGCCGCCTCCGCGGGAAGAAGTGCGTCGGCGGTCATCACGCCGCCTCCGCGGGAAGAAGTGCGTCGGCGGTCACACCCGCACCAGATCCTTGAGCCGGGCCAACCGCGCCTGCCCGATCCCGCTCACCTCGCGGAGCTGATCCACCGAGGTGAAGCGGCCGTGCGCGGCCCGCCAGTCGAGAATGCGCTGGGCGGTGACTGGGCCGACCCCGGGCAGCACGTCGAGCTGCTCCAGGGTGGCCGTGTTGAGGTCGACCTTCCGGGACGCACCGGACGGGGTGCCCGGCGCGGCGCCGTCCGTGGGCTGCCCAGGTGGCGGCGCCACACCGATCAGGAGCTGCTCGCCGTCGGACAGCCGGCGAGCGATGTTCAAGCCCATCAGATCGGTGCCCGGCAGTGGCCCGCCCGCCGCAGCCAGTGCGTCAGCTACCCGGGTGCCGTCGGGTAGCCGGATCAGCCCGGGCCGAGCCACCCGACCCGCCACACTGACCACTACCTCAGGGACAGCTGGCGGTGGTGGCGATGATGGGCCCTGCGCCGTGTCAGCGGTGATGAGCGGCAGGGCTGGAGTTGGCTCGGGCACTGGGCGTTCCCGCCACACCCCGACCGCGGCGATCACAGCCGCCAGTGCGGCGACCAGCGACAGGGCGAGCGCACCTGGTCGTCCTGGTTCCCAGCGGGCGTCCCGCAGCGGATCCGGCACCCAGCGCCGGACCAGCCGGCCTCCTCGCGATGTGGCGGGTGAGCCGGTCCGGTCGCTCGGGGCGGTCTGGGGCAGCCCGTCGGCAGCAACCGCCTCGGGCGGTTCTTTGTCCTCGGGCTCGGCGGGCACTCGCAGCGCCATGAGCCGCGTTCGGGCGTCCTGCGAGTCGCCGGCGCCGGTGGACGGGGAACTGGGAAGCGAAGCCACGGGGCGACGCTAGGACGGCTCCGCTGCTCACCTCACCAACTGCGGCCGTCAGCTGTGGACAACAGGGCGGCTGGGGACAAGTCGGTGTCAGCCGTCGGCGAGCTGTGCCTTCAAGCCGCCGGGCAGGACAACCACGCCGAGCATTCCCGGCCCGGCATGCGCGCCGATCGCTGCCCCGACCTCGGAGATCAGGCATTGCGCCAGCGCCGGCAGCCGCGCACGCAGTTGCTCGACCAGGTCCATCGCGCGGTCGGCGGCACCGAGGTGATGCACCGCGAGGTCCAACGGCTCCGAACCGGCTGCCTGCACCGCCAGTTCGACCAGCCGAGCGCGCGCGCGGGTGGCGGTGCGAACCTTTTCCAGCGGCACAACCCGTCCCGAGTCGACGTGCAGCAGCGGCTTGACCGCCAACGCGCTGCCCAGCAGCGCGGCCGCCTGGCTGATCCTGCCTCCACGGCGCAGGTACTCCAGGGTGTCCACCGAGAAGAAGGTCCGGGTGCTAGCGCTGATCCGCTCAGCAGTGTCATACACGGTGCTCTGATCGGCGCCGGTCGCGGCGACGGCGGCCGCAGCGAGGGCGGCGAAGCCCAAGCCCATGCCGGCGGAGCGCGAGTCGACCACCCGAACTCGCTTCGCACCAATCTGCTCGGCGGCCAGCCGGGCCGACTCCCAGGTGCCGGACAATGCGCGGGACAGATGCACTGACACGACGGTGTCGGCACCGGCCCGGATAGCCTCCGTGTACACCGCCTCGAACTCCCCCGGTGTCGGGCGAGAGGTGCGCACCGTGGCCCGTCTCGTCAGAGCTTCCACCAACTCGGCCGGCCCGAGCTGCAGGCCGTCCAACTGGTGGCGACCGTTCACCATGACGTGCAGCGGAACCTGGCGGATACCATGGCGCTGCGCGAGCCCGTCCGGGAGATAAGCGGTTGAGTCGGTGACGACGGCAACGGGCACGATCATCAGCGTAGGGGCCGTCAGCGGCCCAGCAGCGGTGCTACCTGCTCGGGCACCTGGCAGTCACTTAGACCGGAGCGGCGGTGTTGTACGAAAACAGCCGCCAACCCAAGCCGTGGCGGAGAAGCACCGTCCAGTGACAGTTGCTGATCCCCCCGAACACCGACCAGCCCGACACCGGCAGGCCGAGTAGCAGCGGTGTCAGACCAGCGATCAACCCGCCGTGGGTACAGAGCACCGCGCTGCTGTGGCCGTCGGCGTCGAGCTCGGAGACCACGTGCGCGGCCCGCCCGGCCACCTCTACCCGGGTCTCACCACCTGGCGGCGCCCATTCCGGGTTGCCCCGCCAGGTCTGTATGCCGCCCGGGCAACGCGCCTCCACCTCGGCATGGGTCAAGCCCTGCCACGTCCCGAGATTGGTCTCCCGCAGCCGCTTGTCGACCCGAAGCGGCATCCCGGTCTCGACGGCGAGTACAGCCGCGGTGTCCCCGGCACGAGACAGATCGGAGGTCACCAGCACATCCGGTTTCAGCTCTGCGAGCAACCGAGCCGCCCGGCGAGCCTGGCCGAGCCCGGTAGCGGTGAGCTGGGAGTCAAGCTGACCCTGCATCCGCAGCGCTGCGTTGTAGTCAGTCTCGCCGTGCCGCCAGAGCACAAGCCTTGTCAGGGTCACACCGACTCGTCCGCCTCATCGGGTCCGGCTGGAGGAGCGGCTTCGAAGGGGATCGTCGGGCAGTCCTTCCACAGCCGCTCAAGGCCGTAGAAGGAGCGCTCCTCGACATGCTGCACGTGCACGACGACATCCACGAAATCCAGCAGCACCCAGCGCCCTTCGCGGGTCCCCTCGCGGCGCACCGGCTTGGTCCCGGCGGCGGCCATCTTCTCCTCGACGGCGTCCACAATGGCCTGGACCTGGCGCTCGTTGGGTGCCGAGGCGATCACGAAACAGTCCGTGATCACCAGCTGGTCGGACACGTCGAGCAGGGTGATGTTGTGCGCTTTTTTGCCCGCCGCAGCGTTCGCCGCGGTCAACGCCAACTCTCGTGCGTGCTCAGTGGCTGACACGTCACTCCTCGTCTCCGGCTCGGGAAGCCGCGCTCGACCACCTGCGGCGGCGGGCGCACCCAGCTTGTCACCGCTCGATCACAGGTGAGCGTACGTGCTTGAGGGCGGCCGACGCGGAGCTGCCGGTACAAGCTGACGGCAATGAGATGACCGCCATCCGGACCGGCTCGGCTGGAAGGACGCCAGTCAGGACCGTTGTATCGGATCAGGGTCCGATCCCAAACCCCAGACCCCGCTCCGATGTGCGCACCCCCCGCATCCGGCAACATTGCCAGCATGATCGAGGCACGGGAACTGACCAAGCAAGTCCGGCGCGACGTGTTCGTCCGCTCACCCCGCCGCGGCGGACTGACCAAGGTGCTGACCAGCATGGGCGCGACAGTGCTCGCCGAACCCAGCCATGGGCTCTCGGTCACCGGCATGGACGCATGCACGATCGCATCAGCCGCCGCAGCGCACTACATACCCATCCAGGAACTGACGCCGCGCAGCACATCACCGGAAGACGCCCCCCTGGAGACCTCACAAACACGGTGACCTCGCGGGAAGCCTAGCTTTGCTCTTTCCCGCTCACTTGCGGCACATCGAGAGGAGAGCTCTGCCGAGGGCGTCATCGTGCATGGGGCCGAGCACACGCGCCTGCTCGACGTGCCGCCGGGCAACCGCTAGCTGGGTGTCACAGTCACCGTGGGCGCGCACGTCCTGAGTCGCTTTCAGCTGTGCCAGCAGCGGACTCGCCACCGGGCTTGGTGTCCGCGCCGGGGGCGGAGGCGGTCAAGGTCAGCAGGGTGCTCGCCGTGACAACAGCCACCACGTAGGCGATCGCAGACATCGGCAGATCCTTCGGTCTGTCCCTGCCGGTGAAGCGTGCAGCTCAGAGCTGGTGCAGGGACGATCCCCGCTGGCCAGCCTGGTACAGGCCGCGCTTGCTGATGTACTGCACCACTCCGTCGGGCACTAGGTACCAGACTGGCAGGCCGCAGGCGATGCGCTGCCGGCAGTCCGTTGAAGAGATCGCCAGGGCCGGCACCTCGACCAGGCTGACCGCGTGGTCAGGCAAGTGCTTGCCGTCCAGCTGGAACCCTGGACGGGTTACCCCGACCAGGTGGGCCAGATCGAACAGCTCGTCGACTCGCTTCCAAGACAAGATCTGTGTCAGCGCGTCAGCCCCGGTGATGAAGAACAGCTCATAGTCGGGGAACTGTGCGCGCAAGTCGGTGAGAGTGTCCACGGTGACGGTGGGAGTCCGGCGGTCGACGTCCACCCGGCTGGTGGAGAACCGCGGGTTGGACGCGGTGGCGATGACCGTCATGAGGTAGCGGTCTTCGGCTGGGCTGACGTCACGCTCGCTTTTCTGCCACGGGATCCCGGTGGGCACGAAGACAACCTCGTTCAATCCGAACCGGGCCTGCACCTCGCTGGCAGCGACGAGGTGGCCATGGTGGATGGGGTCGAAGGTGCCGCCCATGACGCCGAGTCGCCGCCCAGACATGGGCGCAGCTTAGGTGACATCCGGTAGGCTCTTTCGGGTCAGCTCCGGCAGCGATGAGCTGAAACTGAGTGGCCGACCGTTGGGCAGTCGTGGCGAGCAAGAGCCTCAGCGAGGTCTCATCGAGAGAACGGGCGCTACTCGATGCCTTGGTCTCTGGCTGCGTGATCGAGTGCAGCGAACTCAACGTCGAGCAGCTGGCTGCAAGTGAGAACCCCAGATACACCATCCGTGCCGAACTCATCCGGGAGATGGTGCTGGGGCGGGGTGGTGTCCGTTTCGATCCGCTGGGTGTGCGCATCCATGGCGCGCGGATCACCGGAACACTCGATCTCACCCATGTTCCGGCCGCAGTGGGGATCGAGCTGCGAGGTTGCTACTTCGATGGCGCCGTGCTCCTCACCGGCGCCCGTTTACCCTGGTTGACCTTGAGCGCTTCGCACCTCCCCGCTCTGGACGGTGACGGACTGCGGATTCAAGGCGATGTTCTGCTCGGCGAAGGTTTCACTGCCATCGGACAAGGTCAGGAAGGCGCAGTACGACTGCTGGGCGCCCACATCAGCGGCCAACTCAACCTCAACGGCGCGCGGCTGACCAACGACGCCGGTCCGGCCCTCATCGCCGACGGACTTCACGTCTACGGCGACGTATTCGGCGGGGGCTTCGTCGCCACCGGGCACGGCGAACTCAGCGCAGTGCGACTGCCGGGCGCGCACATCAGCGGCCAACTCAACTTCAACGGCGCCGAGTTGGCCAACCAAGCCGGCCCGGCGCTCATCAGCGACGGGATCCACGTCGATGGTGGGCTGGTCCTCGCCGAAGGATTCACCGCCACCGGACACTGCGCACGCGGCGCGGTACGGCTGCCAGGCGCTCGCATCGGTGGCCAACTCAACCTGGACGGGGCGGAGCTGATCAACAACGCCGGCCCGGCCCTCATCGGCGACCACCTCCAGGTCCAGGGTGGCGTGTTCCTCGACGGGTTCACCGCCACCGGACACGGCGAAGACGGCGCGGTGCGGCTACCCGACGCCCACATCAGCGGTCAGCTCAACCTGGATGGCGCGGAGCTGACCAACTACGCCGGTCCGGCTCTGATCGGCGACCACCTCCAGGTCGGCAGCGACATGTTCGCCGAGGGACTCATCGCCACCGGACACAGCACAGACAGTGCCGTGCGGCTTTCGGACGCCCAGATCAGCGGCCAGCTCAATCTCAATGGCGCCAAGCTGACCAATCAAGCCGGTCGAGCTCTGATCGGCGACCACCTCCAGGTCGGCAGCGACATGTTCGCCGAGCGGTTCACCGCCACCGGACACAGCACAGACGGCGCGGTGCGGCTACCCGACGCCCACATCAGCGGCCAACTCGACCTCGACGACGCGAAGCTGACCAATCCGGCGGGGCCTGTCCTCGATCTGGAGGACGCCGAAGCCAAGCACCTGTTCCTGCCTGCTCACGTGATCTGCCCACACGGCACTGCGAAAAGGTCGGCCTGCGGCACACCAGAGCGTCGCCTCGCGCTAGCGGGCCTGGTCTACACCTCACTTCATACCGTTGACTGGCACGAGTGGCTGCACCTGATCACCCATCACACCTATGCCTACCGGCCCCAGCCCTACCAGCAGCTTGCCGCCGTGCTCAAGGCCACTGGCCACGAGTCCACAGCGCGTAACGTCCTCATCGCCCAGCAACAGGACCTTCATGACCGTGGAGAACTCGGCGGACGGCTGACCAAAGGAGCGCACCGTCTGTGGGGAGTACTCGCCGGATACGGTTACCGCAGCGGCCGGACCGTAATTGCCCTACTAGTGGTGCTCCTGATTGCGGCGGGACTGGGTGTCGCCGCCGGCCATACTTCCGTGGAACCAGGTCGCTACGTCGTCGCGCACACCAGCCAGGCCGACAACCCGAACTCGCCATGCTCGCTGCTCGAACAAGTCAGCCTCGGTGTCGATCGCAGCCTGCCGCTGGCGACCACGGATGTCGCCAACCGCTGTGACTTCGACACCTCCAGCCCCCTCGGCGCGGCGTTCACCGCCTCCACCTGGGTACTGCAAGCCCTCGTTTGGGGCCTGGCCATCCTCGTGGCCGCCGGCTACATCAGGCTGCTCCGCGGGACCAATTAGCGCACCACCGGAGATGCCACCACGGGCGTTAGCCCCCGATGTAGCTCATCTCCACCTTGGAGAGCCCCGTCGTCGCGCTCGTGCGCTGGGCCGAGTAACGGTCGGTCCGGCCCGTCCAGAGACCGCTGACCACAGTGTGGAGTTCGTCGTCGCTGCAACCGCTGCGCAGCAGCGCACGAAGGTCGTGGCCAGCGCCGGAGAACAGGCAGGTGTACAACTCGCCCTTGGCGGACAGGCGGGCCCGGGAGCAGGTGCGACAGAACGGCTTGGTGATCGAGGCGATCATGCCGACCTCGCCAGCTCCGTCGAGGTAGCGGTACCGGGTGGCCACCTCGCCGACGTACGTGGGGTCGATCGGTTCGATCGGCCAGACGGCGTTGATGCGCTCGATGATCTCCTCTGCCGAGACGACGTCGTCCAACCGCCAGCCGTTGGTGGCTCCAACGTCCATGAATTCGATGAACCGGACGATGTAGCCGTGCTCGCGCCCGAAGCCGGCGAGATCGACAATGCCCTGCCCGTCGTTCATGCCCCTCTTGATCACCGCGTTGACCTTCACCGGAGTCAGGCCGACATCGGCAGCGGCCGCAATTCCCTTGATCACCCGGGCCAGCGGGATTTTCACGTCACTGACGGCCCGAAATGTCGGCTCGTCAAGAGAGTCCAGGCTTACCGTGACCCGCCTTAAACCGGCATCTCGAAGTGCTTGTGCCTTCGCGGCCAGCAGCGACCCGTTGGTCGTCAGGGCTACGTCGTCGACGCCTTCGATGTTGACGAGCTGCTCGACAAGTCGCTCGAGGCCGTGCCGGAGCAAGGGCTCTCCACCGGTGAGCCGCAGCTTCCTGACACCTAACCGAGCGAAAACCGTCCCGAGCCGTTCGATCTCCTCGAACGACAGCAGCTCCGAGTGATCCATAAAGGGAAAGTCGGTGCCGAAGACGTCGCGCGGCATGCAGTAGCAGCAGCGGAAGTTGCACCGGTCGGTCACCGAGATCCGCAGATCCCGCAGTGGACGGCCGAACTTGTCGCTCACAGTGGTCATGGGCTTCACACCCGATCTTCGTGTCGTACGGTAAAAAAGTTCAGTTCAACTATCTTGGGTACCCACTAAGCCATCAGTGAAACCGGGATGATCACAAACTGTCGCAGGTACAGGTCAGCGAAGGTGACGGGTCCGCGGGGTCCGGGCACCCGATCGACGTTGATCCCGGTCTCGGGAACTCTTCGTAGTTTGAACCCGTCAAGCAGGCGGGTGCTGGCGTTCCAGAACATCCCGGTGCCCTCATAGCTGTCCATGAACTCGTGCGCCGCGGCCTCATCGCGGGTGACGATGGTGGCGGCCAGTCCGGAGGTCTCCTGGTTCGCGACCTGAGCTGCCTGCCCTGGACCGGCGACCCGGCTGACGGTCAGTGTTGCCTCCCGGCCGGTGTCCAACGCCCACTCGTGCCCCAGTGAGTGGTCATGCGGGGGTAGCGACAGCGCGATCCCGCGCTGCCGGGCGGCCTTGAGCAGCGCCTCGTGTAACTCTTCCGGGGCGCCCTCGGCCACCAGCATCAGGTTCACCCGGTTGCAGACACCTAGCCGGTCCAGCCCAGCCACAAGCAGCTCGACGGCCAGCACGGGATCGGCCGCGGCATCGACGTAGAGCACCCCGCCACCATCGGCATGGGCCAACACTCGCACCCCGTGCCGAGCCCCTTCGGCGGCCAGCGTCCGGGTGGTGTCTCCGCTACCCCGCACGATGACCAACGGGATCAGCTCAGGGTGCTGCACCAGGGCCAGGGCACAGTCCCGGCGTGGGTCGGGCACCAGTTGCACGGCGCCAGGGTCCAACCCGGCGTCGGCCAGCGCCGGCGCGATGACGTGTTCGCACAGCGCCAGTGCCGAGCGCAGTGCCGCCGATCCGGTGCGCAGTACCCCGGCGTTGCGGGACTTCACCAGTTGCGATGCGACATCGACGGTGACGTTTGGCCGGGCCTCGAAGGTGGCGCCCACTACGCCTACCGGGCGGCGACGCTCGATCAGCCGCAAACCGTCTGGACGGTCTTCCAGCATCCGATCCCGCGACGGGAACGGAACCTGCGCGAGCAACGCGAGCTGACCGGCCATCTCGGTCAACCGCACCTCGCCCAACCGCAGCCGGTCGATCAGCGCCTGGGTCATCCCGGACTGCTCGGCTGCGGTGATATCGGCGGAGTTGGCGGCAAGTACCTCGGCGGCGGAATCGGTCAGCCGGTGTGCCATGGCATGCAGTGCCGTGTTGATCGCATCGTCGGAGGCGGTAGCCAGGGTGGGAGCGGCGCGCTGCGCCTGCCGGGCGCAACCCGCAACAATCTCGGCCCCCGACTCGGTGGGAGTCCCCGTGACCGCCTCGGCGTTCGTTCGCAGCTGCACGGCACCCAGCCTACGGGGCACCCCCCTCCCCCCGCGTGTCGCGCTCCGGTGCCCGGTGTGTCGACGCACCTGGCACCACCATCTGAGCACTGCAGCCGGACACACCGGGCACCGGAGCGCGACACGCCGGGAGGGGGTTACACGGGTACCAGGTCGTCGGCGTGCACCACCTCGCGGCGCAGCTCGAGAGGCAGGTCGCGGGTGGAACGACCGATCAGCTCGGGCAACTCAGCGGCGTCGAACCCGACCATCCCCCGGGCCACCACCACGTTGTGTCGGTCGATCAGCTCCACCACGTCCCCAGCCTCGAAGTCACCCTCGACACCGATGATGCCGGCGGCAAGCAGCGAACGGCGGCGGTGCACCACCGCGTTCACCGCCCCGTCGTCAAGCCGCAGCCGGCCGGCTGCACCCGCGGCGTGGCGCAGCCAGAACCGGCGGGCGGACAGCCGCGCCCCGCTCGGCGCGAAGGCGGTACCGACATCGGCCGGACCCAACGCTCGCCCCACCTGCGCGGCAGCGGCCAGCAGCACTGGAACCCCGGCTTGTGAAGCCAGCTTCGCGGCGTCGAGCTTGGAGGCCATCCCCCCGGTGCCCAGCGCACCACCGTCGCCAACGCGGACGCCGCGCACATCCGAAGGGCCGAGCACCTCGGTAATCAGGCGCGCCGCGCCGTGTCGCGGGTCACCGTCGTAGAGCCCGCCGACATCGGAGAGCAACACCAATGCGTCGGCTCCGATCAGGTGCGCCACCAGGGCGGCCAGCCTGTCGTTGTCGCCGAACCGGATCTCGTCGGTGACCACCGTGTCGTTCTCGTTGACCACCGGCACCACACCGAGCCCGCGCAGCCGGGCGAAGGTGCGCTGGGCGTTGCGGTAATGGGCGCGGCGAACCATGTCGTCGGAGGTCAACAGCACCTGCCCTACGGTTCGGCCATACCGTCCCCACGATTCGGCATAGGCGTGTGCCAGCGCCAGCTGACCGACACTGGCGGCGGCCTGCTGAGTGGCCAGATCGCGGGGCCGGCGGCGCAGCCCCAGCGGGGCCAACCCGGCAGCGATGGCGCCCGAGGACACCAGCACGAGGTGGGTGCCGGCCGCGACCCGGGCGGCGAGCGCGTCGACCAGTGTGTCCAGCCTCGCCCGGTCCAGCCCGCCGGCTGCCGTGGTGAGCGAGGAGGAGCCGACCTTGACCACAAGGTGTCGCGCCTGCGCCACAGCATGCCGGGTCAGGCTCAATCGTGCCCCACGTCCACGCTGTACTGACCAGAGCCAGAATCGTCGGGCTGGCCAGAGTTCTCAGGCACACCAGAGCCGGCACCGGGTTCGCGCCGTATCCGTCGAGCGGCCTTGCGCTGGACGGCACTGATGCGCTCGTCGTCGTCCAACCGCCAGTCCGTTCCCCGCCCCCCCAGCCGAACCGCGGCCGCTCCGGCGGGTGTGGAGGGCTCCCACTCGAACGTGACGTCACCGATGGTGACCGGGCATCCGGCACGGGCGCCCGCGGCTGCCAAGGCATCCTCGACACCGAGCCGGGCCAGGCGATCGGCCAGGTAACCGACGGCCTCGGCGTTGTCGAAGTTCGTCTGGCGCACCCAGCGCTGCGGGCGGATGCCACGGACGATGAACCCGTCGCGTCGATCGGGATCGGCCGCGACCTCGAAACCGGACTCGCCGACGGCCGAGGGGCGCAGCACCACCCGGGTGGGTTCCGGCGGCGGCTGAGCGGATCGGTGCTGGCGCACCGCGGCTGCAAGGGCGAACGTGAGCTCCCGCAGGCCCTCGGTAGTCACCGTGGAAACCAAGTACACCGGCAGGCCACGGTCTGTGAGCTCGGGACTCACCATCTCAGCAAGCTCCCGGGCGTCCGGTATGTCGATCTTGTTGAGCACCACCAGCCGGGGCCGGGACGCCAGCTCGCCACCCAGTGACGGGGTGTACGCTGCGAGCTCACGCTCCAGAGCATCGACGTCAGAGAGTGGATCGCGCCCGGGTGCGACAGTCGCGCAGTCCACGACGTGCACCAGCACCGCGCAGCGTTCGATGTGCCGCAGGAACTCCAGCCCCAGCCCCTTGCCCTGGCTGGCACCGGGAATCAAGCCGGGGACGTCGGCGACGGTGAACACCGTCTCCCCCGCGGTGACCACGCCGAGATTGGGCACCAGCGTGGTGAACGGGTAGTCTGCAATCTTGGGACGAGCCGCTGAAAGCACCGCAACCAGGGAGGACTTGCCCGCTGAGGGGAACCCGATGAGCCCGACATCGGCGACCGACTTCAGTTCCAGCACCAGGTCTCGAGTCTCGCCTGGCTCGCCCAGTAGGGCGAAACCCGGCGTCTTGCGGGCCCTGGAGGCCAACGCCGCGTTACCCAGCCCGCCGAATCCGCCGGCTGCCGCGATGAAACGGGTTCCCGCGCCCACCAGGTCAGCCAGCACCTCGCCCTGGGAATCGATCACCACCGTGCCATCCGGCACCCGCAGGATGAGGTCATCGCCCACCGCGCCGTTCCGGTTGCCACCCTGTCCCTGCTTGCCACCCGAGGCCCTCGCGTGGGAGCGGTAGTGGAAGTCGAGCAGCGTGTGCACCCCGGGATCCACCATCAGCACCACATCGCCACCGCGCCCACCGTTGCCGCCATCCGGGCCACCCAGCGGCTTGAACTTCTCCCGGTGCACCGAGGCGCAGCCATGACCGCCGTCACCCGCGGCGACGTGAATCACCGCACGGTCCACGAAGCGGGACACCTCTGCTCCTCTCGATCTCACTCAATACTGCAACGCGACGAGGGGCGGGCCGGTCGTCTTCGCCGGTCCGCCCCTCGTGGGGTTGCGCTGTGTGGGCCGGGCTCAGGCCTCGGCCGGGACGATGTTGACCATCTTGCGCCCACGCTTGGTGCTGAACTGCACCGCTCCTGCCGCGAGTGCGAACAGCGTGTCGTCGCCGCCGCGGCCGACGTACACGCCCGGGTGGAACTTGGTGCCACGCTGACGGATGAGAATCTCCCCTGCGTTCACCAGCTGGCCGCCGAACCGCTTCACTCCGAGCCGCTGGGCGTTGGAGTCACGACCGTTCCGGGAGCTGGAAGCGCCCTTCTTGTGTGCCATCGGTACTCACAACCTCCCAAGGTCCCTACTTGCTTTAAAGTCACTGTGCTTCAGGGTCACTATTGCTTCAGGGTCACCGGGAAATGCCGGTGACCTCGACGCGGGTCAGCTGCTGGCGGTGACCCTGGCGCTTGTGGTAGCCGGTCTTGTTCTTGAACTTGTGGATCCGGATCTTGGGTCCCTTGGCCTGCGCGACAACCTTGCCGCTGACTGAGACCGTGCCAAGGGCAGTGGCGTCGGTGGTCACCTCGGAGCCGTCCACGAGTAGCACGGCGGGAAAGCTGACCTCGGTCCCGGGCTCGCCCTCGAGCTTTTCCACCTCGACGACGTCCCCGACGGCCACTTTGTACTGCTTGCCGCCAGTCTTCACGATCGCGTACATCGGGTGGGAACTCCTGCTGTTCGACTGATTAGACGAGAATTGACTGAAGCTGTGTCGGCTGACGCTGGTGCATGACAGACGCTGGTGCATGACAAGCGAACAGACCTAAGCCCGCCGATCAGGCGGGCCGCACAACGAGGGTACGGCCCACCATCTGGCACGGTCAAACCGGGGTGCTCACCTCACGCGCATTACCGCGAAGCGCCGGGACGGCCGGGGCGACGCCCTCCGGAAGCTCTGGAGCGGGTGGCCCGGCAGGGCGCGAGGCTGCGCGGCGGCGCCGCGTCACAGTGCGCGTCGCTGGCTGCGCAGGTCTGTCCGGGGCTTCGGTCGCTGCAGGAGGCGTCACCAGACTGCTCTCGGCGGCAGCCTCCGATGTGGCGCCCGAAACGGGTTCTGACGGATCCGCCGGCGCCGGCAGCGGCGCGATCTCAGCGGCGGGCATGGCCCCGGTACTCGGCTGCTCCGATGGCCCCTGCTCGGATGGCCCCTGCTCCGGTGTCACGGGATCACCACTCGTGCCAGGTCCCCGGGACCGCGCGCGACGGCCGTTGCCACCACCGGAGTCTTTGGTGCCCGACGGGGCAGCCGCCGGCTGGCTCCGGACGTTCACCGGCTCCGCGGACACCAGCATGCCGCGGCCCTTGCAGGTCTCGCAAGCGCTGGAATACGCCTCCAGCAATCCGGTGCCGACCTTCTTTCTGGTCATCTGCACCAGACCCAGCGAGGTGACCTCGGCCACCTGGTGACGGGTGCGATCCCGGCCCAGGCATTCGGTCAGCCGACGCAGCACGAGATCCCGGTTCGACTCGAGCACCATGTCGATGAAGTCGATCACGATGATGCCGCCGATGTCGCGCAGCCTGAGCTGGCGGATGATCTCCTCGGCGGCTTCGAGGTTGTTGCGGGTAACGGTCTCCTCAAGATTGCCGCCCGAGCCGGTGAACTTGCCGGTGTTGACATCGATCACCGTCATCGCCTCAGTTCGGTCGATGATCAGGTAACCGCCGGAGGGTAGCCACACCTTGCGGTCCAGCGCCTTGGTGATCTGCTCGTCGATCCGGAACTCAGCGAACACGTCGCCGGTACCGGTATGCCGGCGCACCCGGGTCATCAAGTCCGGGGCCACATGTTTGACGTAGCCTTCAACGGTTTGCCAGGCGTCGTCGCCCTGGACCACCAGTTCGCGGAAGTCCTCGGTGAACAGGTCCCGGACCACCTTCACCAGCAGGTCGGGCTCCTCGTACAGCAACTCCGGTGCTTTGACCTTGCTCCCGGAGCTGCCTGAACTGTCTTCGGAGACACCGGAACGGTTCTGGATGACCTCCCACTGAGCCTGCAACCGGCGGACGTCGCGAACCAATTCCTCCTCGCTGACGCCTTCCGAGGCGGTCCGGATGATCACGCCCGCGTCCTCCGGCACGATCCGCTTGAGCACCTCCTTGAGGCGCTTGCGCTCGGTATCGGGCAACTTGCGGCTGATGCCGGTAGCCCGACCACCCGGGACGTACACCAGGAAACGGCCAGGCAAGCTGATCTGGGTGGTCAGCCGGGCGCCCTTATGCCCCACCGGGTCCTTCGTCACCTGCACGAGAACACTGTCGCCGCTGGACAGGGCTTGTTCGATGCGGCGCGCCTTGCCCTCGAGCCCGGCGGCGTCCCAGTCCACCTCGCCGGCGTAGAGCACCGCATTGCGGCCCCGTCCGATGTCCACGAACGCGGCCTCCATCGAAGGCAGCACGTTCTGCACCTTGCCGAGATAGACGTTGCCGACGAGTGATCCAGAGCCCGACGCGGTGACGAAGTGCTCCACGAGGACGTCATCCTCGAGCACCCCGATCTCGGTGCGCTCGAGGTTCTCGCGCACGATCATGGTGCGCTCGACAGCCTCCCGCCGGGTGAGGAACTCCGATTCGGACAGGATGGGAGCCCGCCGCCTGCCGGCTTCCCGGCCGTCCCGTCGACGTTGCCTCTTGGCCTCCAGACGAGTGGAGCCGCGGATGGCCTGCACCTCGTCCTCGGCCGGCCGGTCCGTGATCTCCCGGACATGAACGACGGTGTCTGGCGGGTCGTCCTCGCGGGTGTCGAGTTCATCGTCGCCAACGTCTCGACGACGTCTGCGGCGGCGGCGGCGCCTGACCTCCCCCTCGGCAGGCTCCTCAACCGCGCGATCATCGGCCTGCTGATCCGAGGATTCGCCACCGTCTTGGTCACCGTTGTCGTCTTGCTCGACCGAGCCGTCCTCGGTGTCCTCACCGGTCTTGCCC
>JBOHGX010000341.1:0-8158 GCA_050700255.1 Pseudonocardiaceae bacterium
GCGGGGGCCTGGGCGAGCCGCGCCGCCGATCGTGCGCTCGAGCGACGCACGGACGGCTGGGCTGAGCATGGCGCTGGCGGCACGGTGGAAGTCGTTGAGCTCACTGTGCACCCTGGCGTCAGATCCGAGGCACCTGAGCGTGGCGAGCACCTCCAGCAGCGGGCTGGTCGGGTCAGGGGCCGGCCACACCGGCCGTAGCGCGGCGAACGAGACCGCGTCGTCGCGGCCGGCCATGTTCCACAAGGCGCGGACCAGCGGGCTGGCGAAGGCCGGATCAGGTGGGCGCTGCCCGCGCACCGCTTTCGCCGCCGCCGCGACGAGGACGGGTTCGTTGCCACTTTCGAGCTCCTCGACGACGTAGGGCAGCGCAGCGTCGGGCAGCCCGACATCGGCGAACGCGGCGAGCACCCACGCCCGCACGCGCGCGGTGCTGGTCGCGCCGCGGCCGGCATGCACAGCGGCGTCCTCGGGCAGCAGCTCCGTCAGTAGCTGCCGGCGGGATGGATCGGAACGCACGTAGCTCACGAGGTCTTCGATCTCGGCGTCCGATGCCGGACGACCCGGCTCAGCCACCGGGCGCCTTCGTCTCTCGGTACCGATCGACCGCCTGCTTCAGCTCCGTAGAGGGAGCCGCTTGCCCGGACATGACCCGGTCGGCAAGGTCGGGATCGCCATCGTCAGCGGGTGTGACGGTCAGCGCGGTGAGGCAGACGGCGCGCAGGTCGTCGTCGTCGGATTCGTCGAGCACGATCTGTCGCGCGACCGGGGCGAACGCCGTGGGTTCCAGCGAGCTCAGCGCCACCGCGCTGGTAGTGCGGGCCGCGACGTCCTCGGAACGGTCCTGCACGATCCGGCGGAACAGCTCTGCGGAGCCGCTGTCCGCCGCGAGCAGCCGCAGCGCCGCGGTGCGCTCTTCCGGGTCGGTCGCCTGCGCGACGATCTCCCGCAGCATCTCATAGTGCCCGGCGTGCAGGTCGTAGCCGAGGAACTGCAGCGCGCGGGTCCGGTCGACCAAAGCTGCCGAGGGGTCCTGCAGCCCGTCGACCAGCAGTCGCTGTGCGTACTCATCATGATCGAGTGCGAGCACCTCCAGCACGGCTTCTCGCAGCGGCGGGTCGGCATCGGTCGCGGCCGCCCGCAGGGCGCTGTGGTACTCAGCGTCGTACGGCGCGAACGTGGCCACTGCGAAACTGAGCTCCTCCAACGCTCCGAGCGCCGCGTGCCGCACCGCGGGGTCGTCGGTCTGATCCTGCAGCAGCGCAAGGAGAAGCCTCACCACGTCGGGCTGGGAGATCGCGTCGAGCCGGGCGGCGTCGATCGCGGCGACTCGTGCCGACGCGTCTGCACCGGCGTCCTGGACGACGGCGCGGACGCCATCGTCGGGTCCGGCGAGGCGCGCTTCGCCGGACCGGTCCGGACTGCTCGTCAGTGGATCTGCGGCGGTGTTCCGTGCCGCGTCGTCTAGGGCTGCCGCGACCTCGGCCTCGTAGCTCGCCCGGTAGTCCTCGATGCTCATCGCCGGTGCTCCCTTCCCGAGACTTACGGCAGTTCCGGCTGGTAAGGCACGTCGTCGTAGTCGAAGCCCAGCCGTGTTCCGGCGTCATGGACCCCCTGGTAGTCGATCATCGATCCGACGGTGGGGGCGCTGGCCGGCGGCGCGGTGATCGGGGAGATCGGGAACGGCGTGCGCGGTGCCGTCGGTGGGCGCGGGCCGGTGATGACGCCGTTCCACGGCCACATCGTGTCGAGCAGGTTGTGTCCGATCCGGATACTGCCGGGATCGCCGGCCATACCGGCGAAGCGGTAAGTCGCCGGGTCTTGGGGGTCGAAGCGCCTTTGCAGCCACTGCCACTTGGCCCACAGCCGGTCCACGTTGCAGTGCAGGAGGAAAAACAGGGGGTCACGGGCGGCGGTGTGGATACGCCGGATGTGACCGGCGAAGCTCACGTGCGCGCTTCCGTGTGGATTGATCTCGAACGGGTCCCGCAGCTGCGTGAAGCTCCCGCTGAAGCCGGTGATGACCGCCTCGGGCCGGACCCCCTGGCCGCTCGCGTCGTGTGCGGCCGAGGTCACCGGGTCGAAGAACGGTGTCCGGACGATCCCGAGCTGACCGTCGGTCGACCACAGCCGCAGAGGGTTGGACGGGGTGAACCGGGCGAAGCCCGACGTGTCGGGTGCCCCAAGGTAATCCGCAGTGAACAGGTGCGGGGCCGGCTGGTCGAACCGCCAGTAGGGCAGGGCGACACTCGCGTCGATACGCTGCAACTCGCGTTCCAGGTCGAGGATGTACGCCCGGTGCCACGGAGGGAAGCCGTCCAGGCCGTGTGCCTCGTCGCTGGAGATGTCCCGGTGGGTGTCGCGGTAGCTCTGGAACAAGCCCTGGCCCTGGTCGTTGAGCCGGGCCAGCGCGACGAGCAACCGCCCGCGCTCACTGTCGGTCAACCCATTGGCGTCCTTGCGGATCCGTACCATCGTCGGGAACGAGGCGAGCAGTGCCGAGCCGGCTCCTTGCTGGCGCACTTCCAGCGGCGCGTCGCCGTCCGCGCTGCTCGGCGACCCGAACCGGCCCGCGACGACAAACGGTTGTGGCGTCCCGTCGACCGCCAGTGCGAGATCCAGTTGGTCCGTTGGAGGGTCCTTGCTCTGCGCGCGGAGGTCAAGCTTCCCACCGGTGACCGCACTGCTATTACCCAGCGTGACGAGCACCGGTCCAGTTGCGCCGTCCGGATCCACGACCCGCAACTGGGCCGGGACTGGCGACCACGTCAGGTACCGGCCGCGCGCGTCGGTCGTTCCGTTCACCGTGAATTCGAATGATATCGCCATGTTTGCCTCACGATCAGCCGGTGAGAGTGGTCTGGCGGGTGGTCGGCGCGTTCCTGGAGGCGAGAATCGAACGTCGGACCGGTGGGATCTGCAGAAGTATTGACAGATCGCCCGACGGATCCACCCCGAGCTCGCGACGCACCAGCTTGTGGTAGGCCTGATAGCCGCGGCGCGCTTCGATGAGGTTGCCCTCTGCGATATGCGCCTCGATGAGTGCGCGTTGCGCGCTTTCCCGGAGGGGCTCGGCGCTGATCGCCAACATCGCCGCCTCCACCGCGTCGGCGTAACGGCCCGCGTTGACCAGGTGCCTGCTGAGAGCTTCCAATCCGTGCAGCATTCGCTGCCGGAGGCGCTCTCGTTCCATCAGTGCCCAGTCATCGTACCAACCGGGAAGCAGATCCAGAGCGTCGAGCCATGATGGTGGGACGGTGAGGTCCTCTCCCTGCGCAGTGCCATGGACCAGCCGGTTGGCCCATTCGGCGACGACGTGGACATCGACGACAACATCGGAGTTGAGCGAGAGTGCCCACTTGTCCACAGCCAGGACGTCGATTCCTGCCCCGCGCAGCCGCCACAGGGCCGATCGCAGGTTGCCGCCCGCCCGCCCCTCGTCCCCGAATGGCCAGAGCGCACCCGCCGCGTGCCGTCGCTCGACCCGGGTCCGGCGCAGCGCGACGAAGGCCAGCAGGCGCTTGCTTCCCTCGGGAACCTCCTGGCGACGCCGGCCGATCGTGACGTATGGGCCGCCGAACAGGTGAAGAACCGGAGCTCCGTCAGGCGCGATGCAGCGGTCTAGCGGGCTCACAGGCTGCATGTCCATGGATTCACCCCTATCGACCGTCTGCCCGACGCTATGCCGGCGTCGTCACCGAAATGTCACGACAAGAGAGAACGAACCGACGCCTCTTGATACCTAATCGGGTTGCGTGGCGAATAGTTAGCTCACCGTGAGCGATCGAAGGACATCGGCGATCGCAGCCGCCGCAGCTGCCGGTTCGGAGAAGCAGGTAGCCGGCTCTGCGGCGGCCCAGGCCAGGTCCCGGTTGACCGTCACCGTGATGAGCGGGCCCCACGACTGCAGTTCGACGCGAACGATGCAGACGGCGGCCTTGGGCTGGCGCCTGAGCACGGGAACAGCATGGACGCCGGGGTGTCACCACACCGTCGCTGCGGGCGTCCGCTGCCCTCCCGCCTTCGGGCGCCGTCGCTGTGGCTGCTTGAGCTGTTGAAAGTTCCCATCGGAGCGTGACCAGCATTTCCTCCATGAGGGCAACGTCTGTGCCGCTATTTGTCACTATGCATCAGCCACACAGCTCCAGCATGGCCCCCCGACGCTGCCACACAGACGCCACGTGTTGAAGAGGGTGGTGACGCAGTGGTGACGGACTGCGTGGACCCTCAACATCTCAGGCAAAAACACGTTCGCGGCAGCCAAATATGATCATTTGCGTACGGGGGTCGCACCTCGGTCACATCGTTGATCGAGGTGGCAAGGCTCATTACGGTGCTGTGTCCGCACTTCCGGCCTTCGAGGTGCGAAGCCATGGCCGGTTCTCCGAAGCATCCGCAGGAAACCTGTGCGGATCCTCGGTCGAGTGCGCCGACCTCAGTTCGGCGGTCTGGGTCAGATAAGTCACAAGAGGAGGAAGCGCGCGTGCGAGAAAACGGCCTCACGAGCTTCGCCATGCACAGCAATGATGCGGAGCAGGGGCAGCGGGTAGCAGCCATCAGCGACGAACTGGCAAGTGCCGACCAGGCCCGCTCGCTCGATTTCGAACCAACCAAGCTGGACCCCGATACCGCGGCGAGGCGCTATCTCAATCAGATGATCGCCAGCCCCGCGGTGCCCACCCTTACCGCGGCCGGGCAGGACGAAGGAGGCCCGGAATATCGCACAATAGGCACGGAGTCTGTGCCCCTCACCGGCACGACGGTCGTCAAGTTCGCCCAGTATTACCACAAAGTCCCGGTGTACGGATCACTGATCACCATCGAACTTGAGGATGACAATTCAATGCTCGCCGTCAACTCGGCTCTGGGCGATCCCACGGGCGTCGACCCGGTGGCGACCATCTCGCCGGCAAGTGCACGAGAAATCATCCACGAGGACGCCGGCAGCGCGCCCTCATCCCTGGAGGAACCTCCGCGCCTGTACTACTACTTTGACAACCGGGTGGACCCGAACAGATGGCGGCTTGTGTACATGGCCAAGAATGTGCTGAGGGAAAGGACTGACGATGAGGAATCCACCTCCTCCGTAAGGATGGCGGGCGCGCCAGAGCTCGTCGACTACGTCGTCGACGCCCACACCGGGGAACTGGTGGCCGCGCTGCCCCGCACGCAGACGGTTACCTGGATGCCGGACGAGCAAACCGAAGACGATGCACAGGGCAGGCGGCGACGCATCCGGATGCAACACGACGGCACCGGAAACCGGCGGTTGAGCGACACAGTGCGAAACGTGCAAACCTACGATTTCAACTACCGGGACGCCGCCGTGCAGGGCAGCCTCCTGCCAGGTGAGTTGGCAGCCAATCCGCCCTTGCCGTGGAGCGGTGCTGCGATCAGCGCCCATGCCAACGCTACCGAGGTGGCGGAATTCCTGGTGAATGTGCTGCAGCGCGATGGCCTGGACAACATGGGAGGACCCTTCATATCAAGCATCAACTGTACGTACCTGAACAACAACCCCAGCCAGAGGGAGTGGCGAAACGCCGCGTGGATCGGCACCCAAATGATCTACGGGCAGCGCGAAGTCGAGGGCCAGTTGCAGTCCTACGCCCTCGCCAAGGACGTCGTCGCCCACGAGATCATCCATGGCCTCACCGACAAAACAGCACGGCTCGTCTACGAGCGGGAGTCCGGAGCGCTGAACGAGTCATACTCGGACATCTTTGGCGTCATCATCTCCAATGCTGATCAGCCGGACGTCGAACGGTGGAACTGGGAGATGGGAGAGGATCTCGACGTCACCGGGGTGCCACTGAGGGATTTGAGCGATCCCACGAGAAGGGGGCAACCCGCCCAGATGGATGACTTCAGGAGGCTGCGCACCAACGAAGCTCCCGGCCGAGGTAACGACTCGGGCTGGGTCCACCACAACAGCGGCATTCACAATAAGGCCGCTTACAATCTCATAACCGCGAAGAAGGCCGATGGAAATCTCGGGTTCACCCCGCAGGAAGTGGCTGCCCTCTTTTACCTCGCTCTGACCCAATTCTTGTCACGAACGTCCGGTTTCAGTGATAGCCGCCGCGGTGTCGAGCTCGCTGCCCAGACGTTGTTCCGCCGTGATCCAGCTGAGACAAGGGATTGGAAGCTCGCCGCGATCGCAAAGGCGTTCGACGATGTTGGGATTGCCGGGTGACTGCATGGCTGCGTGCGCTCGGGTCGGAGTATGAAATGGTATGCGGGAGGTGCTTCTGTGAATCGTTTTCAGCGCGTGATCCAGATTCTCGATGACGCAGTAGGAGGTCCCGATGTGGGCATCGGTGCTCACGGACCGTTCTGGCGAGGGAAGACTCGTGACGAGTTCGTTGCCACGAAAGTGTTTGCTGAGGATCTGCTCGTTGTGGGCCACGGGCCGGCTTCCAATCTGATCAAGGCTCTCAGAGGCGAGGCCCCATTCGACGGTAGCCGCTTCCGGCGGATGCCTTCCGGGGGAAACCCACCCGTCTTGGCAGACGACATTGGCTTCATCGAGCAGTGGATCGACGACGGGTGTCCCGAGGATGTCATGGCCTGGCGTCCGACGAACACACCGGGTGCCAGACGCCACGACGACATCTGGTTTGTGACTACTGAGTTGGGTTGGGTGGTGAACAGCGACGGCAAGATCCTGCGCACACAGGATGGCGGGGCCATCTGGGAGCAACAGTTTCACGACCCGCAGGTCTACTTCCGTTGTGTCGGCTTTGCGTCCGAATCCCGTGGCTGGGTAGGGACGTTGACGACGGGCAAGCGCCTGTTCGAGACCGTCGACGGCGGCGCCACGTGGAAACCTGTGACGAATCTCCCCGAGCTGGCTCCCCAGGCGGTGTGTGGGCTGTCGGTGGTCAATGAGTCCGTAGTGTATGCGGCTGGGACGAACTTTCCCTACCGCCCACCAGACGAGGACAGACCGCCAGCCATGATGAAGACGGTTGACGGTGGTGCCACCTGGACCGCCTGGGATATGAGGCCCCACGCCTCACTCCTGGTAGATACATACTTCACCACTCCCGAATGTGGTTGGGTGGTGGGCGGGAAGATACAGGAGGTCACTCCGGGCGAACCGCAGTGCGTCTTGAGAAGGGAGCGCAGGGACGTCAAACCTGTCGTGTTGTACACGGAGGATGGCGGAAAGAACTGGGAAAACCGGGTAGCCGACCTTGACGGCGAATTCTCTTTCGGGGAGTGGGGCTGGAAGATCTTCTTCCTCAACGATCGAGTGGGCTTCGTATCGGTGGAGAACTTCTGCGAGGGTGTAGTCCTGAAAACCACAGACGGCGGGCAGAGCTGGAGACGGCTCACCATCAACGACCCCCAGCACACTGCCAACCTTGAAGGGCTGGGGTTCGTCGACGAAATGCATGGCTGGGTTGGTGGTTGGGGTTCAGCGAATATGATGACCGGGTTCAGCAGTGAAACCTCCGATGGTGGCGAGATGTGGGGCGATGCAGACGAGATCGGCCTTTTCATCAACCGCTTCCGCTTCTTCGGCGACCCGGTTACGGTTGGGTATGCCTCGGGACAGAGAGTATACAAATACTCCCCCGAGCCAGTGCCAGTCCCGCCCTCGCTGGCCGCGGCTCCTTCCACGCAGCTCCTCGATAACAATGAACCAAAACAAACGTCCCGCCCGGTCTTGATCCCCGTCACCATCCCTGAAGGCGCCTCGCGCCTTCTCGTCAACATCTGGGACCGCTTCGGGTCGCACGTTCGTCACCTGCTGGACGAGCAGCAGCCGGCAGCAGGTAGTCGAACGATTAAGTGGGACGGAGCCAGCGATAACGGCGAATTACTTGAGGCGGGGAACTTTGTTGTGCGGGTGACTGTGGACGATGACTCGGAAAGTTGGATTCTGTGGGTCGAGGAGTGACGTGGACACCCGAGAACGGCGGGCCGCTCTCAAGGCTCGGCTCCCTCAATCCGCCGTCCGACCAACCACAGGACGGTCGCGACAGCCAGTACCAGGCCGAACACCAGCAATCCGCTCGGTGCGCCCGCCCCGGCTGCACCCGCGACCGCGTACAGGAGGGCGCCCGGGGCGGATCCCACCGCAGCCGAGACGAGCGTGCGGGCCACGCCGAGAGACGATGCTCCCGCGGCGATGGCGACGGTCTCGGCCAGC
>JBOHGX010000342.1:0-5179 GCA_050700255.1 Pseudonocardiaceae bacterium
GGTACGGCGTGGTGAGGTCGACTCCTGAGGCGCTGATAGACCGGCGGCTACCCACCGTCGACCGGCTGGATCCGCCTGTCTCGGACGCCTTCGAGTCGACGATCAACCCGGTACCTCCGGAGGTGCTTGCTCGCAGCACCTGGAAACCCACCTGCCCGGTGCGGGCCGAGCAGCTGCGTTACCTCACGATGTCCTTCCACGGTTTCGATGGCCGGGTACATACCGGCGAGATGGTGGTGAACGCCGATGTCGCCGAGGCGGTGGTGGGTATTTTCCAGCGGCTGTTCGCCGCCGGCTTCCCGATCGAAGAGATGCGCGTGACGGCTGCCCCCGAGCTGGACCTGCCACCCACCGGCGACGGCAACAACACCTCAGCCTTCGTCTGCCGCCAGATCCGCGGTCAGGTCCGTTGGTCGGCGCACTCTTATGGGCTGGCCATCGATCTCAACCCGTTTCACAACCCTTACATCCTGGGTGACCTGGTAGTGCCTGAGCTGGCTTCGGCCTACCTTGACCGGGAGTGGCAGCGCCCGGGCATGGTGCTGCGCGGTGACCCCGCAATGACCGCATTCGAGGCAGCGGGCTGGACTTGGGGTGGTTGGTGGTCAGCCCCGGTGGATTTCATGCATTTCAGCGCTACAGGGCACTGAAGTGCTCGTGAGTGCGTAACAGTGTTAGAACACTGTTACGCACTCACGACCCCCTGCTAGGAACGGGCATGGGCAACCCTCGGATCCTCTGGCAGCCCGACCCTGCCACTGTCGCTCGCACCCGGATGGCGGCGTTCCGCGCATGGTTGGCGTCGGCCCGCGGGGTGATAGCGGCTGACTACGATGAGCTATGGCGCTGGTCGGTGACCGACCTGGAGGGCTTCTGGGGGGCCTTCGCCGAGTTCGCCGGCGTCCGGTTTCACACAGCGCCGCAGCAGGTGCTCGCCGATGCGTCGATGCCAGGGGCACGGTGGTTTCCCGGCGCGACCCTGAACTATGCGGAGCACGCGCTGGCTCCCGGGCTTGGCAAGGACGACAACGACCTGGCTGTGCTCTTCTGCCGCGAGGACCATTTTCGGGACGAGGTGAGCTTCGGGCAGTTGCGGCAGCGGGTGGCCGCGGCGCGCTCGGCGCTGGCGTCGCTGGGTATCTCGCGGGGCGACCGGGTGGTCGCGCTGGCACCGAACTCGCCGGACACCCTGGTGGCCTTTCTCGCCACGGCCAGTCTGGGGGCGGTGTGGGCCTCGTGCTCGCCGGATTTCGGGACCCGGGCGATTAGCGATCGGTTCACCCAGCTTGCGCCCACTGTGCTGATCGCGGTGGACGGGTATCGCTACGGCGGCAAGTACTACGACATCCGATCCACTGTGGACGCCTTGGGCCGGCGGATACCGTCGATAGGCGCCACGGTGATGCCGGCGCGATGGGACGATCTGCTTGCCGCGCACTCCGGGGCCGAGCTGGTGTTCGAGGCGGTGGGCTTCGACCACCCGCTGTGGGTGCTGTATTCCTCGGGCACCACCGGGCTGCCCAAGGGCATCGTGCAGGGCCATGGCGGGATCGTCGTGGAGCACCTCAAGATTTTGATGCTGCAGGCGGACCTCGGGCCGGGGGAGCGATTCTTCTGGTTCACCACCACCGGCTGGATGATGTGGAACTTGCTGATCAGTGGACTGCTGGTGGGCGCAACGATCGTGCTCTACGACGGCAGCCCGGTGCACCCCGATACCGGTGCGCTGTGGCGGCTGGCCCAAGCCGAGGGCATCACCTATTTCGGTACCTCCGCGCCGTTCATCCAGGCCTGCCGCAAGGCCGGCCTGCGCCCGGGCGTCGAGCTGGATCTCAGCGCGCTGCGGGCGATCGGTTCGACCGGGGCGCCGCTGGCTCCTGAGGGATTTCGCTGGATCGCCGAGGAGGTCGGCCCGCACGTGCAGATCTGCTCGGTGTCCGGGGGCACCGACCTGTGCACCGCCTTCGTCGGGTCCGCGCCCGACGTGCCCGTCTGGGAGGGCGAGATCTCCTGCCGCGCGCTCGGCGCCGCGGTGGTGGCGCTGGACGAAACCGGTGCAGAGGTGCACGACGAGGTGGGTGAACTGGTGATCGCCAAGCCGATGCCCTCGATGCCGGTGTCCTTCTGGAACGATCCGGGTGGCACGCGGCTGCACGAGGCGTATTTCGACATGTACCCGGGCCGGTGGCGGCACGGCGACTGGATCAAGATCACTCCACGCGATTCGTGCGTGATCTACGGCCGCTCGGATGCCACGCTCAACCGCGGCGGGGTGCGAATGGGCACCGCCGAGTTCTACGCGGTGGTCGAGGGCCTGGGCGAGGTGCTCGACTCGTTGGTCATCGACACCTCCGGCACCGGTCAGGAGGGCGAGTTGCTGTGTTTCCTGGTGCTGGCTGCCGGAGTGTCGCTGGTTGACGTCGAGCCGCGGTTGCGCGCGGTGCTCCGGGGTAGTTTGTCGCCGCGGCACGTGCCCGATCGGTTCATCGTGATCGACGAGGTGCCCCGCACCCTCAACGGCAAGAAGTGCGAGGTGCCGGTGAAGAAGATCCTCACCGGGGCCGACCCTGCGCGCGCGGTCAGCGCCGACGCAATGCGCAACCCGGATGCGCTCGCGCCCTTCGTGGCCCTGGGCTCACCGGAGCCCGAGAACGGTCCGTAGTGCGGCGTCGAGTTCTGCCATTTCATGCAACGACAGTCGGCCGACGCAGGCTCCTAGCCGTTGCGGGTCGACGGCTGCGGTTTGCTCGGCGAGTAGTAGCGTCGGTTTGCTCGGCGAGTAGTAGCGTCGAGGTGCCTTCAATGTCGTGCTCAAGCGACCGCTTCTGATCCCCAACACAGCGATCGGAAACGCGGTGCTTTGCACAACCCGGTCCGATGGAAAACTGAAGACATGCCCGAAATGCCTGCGATTGCCAGAGCGCTGGCCGTCAGCCTTCCCTCCCGGATCGTTGCCCAGCGGGTCGTTCTGCCCTGGATCTTGCGGGGTGAGCGGCCGGCCGGTGAGGGTCTTGAGATCGGTGCCGGCAGTGGGGCCATGTCCGCCGCGCTGCTTGCTGTTTCGCCGACCCTTCGGATCGTCGCTACCGACTACGACGCCGACATGGTGCACACGGCGCGGCGGACGTTGGCGCCCGCTGGCGATCGGGCCAGCGTCGAACGAGTCGACGCCGCCGAGCTTCCCTTTGCCGACGGCCGGTTCGATTTCGTGCTGTCCGCCGCCATGCTGCATCACGTCGTCGCCTGGGAGAAGGCACTTGCCGAGGCCATCCGGGTGCTGCGCCCGGGCGGCCTTCTGATCGGGTACGACCTGCTTGACGCTGCGCCGATCCGGCTCATGCACTTCGGCCACGCCCACGACACGAGGATGCTGCGTGCAGGGCAATTGGAATCCGAGCTGGCCCGTCTTCAGGTCACCGATGTGCGGACGAGGACCGCCCTGCGCGGCCTGGTCGTCAAGTTCGCGGCTACCAAGAGCGCCTGAGTAGGTGCCGCCGCGTCAGGCCCCTCGGTAGGTGCCGAAGCTCCAGAGGTTGCCCTCCGGGTCGCGGACGGTGAAGCCACGCGAGCCGTAGTCCTCGTCCTTTAGCCCTCGGACGACTTCAGCGCCGACCGCCGTGGCACGCTCGAACAGCGCATCGGGCGCATCGGTGACCACGTAAAGCGATGCGTTGCCGGGCTTCCTGCCGAACTCGCCCTCGCCAGATCCGAACATGATTCCGCCGCCTTCGGGCCAGCGCAGTTCGACATGCACGATCTCGCCGTCCCGGTCACCGGGGACGACGAGCGTCTCCTCGAAGCCGAAGGCTTCGACCAGGAAGCGGATCGCGGCACGCTCGTCGGAGTAGGACAGGCACGGCCAGATGGTGGGTGCAGGAGTGTTATCGGTCATGTCGTCCAGGATGGTCCTCGGTGTGCTCGTCGTCTTGAACGGATGGGAGTTCCTCGGCCAGCCAGGTTGACGGGGTGCAACCGGCCAGTTCTCGCCACTCTCTGGTCAGATGGGCCTGGTCGGCGTAACCACAGCGAGCGGCGATCTCGGCCAGGCCTGGCCGTGTGGCGGTTCGGAGCATGCCGTGGGCGACCTCGAACCGCATCACCCGACCGGCCACCTTCGGACTCAGGCCGAATTCGCGCCGGAAGCGCTCACCCAGGTGCCGCCTGCTCCACCCGACCCCCTCGGCCAGCGTGCTGACCTTGACCCGGCCATGGCAGGTGGTCAGCCGCTGCCAGACCCATCCGAGTTCCGGTGCCGGTCCGTCCCGCTCCCGTTGGCGGGCGATGCCGGCCAGGGCGCGGTCCAGTTCGAGGAATCGCTCGGTCCAGGTGTGCGCGGCTCGCAGCCGATCGACGAGTTCACCGGCGACCGGTCCCAGCAATGTGTCCAGATCGACGACGGTAGCGGCCAGCTCGCCGGCGGGCAGCCCCAGCAGGACCCGCGCTCCCAGTGGGGTGAGGCTCAGCTGGATGCCGTGCTGCTGGCCGTTGTGGACGATCAGGGCTGGGCTGGCGTGCAGCCCGCCCGCCAATGCGACGAACGAGGCCGGTGGCTGGGCGGGATCGGGCATTGCCGCAAGGTCCACGGTGCCGCCGAGGGTGATGATGAAGGTGAGATGACGCGACGGCAGGCCGCGATGCACCCCGGGTTTGGCGCCCTCGATCCGGTAGCCGGTGTAGCGCGCGACCAGTGGACTGAGCCGCGGCCGTAGCCGGCCCACAACCATCTCCACCAGTGGCTCGCTCATGGGTCCAACCGTACGGCGTGGGTCTGACAACCCGGTGCGCGTGAGCCTGTGACCTGCAGCGTTGGCACCGCCGAGCGGCCGGCTACCCGCTTTGCCCGGTCCAGGGCACGCTGTGTACGCTGATCGCCTGGCGGCCTCGAAAGGCCCCGGGAGGCTTCGCCTAGTCTGGTCTATGGCGCCGCACTGCTAATGCGGTTGGGGGTTACGCCCCCTCCCGGGTTCAAATCCCGGAGCCTCCGCAGACGGCCAGGTCTCATACTGGCCGACAACAGAACAGGCGCCCGTAGCTCAACGGATAGAGCATCTGACTACGGATCAGAAGGTTGGGAGTTCGAATCTCTTCGGGCGCGCAGCACTCTACGCTGCTTCTGAGCAGCGACGATGTTCTAAGCGAAGATCGAGTTCGACGACTCGTCGTGGATCTTTGTCCATCC
>JBOHGX010000343.1:0-6990 GCA_050700255.1 Pseudonocardiaceae bacterium
GGGCGGGGGCGGCTAGCCGGTGAGGCGGGCGGCCATCTCCCAGACGAGCACCTCGGCGCCGTTGGCTCCAGCGGTGACTCGCTGGCCACCGGCGGCGGTCATCCGGGCCGCGTCGCCGGTGTCGAGCAGACCGGTGCCCTCCAGATCCACTGCGCCGCGGGCGACGAACAGGTGCACGAACGCCGCAGCCGGCAATTCGACGCTCGCACCCGATTGCAGCCGCGCGGCGTACAGCGCCGCATGCTGCTGCTGAATGAAGATCGCCCGACGGTCCCGGTGAGCGTCCATCCCGGACGCCACCACCACGAGATCACCGGATCCCACATCAACTGGCCCCAATTCGCGGTTGATGTCCAGTTGCTCATAGCTGGGGGCGATCGAACGGCTGTCCGGGGGCATCCACATCTGCACGAAATGCACATCCTGATCGTGCGGCTCATCATCCAAGCGCCAGGAGTCATTCTTCTCGGAATGCTGGATTCCCGTGCCGGCGCTCATGCGCTGCGCCAGCCCGGGATAGATCACCCCGGTGTTGCCCTTGGAATCCTCGTGTACCAGGGACCCCTCCAGCACCCAGGTGACGATCTCCATATCCCGGTGCGGGTGGGTCTCGAACCCCATCCCGGGCGTCACGACATCCTCGTTGCTCACCAGTAACAGGCCGAAGTGGGTGTTGGCCGGGTCATAGTGGCGGCCGAAGGAAAAACAGTGCCAGGAGTCCAGCCAGTCGAGCTCGGTGTGCTTGCGCTGATCGGCCCGGCGCACGTCGACCTTGGGTTCGAGCTTCAGTGCCGAGCTGACCATCGTCTCTCCTCGGGCTCCGGACTGTTCAGCGTCCGTTCAAAGGGGCCGTTCCTCGGGCGGTTCGTCGGGCGGTTCATTGCCGATGATCCTGCCGGCTCAAACACTACCCAGGTGGCCCTTGCAGCGCCGTGCGATGCTGGCCCCCATGACCGTCCAGGCCGGCACCCACCCGCTGCCGGCCAGCACCCTGCGCCGGCTGGGACGGGCCTCCGGTGGGCTCGCCACGGCAAGCGTGGCCGAGATGGAGCGCCGCTACCCCTGGTTCCGCCGGTTGCCCGCCGATCACCGGGCCGGCGTTTTGCTGGTCACCCAGGCCAGCGTGGCGAACTTCGTCGAGTGGCTCAAAGATCCGCAGCACTCGATCAAGCTCACCATCGACGCGTTCCGCACCGCCCCGCGTGATCTCACCCGCTGGGTCAGCCTGCGGCAGACCGTGGATCTGGTCCGGGTCGCGGCCCTGGTCTTCGAGCAACAGCTGCCCGAGCTTGCCGCCGACGACGCCGAACGCGCCGTACTGACCGAGGCCTCGCTGCGCTATAGCCGCGAGGTCGCGTTCGCCGCCGCCAGCACCTACGCCGGTGCCGCCGAGGCCCGGGGGGCCTGGGACGCCCGGCTGGAAGCACTGGTGGTGGACGGCATCATGCGCGGGGACGGCGAGGAGTGGCTGCTGTCCCGCGCCGCGGCGCTGGGTTTGGAACCAGCGGCCCCGGCCACGGTACTGGTGGGCAACCCGCCCCCCGACGAGCCGCCGGAGCTGCTGTCCGACATCCGTAGCCTCGCCATCCGCACCGGCCGGGGGATTCTCGTCGGCGTGCAGGGGTCGCGCCTGGTGCTGGTCGTCAGCGGCCGCCCCGACCTGCCCGAGGACCTCAACCTGATGATGGAGGCCTTCGGCGACGGCCCGGTGGTGATCGGACCGACGGTGCCATCACTGGCCGAGGCGCATCGCAGTGCCGCCGACGCGTTGTCCGCACTGCGCGCCGTAGCGGCCTGGCCCAGCGCGCCCCGCCCGGTACCGGCCGCCGACCTGCTGCCCGAGCGCGCGCTGGCTGGGGACCCGGAGGCCGAACGGTTACTGGTCGACCAGGTGATGCGTCCGCTGGTGGCGGCCAGCGGCAGCCTGATCGAGACTCTCGATGCCTTCTTCGACGCCGGCGGGGTCCTGGAGAGCTGCGCCCGGCAGCTGTTCGTCCACCCCAATACGGTCCGCTACCGGTTGCGTCGGATCGCGGGCATCACCGGGCGGGTGCCGGGCAACCCGCGAGATGCACTGGTGCTGCGGGTGGGCCTCGCGGTCGGCCGGCTGGCCCGTTCCCGCGGCCTGTGGTAACGAACAATCACATACCGCCTAATTGGGCCTGGTCGCGCCAACTCGTTGTAGACACTCCACAAGAACGGCGGGCTGGACTTCGTGCACGTCAGCATCACGCCGTTTCCGTACCTGGTGTTCAGTAGAGCTGGTGATCGCGCTGCTTGCCCCCGGACAAGGTGCTCAGTCCCCTGGCATGCTCACGCCGTGGCTGGCGCTGGAGGGCGCCCCGGCCCGAGTTGCGGCGTGGTCGACGGTGACCGGGCTTGATCTAGCACGGTTGGGCACTACGGCGGAAGCCGAGGAAATCAAGGACACCGCAGTGACTCAGCCGCTGGTGGTGGCGCTGTCGCTGCTCGCGGCCGCGGAGCTGGCCCGCCGAATCGACCTGCCGGCCAACGCCCCGGTCGCGGGGCACTCGGTCGGGGAGCTCACCGCAGCAGCGGTAGCTGGAGTACTCACCGCGGACGAGGCTGTGGCGTTCGCCGCCATCCGCGGCCGCGAGATGGCCGCGGCCTGTACGCTGCAACCAACCGGGATGTCGGCGGTCCTCGGCGGCAACCCCGATGAGGTCAGTGCGGCGTTGGACCGTTTGGGATTGGACGCGGCCAACCGCAACGGTGCCGGACAGGTCGTCGCTGCGGGCCCGCACCGCGCCCTCGCGGCACTGGCGCAGGACAAACCCGACCGAGCACGGGTGATGCCCTTGGTCGTCGCGGGGGCGTTCCACACCCAGTTCATGGCCCCTGCCGAGCAGGCGCTAGCCGAGCACGCTGCCCAGCTCACCCCAAAGGATCCATCGCGACCGCTGCTGTCCAACGCCGACGGTGAGGTGGTGAACGAGGGCACGGAGATGCTGCGCCGACTGATCGCGCAGGTGACCAAACCCGTCCGGTGGGATTCCTGTATGGCCAAGCTGAGAGCCCTCGGAGTCACCGCAACCGTGGAACTTCCGCCGGCGGGCACCCTGTCGGGCCTGGTCAAACGTGACCTGAAAGGTACCTTCACGCTGACCCTCAAAAATCCCGAGGACCTCGACCAGGTCGCGGGTCTGATCTCCGATCACTCCGGGAGCCCGGCATGAGGCGTCGCCTGCAGCGACTGTCCCCGGGCAGCGGCGCGCGCATCCTCGGCTTGGGCAGCAGGCAGCCCGAGCAGATCGTGACCAACGCCGACATCGCCGCCCGCGGGGTCGACACCAGCGACCAGTGGATCCGCGACCGGGTGGGCATCGTGGAACGGCGCTTCGCGCGCAAGGACGAGTCAGTGGTCGATATGGCGGTCGATGCAGGCGCCAAGGCGCTGGCCGACGCCGGGCTGGCCCCCTCAGACATCGACGCGGTGCTGGTTGCAACCTGCACCATGCCCTCGTACATACCCAATGCTGCCGGCCAGACCGCGGATCGGATCGGAGTGCGCGCCGCTCCCGCCTTCGATATCAACGCTGCCTGCGCCGGCTTCTGCTACGGGCTGGGACTCGCATCCGACATGATCCGCGCCGGCTCCGCCCAGCACGTGCTGGTGATCGGCGCGGAGAAGCTGTCCGATTGGGTAGACCCCATGGACCGCTCCACCTGCATCATCTTCGCCGACGGCGCGGGCGCGGCGGTGGTCGGACCAGCGGCCGAGCACGAGGGGCCTGGCATTGGCCCGATCGCCGCCGGTAGCGCCGGGGATCTGGTGGACACCATCGTGGTGGCCGATCGCAACTCCTTCATCTACCAGGAAGGCCAGGAGGTGTACCGCTGGGCGATCACGAAGATCGCGCCGGTGGCGCTGCGAGCGCTGGAACTGGCCGGGATCGCTCCGATCGACGTCGACGTGCTGGTGCCGCATCAAGCGAACCTGCGCATCGTCGAGGCCATTGCCAAGCGTCTGCGGGCAGCCGGCGCGCGCGAGGACATGGTGGTGGCCGACGACATCGTCCACTCGGGAAACACGTCCTCGGCGTCGATACCGCTCGCGTTGGACCACATGCGCTCCGAAGGCCGGGTCAGCTCCGGGGATCTCGCACTGCTGGTTGGATTCGGCGCCGGACTATCCTATGCGGGCCTGGCGGTGATCTTGCCCTGAACCTCAGGCTCCGCAGCGGACGAATACTCCGTGAGGAAGTAAATCAGTGACGAAGTAAATCAGTGACGAAGTAAATCAGTGACGAATTGACTCAGCGGCACATTAACTCAGTGACAAGTAACTCAGTGACGACGTAACTCAGTGACGACGTAACTCAGTGACAAGTAACTCAGTGGGCGAATTCCACAGTACGGGGCCGTCGGTCCCAATCGCCCACGATCGACAGAAGGGAATCATGGAGTGAGCAACGAGGAGATTCTCGGTGTCCTCGCCGAGATTGTGAACGAGGTGGCGGGCGTGGAGACCAACGAGATCACCCCGGACAAGTCCTTCGTGGACGATTTGGACATCGACTCGCTGTCCATGGTGGAGATCGCCGTGCAGGTGGAAGACCGCTTCGGGGTCAAGGTCCCCGACGACGAACTAGCCAACCTCAAGACCGTCGGTGACGCGGTGGACTACGTCGCCAAGGCCGCATGACTCCTCCTGATGTTGTCGTCACGGGGCTCGGCGCGACCACTCCGCTCGGGGGAGACGCCGCGTCGACGTGGGACGCGCTGCGTTCCGGCAAGAGCGGGGTCGTCGCGCTGACCGAGGAGTGGGTGGATCGATTCGATCTTCCCGTGCGAATCGCCGCGAAATTGGCCGTCGAGCCGGCCGACGAACTCAAGCGGGTGGAGGCCCGCCGCTGGGACCGTTGCGAGCAAGTCGCGGTGATCGCGGCGCGGGAAGCGTGGCACCATGCCGGCGCACCGGAGGTCGAACCGGAGCGGCTCGCCGTGGTGATCGGCACTGGCATCGGCGGCGCACTGACCCTGCTCGGGCAGGACGACCTGCTCGAGACCGCCGGGATGCGCAAGGTGTCACCGTTGACCATCCCGATGCTCATGCCCAACGGGCCCGCCGCACAGGTCGGTCTGGACCTCGGCGCTCGTGGCGGCGTGCACGCCCCGGTCGCGGCTTGCGCCTCCGGCGCCGAGGCGCTGGCCATCGCCTGGCGCATGCTGCGGGCCGGCGAGGTCGACGTCGTGGTAGCCGGCGGGGCCGAAGCCTGCATCATCCCCATCACACTGGCCGGGTTCGCCCAAATGCGGGCCATGAGCACCCGCAACAACGAGCCCGACCGGGCCTCCCGCCCGTTCGATATCGCCCGGGATGGGTTCGTGCTCGGCGAGGGCGCCGGGGTGATGGTGCTCGAGCGGGACGAGTTCGCCGCAGCGCGCGGTGCTTTCGTGCACGGCCGGCTAGCCGGGGTGGGCACCAGTTCCGATGGCCATCACATCACCGCGCCCGAACCGGAAGGCATCGGAGCCGGTCGAGCGATCTCGGCCGCGCTGCGCACCGCAGGGTTGGCCAAATCCGACATCGGGCACGTCAACGCGCACGCCACTGCCACCCCGGTAGGCGACGTATCAGAAGCGGCCGCCATCCGGACCGCCATCGGCACCCACCCGGTGATCACCGCACCTAAGGGGGCGTTGGGCCACCTGCTCGGCGCCGCTGGCGCGATCGAGGGCATGGCCTGCCTGCTGGCGGTACGCGACGGTGTCGTGCCCCCGACGCTGAACTTGGAGGATCTCGACCCGGGCGTGCAACTCGACGTGGTTGTCGGCTCCGCCCGCGAGGTGAAGCTGCATGCCGCCGTCAACGACTCGTTCGGATTCGGCGGACACAACGTTGCGCTCGCCTTCACCTCGGCGTGATCTGCCGCAGGTGAAGGCACTCGTTGCCCTACCCAGGAGACCACGATGACAGCCCTCGCTCACCGTCAACGGATTGACACTCCAGCCGGCAACGGCGAAGCACCCGATCCACGGGACCCAGAGCTCCGCCTTACCGGTCTTTTCGACCCTGACACGCTGGCCGCGCTGCAGCCCCGCGATGCCAGCGGGGCATTTGCCGCCCGCGGCCACATCGACGGGATCACTGTGATCGCCTACTGCACCGACGCCACCACGATGGGCGGGGCGATGGGCTCGGAAGGCTGTCACCACATCGTGGGTGCCATTGATACCGCGATCCAGGAACGTTGCCCGGTGATCGGGCTGTGGCACTCCGGCGGGGCGCGGCTGGCCGAGGGTGCCGAGGCTCTCGACGCTGTCGGTCAAGTATTCGCCGCGATGGTCCGGGCCTCGGGGCGGGTGCCGCAGATCTCGGTGGTGCTCGGGGCCGCCGCAGGTGGGGCCGCCTACGGCCCGGCCCTCACCGATATCGTGATCATGGCGCCGGAGGGACGGGTGTTCGTCACCGGTCCCGACGTCGTGCGCAACGTCACCGGCGAGCAGATCGACATGGAGTCGCTGGGGGGGCCCAGCGCACACGGCAAGAAATCCGGCGTGGTGCATGTGATGGCCGAATCCGAGCCCGACGCGCTACTGCGTGCGCGCCATCTCGCCGGCCTGTTCGGTCGGCCTGGAGACTTCGATATGGACTCGATGCGAGAGGACGTCGACCTTTCCGAGTACCTACCAGTGGAGCGGCAACGAGCCTACGACGTTCGCCCGCTGGTGCGCGCCATGCTCGACGAATCCGAGCCCGACTCCGACGCGGCACCCAATCCGGTCGGCGGATTCGTTGAGCTGCAGCCTAAATGGGCGCCCAACATCGTGGTGGGGCTAGGCCGACTCACCGGGCGGACTCTCGGAGTGATCGCGAACAACCCGCTGCGGCTCGGGGGCTGCCTGGATTCGGCGTCGGCGGAGAAGGCGGCGCGGTTCGTGCGAATGTGTGACTCGTTCGGAATTCCGCTGCTGGTTTTAGTGGACGTGCCTGGTTACCTGCCCGGCGTCGGCCAGGAGTGGGAC
>JBOHGX010000344.1:0-8185 GCA_050700255.1 Pseudonocardiaceae bacterium
TAGCCAACGTCTCCACTCGGCACTCGGCTACCGGACCCCGCAAGAGGTCTACGACGAGTACCTGAACCGGCAGTCCGCAGCATGAGATAGCAATTAATCAGCTGTCCGGAAAAAACAAGGCGGCCCAACTCGTGTTGCCCTCCACACCCGGCTGGGGCGGCGGCCAACCCGGGGCAAGAAGCCGACCGGCCGAACAGGCCGCCGCGACCTGCCAGGCCGTCACCGCACCGAGGACCCCGAACACACCGAACCGGCCGGTCACCGCCGCAGTCGCCGCCCCCAGCGCAGCCAGCAGGTCACGCCACGGACAGCCCAGAGCCTTGGGCACCGCCACGTCCACCCCGGCCCGGCAGGCCACCCGCAGCAAGTGCAACCGGGTCGACTCCAACCGGGCCGCCGTCACCCGTAACCAGCCCCGCACCGTCGCCGCCGGAACCCCCAACGACGCCCCGATCACCCGATGCCCGGACCCCACGACGCGGGCCAGCAACGCCGCCCCGATCACCTCGGCCGCATACGCCCGCCGCAGCAACACCGTGACCGGCAGCAACACGTGCGTGACCAAACACGCCGGGCAGCGCGCCCGCCGCGGATGCAGCACCCCCGCCAGGCCATGGACAACACGTGGGCGCCCCCACCCCCACGGACGCAGCGCACCACAACAATCCGGGCAGTCAACCTGCCCCGCCACCAACCGTGACTCGACCCGAACCTGATCAGCCTCTACCGTCACCAACGGGTGCCTCCGTGCATCCAGCACGGCCCTCCCGCAGCGGTCCTCCACGACAGGAGCGGGAGGGCCGTCGTCGTCTCAACTCAACCTGCTCGACACACTGACGGTGACGACGAGACAGACCAACACACCGACCACGGCCCCCGCCGCCATCCGCAACCTCAATGACGCACAGCAACCCCGACGTCGTCATCCAGGACGACGGTCAACAGCCATCAACCGCCACCACAATCCCCGTCCCCGTCGACGACCCGCACCAGGTGCGGCCGCATGCTCACCGTCTGGTCCTCACCGTCGAAACGCACTACCAACCGGGTGGCACCCCGACTGGTCACCTGTCCCCGCCGGTACAGCCGCGAGCGCAGCGCGCCCATGCGGGGATCAGTCTCGGTCTGCTCCACCCTGGCACCCACTCGAACGTGAGTCCCCTCCACGTCGCGCCATCGGTCGTAGGTCCGCTGCGCCCGCCTGCTCATCACGTGGCCCCCGCAGTGCGATAGGTACTAGCTTTTGTCAATGCAAAGGCTCGTCGTGTTTTTCCCCGCCACATTGAAACTCGTTGCTTCCCGTCTTCGTCGCCCGCGTTAGGTGCCACGGCTGTTACCTTTCGGAGGTCATCTTTCCTGGAACGACATCCGGCGTGCCCTGGTCGGCAAGGACCGTACGGACCTGCGGCTCTGGGCTTGGACAGCGATCGAAGGTCATGGGCTGACATGTGGGGTAGCGGGTGGGGTAGCGCGCACCTCGTGCGCGCTAGGCTGGCGGCTACTTCATGGTAACTATTCAGCACCCTCGGGACCGGAGTGACTGTTGAGCTGTCCGGGATGGCTGCGGCGTGTCGGCTTGATCTTGACTGGCTGATGCTGATCATGTGGGGGTGTGTCCGGCGGTACGGCTGCGGGTCTTCCCACTTCGGTGGGGGAGCTGCGCGCGCTGGTGGTGGAGCTGGTGGAGGTCAACGCGGGTCTGCAGGATGTGATCGCGGCCAAGGACCACCAAATCGCAGCTGCGGAGCGGCGGATCGCGGTTCAAGACGAGCGGATCGCGGAGCTGGAACGGCGGCTGGGTAAGGATTCCTCGACGTCGAACAAGCCGCCGTCGTCGGACTCGCCCTACCGCAAGCCGGCGCCGCGGTCGTCGCGCACGTCCTCGGGGCGTAAACCGGGCAAGCAGCCCGGGGCGCCGGGTGCCACGATGCCGTTGGTGGATGACCCGGATGAGGTCATCACCTGTGACCCGGCCTGCTGCGGCGGCTGTGGGAAGGATCTCTCGGGTGCCCCGGTGGTCGGAGTGGAGCGTCGGCAGGTGCGTGATGTGCGGCCCCCGCCCCCGCCGCGGGTGACCGAGTACCGGCTGGTCAAGCGGGTCTGTCGGGGGTGTGGGACGCCGAGTGTGGGTATCGCGCCGGGGTTCGTGTGCACTCGGGCGTGCTATGGGCCTTCGGTGTTGGCGCGGGCGGCGGAGCTGCTGTGTGGGCACTACCTGCCGGTGGGTCGCGCGGCGATGCTGATGGGTTCGCTGCTCGGAGTGGGGGTGTCCACCGGGTTCATGGCCGGGGTCCGGGCCCGGGCCGCCCGGCTGCTGGAGGCGACATTCCTGCCCCGGGTCCGGGAACTGCTGCGCTGTGTGGGGGTCCTGCACGCCGATGAGACACCAGGTCGGGCAGCGGGCGGGTTGACCTATGTGCACGTGGCGTGCACCGAGTTCTTGACCGCGATGCACACCGGGGGACGCAGCAGCGACGATATCGACGCCGGGGGTGTGCTGCCCGGCTACGGCGGCACCATCGTGCGGGACGGCTACGCCGGCTACACCCATCTCATCGACGCTCATCACGCCTGGTGCGGAGCTCACCTACTCCGTGATCTCCGAGCGGTGCACACCGCCGACCCCGAGGCGCAGCTGTGGGCCCAGGCAATGGCCGACACCCTCACCGACGCCCACCAACAGGCCACCGCCGCCCGCGCCGCCGGCCACGACACCCTCGACGACACCGCACTGGCCCAGATCCATAACCACTACCGCGGCGCGACCCAGCTGGGTATCCAGGCCAACGCCACCCGCGCCGGACCCCACGCCCGAGACGCGCTGCGCCTGGCCCGGCGCTTCCGCGACCACGAGACCATGATCCTGCGGTTCGTGGTCGACCTCGCCGTGCCCTGGACAAACAATCTCGCCGAACGCGACGTCAGACCGGTCAAAATCCAGCAACGCACCTCGGGAGGCTGCTGGCGCACCCTGGCCGGCCTCGCCGACTTCGCCGTCGTGCGCTCCTACCTCTCAACAGCCACCAAATGGGGCCTGACCACCCTGGACGTCCTTGAACAGCTGTTCACCACCGGCGCCTGGCTACCACCGGCCGCCGCCCCTGCTGAATAGCTACGCTTCATCAGCCGGATGTAGATCTTGCATCGACGGCGTCGCGGTCAGTGGGACCTGAATACCACTGAGGGATACACGTCAGCGCGCGATTGATCTTCGCGACGGCATCTGTGACAGCGGGCTCGGCCGGACTTCGATCTCTTTCATCCGGCGGACGTAACTCTGGTAATGCCGGCGCGCCTCACCGAAGCGGCCTGCGTCGAGCAGGACACCGACGAGGCTGAGGTTGGCCTCCTCGTCGTAGTGGTCTTGCTCGAGCAGACGCAGCGTGTACCGCACCGCCGCGTCGGTATCGCCGGCGTCGCGCAGCCGTGCAGACAAAGCCCGAAGGAGCGCGATGTAGGTGGCCCGGACTTCTTCGGCCAGCGCGCCGGCCCACTCCTGGTAGGGGTCGTCTTCGAGGAAATCTCCGGTGTGGGCGGCGACTGCGGCAACGAGCCGCCCGTTCGCATCCGGCTGCTTGGTCCGGTCCGCGTCGAGGGCAGCGATGGCTCGGGCAAGGAAGTCCTCGACGTCGACGCTGACCTGGGCCCGGTTCAACGACACCGCGCCGCCGCTGGTGTCCAGCGGTCCCTCGCCGGCTGGGTCGGGCTGCAACACATCGCGGACCGCGGACAGCACCACGGAGAGCCGGTTGCTGGCCAGGGCCGGACCGACCCTCGGCCACAACAGCTCCATCAGCTGATCACGGGGGGTCGGCCGGCGCCGTGCCACCAAGATCTTCAACAGATCCCGAGCCTTTTTCGACTTCCACGCAATATTGGAAACCGGGACCCCGTGGCGGATCACCCGGAAAGCCCCGAGCGTCTGGATGGACACCGCGGGGGCGGAACGAACCAGCACACCCAGCGGTCCGGCCGCCCGCCTCGACTCGACGTCGACGCCGTAGTCCCGAAGCAGCTGGTCGGCTCGGTCGGCGTCGAGGTGGGCAATGGGCGCGCCGATGCGGGCGGCGACGACCCTGGCCGCTGCCTCCTCGAGGCGGCAGCCCGCCTCCTGCCAGATGTCGATCGCCTCTCGAAGTGAGGTGGCGTCCACGGCAGGATCGATGGAGGCCAGCACGCTCAGGATGATGGCCTCGGCCAGGCCCGGGTCGTCCCGCCGTTGCCGCGCGGCCACCGCAGCGCGGTCGGCATCCACCGAGGCGCCATGCTGGTCACCGCCCATCAACTTGACCCAGCCACGGGCCAGGAATGCCGGTACCTCGCGAAGTCCCTCACCCAAACTCACAGCCCGATCCGCAAGCTCACGAGCTAGCTCCGGGTCATCAGTCGCTTCTATGCGCGCGAGACCGACCAGCGCCGAACTAAGTCCGAACACATCATGGCGCGGCTCGGCGAGGGCTAGTGCCTCCTCGTACTCCGCCCGTGCTCGAGCCAGCTGTCCCCTGGTCCGGTGCAGGTCGCCGAGGCCGCACAACGGCCATGCCAGAAATCGCGAGCTGATGCGCTGGAAGAGGTCGACAGCGGCGGCGAAGTCCGCCGCCGCCTCCTCCAGCATCCCGAGGCGCCCGCGGGCGAGGCCGCGTGTGGTCAACGCATGCGCGATGAAGAACGGGTCCTCGCATTGCTCTCCGAGGTTCACTGCAATCTGGGCCTCGGCCAGTGCCTGCCGGGGTCCACCCATCTCGAACTGATGGAAGGCACGGCTAGTCCGAATCCACATCAGCGCAAGGAGGTCGTCGCATGCCTCCGCGCTGCGCAGGGCATCGGTGTAGTGCGTGTCGGCTTGCCGCGAGTTGCCCTCGGCCGCGGCGAGAAGCGCCAAGACGTGGTGGACGCTGCACCACGCACGCTGCTGACCGCACCGTTGAGCCGCAGCATGCGCTCGAAGGGCCACCTTCCGAAGACCCGCCAGATCGCCGGCCATCCGGTGGGCCCGCGCCGACAGCGCCAGCACCTGCGCCTCGTCGGAGGTGTCCTCGCGGTCTAGCCGGGTCCGCCCGGTCACCGCGTGGACCTCATCGAAGTCACCCTGGGCAAAAGCGATCAGACCGACCCGCCAGGAGAGCGCGGGCTGTAGTTCGTCTTGGTCATAACCGGCGCGCTGGAAATACTGCAGCGCCTGCGCCCACTGTCCCCGCACCTGCTGCGCCTGTCCCAGAACTCGTTGAATCCGCGGATTGTCGAGGTACTCGACCGGCAACTCGGCGGCTTCCAACACAGCGTCGAGTTGGCCGTGCTGCACCAGCTCACCACCATGATCGGCCAGCAGTGCGGCACACGCTGCATGATCACCAGCTGCTAACAGATGCCGCAGGGCTTGCGCCTGCTCCCCCCGCTCGATGCACGCATTGGCCGCCATCACGTGCAACGCGCTGCGCTCGCCGGCGGACGGCTCCGCATCGTGTTCGAAGAAGTCCTGCAACGGACGCACGAGCGACCAGTCGACGCGGTCTCCACCGCTGCGGCGCACGAGTCCCTGGCGGCTCAGTTCGGTGAGCACCGTTGTCGGATCATCGAGCCCGCACGCGATCTCCGCTGTGGAACCGACTTTGCCGAAGATCGCTAACCTGCGCAGGAGCTGCTGAACCCACTCGGGAGCGGCGCCGATGACCTCCTCGACCAGATAGCCATGGAATCGCTCTCCGGGGTAAGACAGCTGTCCCACGCCGGAGAGGCGCTGATCCGTCCCGATCCCCCGCAGCATCTCCACAGCGCAGTGCACGGCCGTAGGCCAACCGCCAGTGTGGTCCCAGACCTGCCTGGACAGGCCGGGCGGATCTGTTCCCACCGTCTTGCGCAGCAGCGCCTCCACATCGGCGACATCGAAGGCAAGATCTGGCGCGTGGATCTCCGCGACAAGACCGCGTCCCCGCAGCCGCTGCAGGGAAAAGGGAAGCTCACGCCGGGACATCAGGACCAGATGCAGGCGGTCCGGTGCTTGCTGGCACAGAGTCTCGACGACGGCCGCCGCGTCGCTGCCCGGCTGTAGCGCGTGCAAGTCGTCAAGAACCAGGACGAGGCCTTCGCTCAGATAATTGCGCAACCAGACGCAGATGGCCTCGGCAGAGCACGCCACCCGGTCGGTGTTCAGTGCCTCGGTACCCAGAATCGGTGCCGGCGCCGACACGTGGGCCAACAGTGCCGCGAACACGCTGGCCAGCAGACGGTCCGCATCCCCCTCGTGGTCCTCGCACCGCAGCCACGCAGTCGGGCGGCCGCACGCCCAGGTCGCCACCGCTGTGGTCTTGCCCCAGCCGGCGGCGCCGATCACTACAGTGATCCGGCGCTTCGCCGCCCGGTCCAGTAGCTCGTCAACGGACGGACGGTTGATCCGCTCTTCAACCGACCCGGGCGGGTTCGGCTCAGCAAACGGCGCCACCCTATTGACCACTCCTTGTCTCGTGTTCCTCACTCAGTCGGCGCTCAGGTCCGTCCAACGTAGCCGATCAGTAGCAGTGGGTAGTTGACTTCATCACGCCTGAGTGATCGAATTCATGCGAGTACCCAGCAGTATGTCCCCACGGGCTGACAGCACCTCCGGGCGCGTTGTTTAGATCCTGTTTGATAAGTATTCGCTCGAGACGGTCCAAATGTTATGTGTGGCACTCTCCGTGGCGATTCGTGCACAGCACGTAAAAGAGATTGGTAACTTCTTGAGAACGGGAGCACGACTTCTCGGATCGGACGCGGGGCTGATGCGTGCGGCCAGTGGTCACGCCCAGCGCGCGACGGCGCCGCGACGACGGCACCTCCCCGAGATCCCGGACCGAGACATCCCGTCACCGATACCCTTCCCCGGCACAGCGCGAGCACCGCGTTGGGAACGGCGTGCACCCGTGCGTCGACACCGCAGATCCCCAGTGCAGGTCTGTACCCGCACCCCGGCGCCCCTGCAGCTCCGCGAGCGCGGGAAGCTGCGACTCATCCACGGCGACCACGAGCTTGCCGCCGACGTCAACCGGCAGACCACGTCTCGGCGCGTAGGTAGGCCGCCATCGACGCCACTACGCAAAACTCCGGCCTACCGACTGGAGTGGATCACTCCAGTCGGCATCCGTCGCCCGATGGCGCCGACGTGCACTAGTACATTTTCACCGATTCACGCAGACCTGTGGCTGACGGTGCGGAGCTCGCCTACACTCCTGACAGGCACTCGCTGTAACGGCGGTTGCGAGGGGGAAATCTTCCTAGGACGTGAAGTTCCTGGGAAAGGACAGAAGGGGGACGTATGAGGATCGCGTACATCTTCGCCTCCGGCCACTATGGCGACGGCGATGGCTGCTGCAGGCGTTACAACTACGGCGAAAGCTCTGACTACGAGTACGAAAATCGTAATCGCGGCCTCGGGGACGACAGGGCCGGCGACTTCAACGATCGCGACACCCCCGTACCGATGTTCAAGGGCAATCGGGCGGGTCCACTCTCGTAAGACGCCGCGACGCGGTGAGGTTTTGCACCGGCGTCCAGCCCGCGGGGAGTTGGGCGTCGGTCAGAACGCACGTCGGCACCGTCGCACACCGTGACGCCGTGCCGTCCGCCTGCAAGGAGCGCCCTCGTCACCGAACGACCTCGGTTGTGACGGCTCAGGCGGGCGTTACCAGCTCGTACAGTACTGTACCTACTAACGCTCACATGGATCGATTGTGCCGTACCAATTACTTAGCGTACGTGAACAGTAGCTCTTTGTAACACTTCATAGCGTGCGTTGACACAGGGTAAGAATCACGTGTACGACTGATCGCGTTGGTCTCGGAGGTGCCCTGGAGCACCTTTATGAGGGCAAGGCCGTTTCGGGGGGGACATGGGGAGCGTTGCCACTCCATCAACTGCCGCGAGCGGACAGAAAGATCCAGTTCTTCCCGGGAAGAGAGGTTTCCGGGAAAAGCGATAGAGGGGGATGCATGAGTATCTCGGGGATTTTCCAGTCTGGCTATGGCAAGGACGACCACGATTACTGGTACAAGAAGTACCACCACGACTTCTGGGACCACAAGAAGCGCCACCACCACCACGACAAGGACCACCACAAGCACGACAAGGACCACGACGACTGCTAGAGATCCGTACCTGGGATTGCTGATCTACAGACCGTCGGTGTGGCCTCCACCCCGCCAGTGGGGTGGAG
>JBOHGX010000345.1:0-12101 GCA_050700255.1 Pseudonocardiaceae bacterium
ATGCTGTGGTTCGCCGCAGTGCTCAGACCTTTGATCACAACGTCGAGCGGGGTAGGCGACTGCTGCCCGATCCATCGCGCGACAGCATGATCAACTTCCTGCACGTCGTCCAGCCGGCGCCGGATCCGCTCGATCACAGTCGTGACAATAGAGGCTGCCACAGCTAAAGCTGGCCTACGCCTACGCTGCCACGAGAACTCGGGTCACCGACCGTACCGTGCCGACACTGCGGGGATCATCAGCCGGCTGCGGCCCCGACCTGCGCGATGAGGTGGGAATTGGGGCGCCATGCGTACGCTGCTGATCGACAACTACGACTCCTACACCTACAACCTGTATCAGCTCCTGGCGGAGGTTTACGGCGTCGAGCCGGTCGTTGTCTCCAACGACGACCCCGGATATCACAGGCTCGACATTCGCAACTTCGACGGGGCGGTCGTCTCGCCTGGTCCCGGGCGGCCGGGCTCGCGCCGGGACTTCGGGTACTCGCAGGACATCCTGCGCCAGACGGAACTCCCGGTCCTCGGGGTCTGTCTCGGCCACCAGGGACTCGGCCTGGTCGCCGGCGCCGAGATACGCCGTGCACCGCAACCCAGACACGGCCACTTGACCACGGTGCACCACCTTGGCGCCGGTATTTTCGCCGGGCTGCCGCAGGGGTTCACCGCGGTCCGCTACCACTCATTGTGCGTCGCGAATCCACTGCCACCCGAGCTGGAGGCAACGGCGTGGGCGGAGGACGGTGTGATCATGGGCCTGCGCCACCGGAATCTGCCGCTGTGGGGCGTGCAATTTCACCCTGAATCCTTCTGCACCGAGCACGGTGCACGGCTAGTGACCAATTTCCGCGAACTCGCCCTGGCCTTCCGGCAGCCGGCCGCGCCGTCACGCCCCACCGCGCCGGTGCAACGAGCGCGACGCCGGCGCGGTGAATCCCCGGCAATGCGGGTGCTCGTGCGGCGAATCGACCGGGCAGTCGACGCCGAAGCAGCATTCATCACCTTGCACGGTGCGAGCGTCAGGGCATTCTGGCTGGACAGCGCATATGTCGAAGCGGGCCTATCCCGGTTTTCCTTCCTCGGGGACGCCGACGGCCCCGACGGGGAGGTCCTCACCTTCCGGATCGGCGACGACTCGGTGCTCGTGGAGCCCACCGCCGGTATCCCCTACCTCGAGCCCGGCACCATCTTCGACGCGCTCGGCCGGCGGACGAGCCGCCAGGTGACCGGAGCGCAAGACCTGCCGTTCGACCTCAACGGTGGCTACGTCGGTTACTTCGGCTACGAGCTGAAAACCGGCATCGATTCGCCCAGCGTGCACCGGGCGCGGACACCGGACGCGATGTGGATCCGGGCAAGCAGGTTCGTCGCAGTCGACCATGCTCAGCACCAGACGTACGTCGTCGCCGTGGTCGAACCCGATGCCACCGACTCGGCGATGGAATGGATCCACCGTACGGTGCAAACGCTGCGGAAACTGCCCACGGCGGCGGCCGAGGCTCCACCGCCGGTGGTGGCCGACAACGCACGGATTTCGGACTGGTTGGTACGGTCCCGGTCGCGGTACCTCGCGGATATCGCAGAGTGTCAGCGTCAGCTGCGTGCGGGCGAGAGTTACGAGATCTGCCTCACCAACAAACTCAGGTTGCCCGCACCCGAGGACGATCTGGAGTTCTACCGGCGGCTGCGGCGGCTCAATCCCGCCCCGTACTCGGCGCTGCTGCGACTGGGCGAACTCGCCATCTTCTGTTCGTCTCCTGAGCGGTTCCTGCGCATTGACACCGAACGCTCCGTCGAAACTAAGCCGATCAAGGGAACGACACCGCGCAGCACTGATTCCCAGCTGGACGAGCAGCTACGGAGTTCGCTGCAGAACGACGAAAAGATCCGCGCGGAGAACCTCATGATCGTGGACCTGCTCCGCAACGACCTCGGCCGGGTATGCCGGATCGGCACCGTCGTGGTACCGAAATTTATGGCGACGGAGTCTTACGCGACCATGCATCACTTGGTGTCCACAATCCGCGGCGTTCTGCGCTCAGACGTCACCGCGGTGGACTGCGTTCGAGCCTGCTTTCCCGGTGGCTCGATGACCGGTGCGCCGAAACTGCGCACCATGGAGATCATCGATTCATTGGAGACCGAGGCACGAGGCGTGTATTCGGGTACGCTCGGCTACTTAGGATTCGGCGGAACGGCCGACCTGAACATCGTGATCCGCACCGCAGTGAGGTGGCACGACGAACTGACCGTCGGTGCGGGCGGGGCCATCGTGCTCGATTCAGAACCACATGCTGAGTACGACGAGATGCTGCTCAAGGCCGAAGCACCACTGCGCGCGCTGCCGCTGACCACGCCGGACGGACGGGTGACCGGTACGGACCCGCAACCGGCGCGGCAACGCGACAGGTAGCGGCCTTCCTACGCCCATCGCGAAGACCTCGAGAAGTGCCAGACGGCGAGCAGATGTCCGACAACTCGCGTCGTGCTGCCGTACGCCGACGCTGCGCAGATCATCAGCCGGCTGCGGTCCCGGCTGGTGCGAGGAAGCGAGAGTTGCCGTCGCCGGTGGACCTGGCCAGGGTGCGCATGATCGTTGTCGGGTCGTCGTAGGGGCCCTGCACGTAGAACGGGACACCGTCGCGTCCGAACGTGATATCGCTGTTTTCCTGCCATGCCCCGAGGTGGCCCGACGTGGCCTGGAAGTCGGGATGGGGTGGGAACCCGAGTTCTCGGGCGTAGTCGACAGCTCCCCACACGAGGTGGCGGGCCAGCTCCACCGGCGCATCGATAGGCGCTTCGGCATCCCCGAAGGCGCTGAAGAACATGCGAAGGAAGGTCGGCAGGTCGCGATCGTTCATCACGTCGGGACCGAGGGAATCCTTCACACCGAGGCAGTACACATCGACCAGGTAACCGCAGACTGACACTCGTCGTGGGCGGTGTCGACGCGCCACAACGACGCCGACAAGCCCACTCCCGGCGTGGTCGGCCGCGTCGAGGTCCGGCCACACCTTGGGTCCGTTCACGGTGAGACCGGCGCTCCAGCCCGGGCTCACCCAGCAGCCGGTCACCGCCGGCTCCGGCTCGTTGGTCGCCGCCTCTCGGGCGATAGTCCGCATCAGCGGTGCCACGGTGCTGGGTCGCACGCCCAGAGCGCGGGCGATTTCCTTGGGAGATCGTCCTGCTGCGCGCAGCTCCCGCGCCCGGGCGAGCAGATCGTCGTCGAGCAACGTGTATGACGCCATGCGTGACTAGTACCAGACCGGCAGCCAGCGGCCGGGGACATTGGCCGCGACATGCGCACATCGGTGGTGCGGCATGAAGCCGTCGCCGTCGAGAGCACGGCCAAACTCCGGTCTCGCAGTTCCCGGCCTGAGGAGGAGGCAATGCCTCGTCGGCGCCGACGGCCGACCGGTGCAGCGCGGCTAAGTGGTCCAGGTCGGCGCGCTTGACCGAGGGACGCACCCGCCGGTCCGACTCCGCGCGTTGGCACCTCGCTCATCGCGCCCACGCCACGCGAGAGAAGATGTACGGGACGCGGCGTCGGCGATGCGACGTGCTGCGTCGGTCCGCAGGCCGCTGCGTGAAGAGTCAATCCAACCCTGAACTCTGGTGTAGCCAGAGTCTTGGTACTCGATCGCCTGGATCAGGCAGTCAAGCTTGTCGGCGTCCTTTGCACAGTGTGTCTCGGGCGTCTGCTGCGCCTCGTACTCGGCAACCGCCTCTTGCACGGTCTTACGTGCGGTATCGGGTAACGAGGCGGTCTGGTCGGCGGTGATCAGCTCGGGTGAAGGTCGGTCGAGATAGGGCCTGGCTGTGTGCGGGATGTCGCCCGTGCGAGTTTCCTGCGAGTCGTGCCAGACAGCCAGCAACGCTGCCCGGCCTGGTTCGGCACCCTCGATCGCAGCGATCAGCGAAGCAAGCTGCGCGACCCGCAGACTGTGCTCGGCGACCGATTCGGGATCCCATACTCCTGCATGCCACCAACCGGCACGACGTACCCGCTTGAGCACGCCGAGTTCGAAGGCGAAGTTCGCGACGGCCACGGCCTGCTCGTCTGGAGCCTCCACGACCGTGACCCTACCTACCAGTTTGCGAGGCGGACCGCGTAGGCGATGTCCGATAACTCATGTCGCGCCCGCACACTGAGATCATGATCCGCGGCAAGCTCTTGGATCGTGCTGTCCACTGCGGATCGTAAGCGAAAATGATTGCTGAGCAGAGCGGGATGGGCGAGCAGGAGTGCCCACACCGTGTGCAGGTTGAACTCGGCGTGTCCCGAGCCGGGATGCAGGCGTTCCAAGAGGTGCCCGAGCAGCCGAATACCACTCCAGTCTCGTGGGTCGACATGGCCCATAAACTCGTCATCGACCTGTATGTCGTCGATCTCGCCCACCCAGTAGGCCCAGTAGTTGAGGTTCGCCCGCTCCAGCTCGTCGGTGGCCAAAGCATGGTCCAGGAACGCCCGCAATGGGTCTCGATCGCCACTGTGGGCAAGTGCAACAGCGGAGGATCGTACGGCCACTGAGGACGGGATGTCATCGGTGCGCCCGGCGCTGCGCAGAGCGCGAAGATGCTCGGCGTGCAGCCAGTCAGCCGTGCTCGCTCGTGTATCAAACCCGAGCAGGTAGATCGCTTGGCGCCGTGGCAGCGGGGTGTCTTCATAGTGGATTGCGTCCGCAGTCGCGAGGAGCTGATCGAAGAAGCACGTCTGCTCTTCTTTGCTGAGAACCGGCTGATCCGGGGTAGGTCCACGCCGCCCTCGCACTATCACCTGATGTCGCAGCGGGACAGGAGCTATCCCAGTGAACGGCCACATGATCAGATTGGTCAGCTGGCGCTGATGCACTGCCGTACCGAGCGGATGCTCCCCAGACTTGATGAGATGACCACCAGCCTGCACCGTGTGAGCGATGATCACGTCTGCCTGGATGGCGTCCGCCATCTGCTGGGCACCCAGCACGTACGACACCGGGTCGCCGCGCCGCCAGCGGATCGTGAAGCCGCCCCGAAGTTGCACCCACCCAACCGGTGCCGCCCGGCTGCCCTGGCTCATTTCTCTCGTAGCCACGTTGGGCGGCTGCGGCAGCGTGCAGCGTGGTGTGCACCGCGCTGAAGATGTCGATCTCCCGGCACCCAACCAGACCGGGGTCGGGAGGTAATTGCTCCCAGCGCAGCGATCCCCACGAGGTGCCACTGGGCGGCAACGCCAGCGTGCCGGTTACCAGCCGCACGGCGTCTGGCCAGGGAAGCGGTACCCCGTAGGGTTCCCAACCCACCAGGGTGCGCTCGTGGGGCGTGTCCGGGTTCACCAACACCGGCGCCCGGCGATCACGGCCGGCCAAAATCGCCGTGACAGCACGCGCCAGTTCCGCAGGCAACACCACCGCGATGCACTTATCACCGAGATCGAGCAGCACCTGATCAGCGCTGCTGCGTACCGGCCAACCCCGTTCCCGATAAGTGGATATGGACGGTGGGAGCGCCGTGACGTCCCCATGTAGCAGGCAACCAGTACACGGGACCCCCACCCCGGGCTTCACCATCTCGACCTCATCGCTCACCAGCGCGGTTCCGCACAGTGCCCCCAGCACCCCCGGCGGCCCGGTGCCGTCGGACAGCGCGACCACATGCACCACCCGGCCCGGCTCACCACACCCCCGCAGAGCACGCACCAGCACCACTGTGCGCGTGGTCGGGTCAACCATCAGATGCGCTCCTCGACAAGACGGCGGGCGGCCCACCCCAATGGGGCTACTACGCCAGTCGCTGGATCACGGCGGGACCGGAGGAGTCGGATCAGCTCCGGTCCCGCCGCAGCTCTGGTGGCACCCAATCTGCCCAGAAATAGTGACATCTACCCTGGCAAAAAGTCAAACTCTGGGTAGAAGCTGTAACTGGTTAGCGTTCTGCTGCCAGCTCGGCTCGCACCCTGTGGATCAACGACAGAGCCTCAGCGCCCCGAACCGAAAGGTCTGCCAGTCGCTCGTATGCAGCGCGGTACCGGGCGACCTCCTTCGGATCCGTGATGTTGACTGGTCCGGTCAGCAGCTCCAGGTTGACCAGGTCGGCCTCGCCGTCCGTACGGTCGGCCAGGATCGTGAAACCGTGGTCGTGCCACATCGGCCCGGTGCGTTCGAACGGGAGCACCCGCAGGTCCAGATGCGGCTCAACCGTCAGTGCCGCGAGGCGGTCCAACTGCGCGACCATGACCCCTGGCGGCCCGACCCGCCAGCGCAGCCCACCCTCGCCAATCACCCACCGCAGGGTCTTGCCCGGGCTGTAGAGCACGACCTGGCGCTGCATCCGCACTGCCACCGCCTCGGCAACGTCGTCACGCTCAGGATGGTTGCCGGCTACGAGGTGAGTGGCGTATTCGGCGGTCTGCAGCAGTCCCGGGATCAGCACGGGCACGTACGCGGTCCTCGTCGTCGTGGCGGCCTCCGCATCGAGGACGTCGCGTTGCAGCTTGACCAGGCCGCTGGTGACCGCTTCCCGCCAGGTCACCACTTCCGCCTCGACCGCCTCCGCCAAGTCGGTGGCCACCTCGCGGTCCGACTGGCTCGCGCCCGTCTCGCGGGTCCAGTGGCCGACAAGCTCGGCTGTGGCGACCGACTCGCCCAGTTCAACCCGCGACAGGTGGGACTGCGAGACACCCAGGCGACCCGCCAGAGCAGGCCCGGATAGGCCAGCGGCCTTGCGTAGCCGACGGAGCAGCACGCCCAGCCTGCGCTGCCGGGCGGTTCCCTTGCCGAACGCGGTGCTCAACGCATGCGGGCTGTGAACTCGCGATAGGACACCGCCGCCGCGCGCACCTCCTCGGCCAGCGCCACGCAGTCGCGAACCATGTCGGGATCCTCGGTGTAGTCATAGCCGGTCAGGATGTCCTCGGCGGTGTAGCGGTACCACATGACGGAGGCCTCGTCAAAGACCACGAAGTCCTCCCGGACATGGTCGAACTCCGGGTGCAACGCACGGTCCAGGACATGGATCTCTTCACCGACCTCGGTGAGCCGGGGGTAGGCAACCTCGAACTCGTGCCGCGAATACTCAGTCAGCGGCAGTTCTACGAACCGGACCCGGCCGATCCGCCGGCCCGACGCGCTGACCTGGCGGAGGGTCTCGAACGTCCGCTCCATCTGAGGCGTCGCGGGCTCCGGCTCACCCCGACGCCACGCCGCGAGCCCCTCGTCTTCCCACGGCACCGCGTATCGCTGTCGGGTCTCCAGGCGCAGTGCGCGGTGCGTGATCCCCCGGTACAGGCCGATGACGTCGATATCGCTCATGACAGTCCCAGGTTACGAGCCGCTTCGAGCAGCGCCACCTTGGACACGCGGCCGAGAATTTCCCCGTCCGGGACATAGTTGGGCAGGATCGCGCCGTGGTCGGCGGAGGTGGCTGGGCGGAGCTGAACGAGGACATCCTCGCTACCCTCCTCCCAGAGCCGGTCGCAACCATCATGGCCTTGAGAGCTGGTGTCCGGGTTGAGCAGTCGCATGAGAGGCCCCTTCCGGAGGCATGATCTACCCTAGCAGGGTGCCTCCAACCCGGGTAGCGGTCAACTCACTTGGCATAGAATCGTGCGCAGCTGGTGCCACGAGCGGGCTGCTGGCCACGCCACGTGCTCGGATAGACAGCACGGCACGAGAACCCCGCCAACAGGTCAGCCCCGCTTCAGACGTCGGAGGAGGAAGACGAACCGCTCGTCTTGAAGCGCGACGCGCACAGGAAACGAACTATCGTGCTCAATTGGCTGCCGCTCTTGCCGCACATGGCGACGCGGCTGAAACAATCTCCGAGAGTCTGGCAGTGCTTCCCGCGCTTGAAAGGCAGGTCGCGTCTCCGCGAACCGTCGTAGAGCTACGTCCCGTACGAGAAGCCGCGCACAACCGTAAGGATGACGAGTTCTGCGCCCGGTACGACGCGCTGTCTACCGCATCCTGCGCATGACAGTGTCGGATATTGGCTCGCGCAGGGACGCCGACGTCACCTTCCGCCGCTACGACGCCGCCAGCGCGCGTCAGATCCGTGCCGTGGTTGAGGCCGTGTACATCGGTTCGTATGTTGATGCGATCGCCAGTGGTGATCCCTTCGATAGCGTCGAAGCATTCATGCACAGGTTTGATCGGTACACATCGGGATCTGGTTTCGACTTGGTGGTGGCTTACCAAGGGGACGACGCGGTCGGGCAAACCTGGGGTTGGCCGCTTGATGAGCGCGCAACGAGTACTGGCTGGTAGGCTGGGTTACTCGAAGAGCCTGAGCCGGGCTTTACCTGGGAAGACGGTCGCCGAACTTTTGCCCTTTCAGAAATCATGGTTCTTCGAAGTTGGTCCGGGAAGGGCGTAGCGCACGCACTGCATGACCAGCTCCTGCTCGGCAGGGAAGAGCAGCGCGCCACTCTGCTTGTGGAGCCGGACAACGTTAATGCCCGCCGCACGTACCTACATTGGGGATGGCGACAGGTGGCGCAGTTGCGACCCGGATGGGACCACGCGCCCCTGTTCGATGTACTGATCCTGCCGCTTCCCCTACGTTGACTTTCACGTTGAGGAAATAGTCGCGTAGAGAGCGTGATCCGCGGCAAGCGTTCCAGCCCTGTTGTCAGCGTCGTCGTACCTTCACCAGGGAACCTGGTTCTCCCACGGTGGGCGTATTCCACAACTCTACCCGCAAGCGATGGCCCGTCTGCGTTAGCGGTGACAGATCGACCGGCTCGTTGATGTCCGTTAGATACAGCTCACGCAACTGCGGGAGCGAGGCCAGTGGTGCGAGGTTCAGGCCGGGGAATTGTTGCAACCGCAGCTCTTTCAAGGACTGCAGCGTACCCAATGGCGCCAGATCGGTGATCGTGCAGTCAGCGAGATCTAGGATCTCCAGTACCGTTCCCGCGAGCGCATCGAGCGACATGACTGTAGATACTGTACCGAATACATGTAAAGATCCTTGAGCTGATCGAGGACAGGTGTCACAGCAGCAAGACCACCGGTGAGCGGAGCATGTCCGATGCAGAGAGACGTGAGATCGGGTAGTTCGGTGAGGGTATTCAGATCACCGAGACGCTTGGCGTGGTACAAGCTCACGTGTCTCAGATGGGAGGCTGACGCTAGCACCGACAGATTCGACAGCTTGGTGCAATCGGCCAACGACACCCTGATCAACGATGGGCAGCCGACCAGGAATGACAGATCCTGACCCCCAGCTGGAGGGCGGATATATAGGTACTTGAGTTCTGGTAGCGCAGCGAGTATCTCTAATCCCGCACTGGCACTGCCACCGGACACATACACGGCCTCCAAGGCGGGGCAGTTGCCAAGAGGCCAGAGATCGACCGGCCCAGTGACCTGTACCCAGAGCTGAGTCGTAGCCGGTGGCGCATCACGGAGAAAAGAAAGATCATCAACTTTGTCCGAGTCGCGCAGGATCAGCGGCACGTCCCGGAGGTGCTGCAGGGTATGCAGGTAGGGCACGTGCTCGACGAGCTCGACGGTGATCTTTCCCCCGTCTAGCGGAGCATCTTGCAGCACTATTCTGGCGTAGTCAACGGGGTCGAAGTAGCGCCAGACCTGCGCGAGGGCACGCTGCACCGCGCCGCGCGGGTCGGGCGCCCACCGAGCAAGCAGCCTGAGCGCCTCGGGATCACCGACCAGAGCGGCGGTCTTGACGCAAGCAGCGGCTGAAGCGTCGCTGAGCCCGTCTAGCGTGGAGGGCAACCGTCGCAGCACCCGGCCACCAGTGAGCGGGTCTCGTTCTGCCCACGCGGGCGGCACCAGTTCGTCGACCGCTAACTCAACTCGACCAGTGACTTCGGGATCGACCGTCTGCGCGGTGTCCAGCAAGCGCAGCCGCCGGGAGTGTTTCGGTTCGGCGTCGGCCCGGTCCAGTACACCGTTCAGCAGCGCCGCTCGGCGGTCCGGGGTGGCGTGCCCGACGGCCATCACGAGGGTCTCCCACCACTGGTCGAGGTGAGCGCGGGTGACGAGCGCCTCGACTGTCTGGTCCTCTACGGCTTCCTTGGCCGCCAGGTACTCCTGGAACGTGCGATGCACGAAGTCGACCCGGCCAAGCACTGGTTCCCGGATCACGCCGCTCCGGTCCAGCAAGTGTTGCAGCACGTCCGGTGGGGAGTACTCGACATTGGGCATCCGCTGCATCGCGCGCCGCACCATCTCCAGCACGTCATCGTGGGGTAGCTCCGAGCGCCCGGCCAGGCTCAGCCGCCAGGCCACGTGCTGCAGGATCGCGAGCTTGCTGCCGGTGTCGAGCACGACGGCGCGGCTTGCGGGTACCTCGCGCTCTGCGTCACGGCGTTCCAGCAGCAGCGCCAAGGCATCCCGGTGGAGCGCCATCCGGTCCGGCGGAAGCTGCTGGCGGCGGTCGAGGTTGAGCGCGCAGAGCATCGCGCACAGCAGTGGGCTGCTGGCAAGACCACGCAGGTGCCTGCGCCCGTCGAGTTGGCGCAGCAACGCCCGCTGGTACTCGGGTAACTCGTCAGCGGGGCACGGTAGCGTGACAGCCGAACGCTGGGCGGCGTCGCGCATAGCGTCGTGCCAGCGGCGGCAGAACGCCGTCACGTCGAGTGGGGACATCCGTTCCAGCAGCACCGGAGCGAAATTCTCGGCGGTCAGCCAGCTGCGGTCGGCAGCGCCGGGCCGGGCGGTCACTACCACCCGAACCTGTGGATACTCGGCAAGCAGGCTCTGCAACCACTTCCGGACAGCGGGGCGTTGCGCAGGGATCAATTCATCCACGCCGTCAACCAGCAGCAGTGCCCGCCCGGTGCCCAACTGCCGGTGCACCCAGCCCGTCGGCAGCAGGTCGACCAGCGGGTCGGCCACCCCAGCGAGCAGCTGCTCCGGTCGTGGCAGCGGACGGTCGGCATAACTGCGCAGCCGGACCAGGAACGGCACACACCCATTCCAGTCGGTCAGCGGCCCGGAGAACCCGCTGCGCGCGGCCGTCACGGCCAGCCACTGCAGCAGCGTGGTCTTACCCGAGCCGGCGTCCCCCCGCAACAAGGTCCGTGGGCTCTCGGCCAGCGCCGCCTCGGCCCGCAGACTGCTGCTGCCGCTCGCCACGGTGCGGCGCCAGTCGGTGAACCAGCGCTCGTCGAGTCGGTCACCACGACCCCGGCGGCTGGGATCAGTGCTGACCTGCAGGCTCAGGTACGCGACGCTGACCAGCGTGCGGGGCTTGTAGCGCCGGACGTCGATGCCGAACTGTTCCAGCTCGTCCAGCGTCTCGCTGACATGGGTGAGATAGCGGGCTCGGAACTCCTCGTCATGTTCACTGCCCGACGGGGCGTCGAGGGTGGTGCGTGGCAACCGGTGCAGCACCTCGCCGATGCCCTCGACCACTTGAGAGAATCGGGCCAGCAGCTCGGTCAGCGCACGCGGCTCGAAGGCGGGCAGCTGCTTGACCACCTGCACCAGCGCCATACAGCTCTCATCCAGCACCGCGTCGTAGAGCCGCTCGGCCGGCTCGGCCAAGCCCACCCCCCGACAGGGACGCGTTCCCGCACCAGCCGCGCCAGTTGGCGGGCATCGACGTCCACCGCGAACAGCGTGTCGTCGGTCAGATCGGCGGCCTTCAGTGCATCGACCACCGCCAGCAACGCGGCGGCCCGCTCGTTGTCGGCCACATTGCGGAACTCGTGTTCGTAGATCGGCCGCATCCGCTCGGCGATCTGGTCGGCCAGATCCTCCAGTTGCCGGACCAGCTTGCGCCGCTGGAAGTGGTCCCGGACGCTAAGCCGCACCAGATCGATCAGCTCGGCGTCACGGTCAGCGCTTTCCCTTCTGGCGCCGAACCACGTGCGCACCGCATGGGTGACCACCTGCTTACCGATCCCGGTGGCGGCTGTGGCCAGCGGCATGTGGTCTCCCCTTCCTCGTGAGTGCGAAGACGGCCTATAGCACTCAATGCCACTCACGAGGCACGCAGCGCCAGACAGCGCAGGTTGCGGATGTCGTAGGTGAAGATGTCCAGGTCGACGAACCCGCAGCGGGAGACCAGCTCGCCCAGCGACTCAGCGTCGAACATGGTGTGGTGGGCGTTCCAGAGCCAGCGTGGCACGCCGTGGGCGTCGACGCCCTGGTG
>JBOHGX010000346.1:0-9278 GCA_050700255.1 Pseudonocardiaceae bacterium
AGTACGCCCGGGAACCCATCTCGCTGGATCAGACCATCGGCGACGAGGGTGACTCCCAGCTCGGCGACTTCATCGAAGACTCCGAGGCCGTCGTCGCCGTCGACGCGGTCTCCTTCACCCTGCTGCAGGACCAGCTGCAGTCCGTGCTCGCCACGCTGTCCGAGCGCGAGGCCGGTGTGGTGCGGCTGCGATTCGGGCTCACCGACGGCCAACCACGCACGCTGGATGAGATCGGTCAGGTCTATGGAGTGACCCGGGAACGGATTCGGCAGATCGAGTCCAAGACGATGTCCAAGCTACGCCACCCCTCCCGCTCCCAAGTCCTGCGCGACTACCTGGACTAGTTGGAGGCTCTTCAAGGCCTACCAACCCCCGGTAACACCCGTCTCCAACGGCCACCAACTCAGCGCGTGCAACCCTGTTTCGAGTCCCTGTCGAGCCACTGGCAGGAACTCCGCGGCGGTGAGACGACCCGCGCCCGCGCGCAGAGCGCCGAGCAGCGGGAGGTCGGTCACGGCAGGTAGGTCGGCGAGGTTGCACCGGGCGGCGAGGTCAGGTTCGGCGGGCCAAGCACCGATCACAATCCCGATACAGTCCAGGCTGCGGGTGCGTAGCGCCTCGACGGTGAGCGCGGTGTGGTTCAGCGTGCCCAGCCCGGCGGCAGCGACCACGAGCACCGAAGCGCCCAGCGCGGAGGCGACATCGGCGAGCGTTCCCCCACTGTCGTCCAGGTGTACCAGCAACCCCCCAGCACCCTCGATCAGCACCAGGTCGTGCTCCGTGGCGAGATGCCGGGCCGCCGCGGTGACGGTGGCCGGCGTCACCGGAAGCAGGTCAGCGCGGCGGGCCGCGGTCGCCGGTGCCAACGGATCGGGGAAGCGGGCCAGCTCCCGGCAGATGACCATCGGGCCCGCGAGCCGTCGCACCTCGTCGACGTCACCGGGCTGGCCCGCGCCGACACCAGTCTGCGCGGCTTTGACGACTGCCACCCGGCGACCGGCGGCGACGGCGAGCGCAGCAATGGCGGACGTCACCACCGTCTTGCCCACTCCGGTGCCCGTCCCGGTCACCACCAGCACGGTCACGATGCCGCCTCCGCGGGAGGAAGTGCGTCGGCGGTCAGGTAGCCGCCTCGACGGTACCGCAGCGAGCAATTGGTCGTCGGGCACTGCACGAAGCGCGCGGCCTCGGGGTGAGCAGCAGCAGTCGGGCCGTGCGCTCGGTCGAGCGCGACCAGTCTGAAGACGGCGCCCCGCCCGCCAGCGGCGACTAGCTAGGACCTTCCGTCAGCTTCGGTCCTGGTCGGTAGCGACGCGCAAGTCGCTTCCGCGTTCTCGGCCAGCCGAACCGCATACTCGAGGTCCGGCCGCGCGCCAAGGGACTCGAACGTCGTCCGGGCGGCGTTCAACTCGACGGATGCGCTGTGCTGGTCGCCCTGACGCAGGAAGGCCTCAGCCAGTTGGATTCTTGCCCGGGCAGCATGGTAGGGAGTGCTTGCCTCCCGCCAGAGCTGCACGCCCCGCCGGAGCTTCCCGGCCGCGCCGGCAACGTCGCCACCGGCCAGCAGCACCGCGCCTTGGGCGCACTGCGCCGCAGCCGCCAGCCCGGAGCTGGCGTAGGTAGCGGCCAGCTCGGCCAGCTCGGCAGCGGCCGAGCCTGCCGCGACGGCATCCGCGCAGGCCAAGGCGATCTCCACCTGGGCGGGCAGAAGTCGGGCCCGAGCCAGGCGGTCCCAGCTCTCCTCAGCCAGCGCCACCGAGATTGATGCGGCGGCCGCTGCGGTCTGGCCTCGGGTCAGCTGGAGAAGGGCCAAACCGGGCTGTGGGGTCACCCCCATGTCGGCGGCTCGGGCGAAAGCCTCCTCGGCGGCGCACAGATCGCCCACCCTCAGGCGGATCTCACCGATCTCGGCGAGGGCGCGGCCCACGTGGGTCAACTCCACGGACTCCATGCCTGCGCACGCGTGCCGTGCCCTGACCTCGCCCTCCGACCACGCCCCCCGACCCACCAGGATCCCGACGCTGTGGGCCTCGCAGTCGCCGGGGAATGTCGTGATGCCCGTGCGGGCGAAGCAGTCCGCGATGGCATCCATCCACTCCGTCGCCGGCGGTAGTCGCCCAGCTCGTAACAGGTGCGGATCGTGTAGCAAAAGATAAACGAGCTGGGAAGGGGGGCCACCTGACCGCCGACCGCCCATGTCATGCCCTCGTCCATGAGAGACAGGCCTTCGCGGACTCGGCCCTGGTGCACGCGGACGTAGCCTTGAAAGGTCAGTCCCAACGCCTGCAGGTTGGGCACTGCGAACCGGCATCCCAAGTCGAACGTCCGCTGGGCGGCCTCAAGAGCGGCGCTGTCGTGCCCCGTGGCGATGGAGAAGAGCACCCACACCCAGCTGAGGAAACCATGCTCGGGGCCCCCGCGCTGGTCCTTGAGAAGTCGCTGGGCCCGCTGCAACCAGCCGCCCGCCACCGACAGGCGCAGCCGGGCCGCGAAGTGGACGCTGAGGACCAGCGCCACCATCGCGGCCCGCCGCACAGCGCCCTCCTCCACGAGGGCTGCATGGGCCCGCTGGCGGGCGACGAGTGATTCCAGGGGACGTCCCAGCCACAACGCCGCCTCGGCCAGCCCGTCGAGATCCTCTCCTCCCAGAGACCCGGCTCGATCGGCAGCGGAGAGCAGGTTGAATGCCTGCTGCCAGCGCCGGTGGCCGAGGGCGTCACGAGCCTCGAGAAGAAGAGCATCGATAGGACGCTCAACATCAGTTTTGCATGCGTCCGGAACATCGGCGACGGCCGGGTCCCCAGTGGACGGTCGAAGCTGGGCGGGCCGCCAGTCGAGTTCTGGCTGCTGTTGCAGGATGGCTGCTTCGAGCCGGCCGAGGGCGGGGCTGGGTTCGATCCCCAATTGTCCGACGAGCGTCTCGCGCAGTTCGCGGTAGGCGCGCAGGGCCTCTGCCTGCCGGCCGCACCGGTAGAGGGCCACCATGAGCTGACCCCAGAGCCGCTCGCTCGCCGCGCCACAGCGACAACGCCGCCCCGAGTGCGGCCGCGGCAGCAGCAGGGTCGGTGCCCAGCAGGCGCTGGCCTTGACGGACCTGCCGGTCGAAGCGGGCGGCGTCGACGTGGTCGGGCTCCACCATGAGCATGTAGCCCGGCTCTCGAGTCGCCAGTACCCGGCTCGGCTGCCGGCGAACCCTCCCGGGCTCCAGGGCATTGCGCAGGTGCGAGACGTAGGCCTGCAGGGTGTTGGCCGCCGCATCGGGGGGTCGCGCTGCCCAGAGGATCTCGGTCGACACCACCTTGTTCGCGTGGACCACCAGGGCAGCGAGGAGCAGCCGGGCCTTCCCGCTTGGGAGATCGATCGGCCCGCCGTCACCGGTGACTTCGAGTGGTCCGAGGATCCGTATGTCCATCCGCGCCCCCTCTGCCGACCAACTGTCGCAGGCGTTCCAGTCGCCTTCAAACGCCTTGCCCAGTCGCCTTCAAGCGCCTCGCTCAGTCGCCCCCGAACCATGGGCGCCAGTCGCCTGCCCCGGCGGGCCAGCCGAAAGCGGAGCGAGATGGTCATTCACAGCCCATACGAGGACGTGGATCTCGCCGAAGCGTCGCTCGCCGACTATGTGTTCGGGGACGCCGAGCGGTACGGGGACAAGCTCGTCCCGTCCATTCTGCTCGCCCTGGCCAAGCAGCCGGTGGAGAGTCGACTGCAGAAAGCGAGCACGTGAGTGAAGGGATCTGAAGAGAAGACACTCTGTCAGCTGTCAGCTGTCAGCTCACCGCACTGGCCCTGCTGGCAAGCGCCGTCTCCTGCTCGACGGCACCCAGCGAGACAGCCGAGTCCAATCAACCTGCGCCTCACGTGGCGCCACCGACCGCCGCAGCCCCTCCCACATCGGCAACGGCTCCCCGCCCAGTCAAGACCGCGGATACTCGCGGACCCGTCTTGGGAACCGGCAGGATGGACATCGAGCAGGGCAAAGAGATCGTCATCCAGTCTCTGATGCTTGCCCCGGCGGGAGCTCAGGCTGGCACACCCATCCGGGCGATGGGTTCTTCATCGTGAAGTCCGGCACCCTCTCCAACTATGGACTCGATGGCCCGCCGTGTGAGAGGAGACAGATCCGATCGGGCGAGGCGATCTTTACTCCCGTCCATGCACATCATCCCCACCTCGTAAGAAACGAGGCCACCGAGGACGCAGAGTTTACGATCGTCTACCTGAATATCCCGCCTGGGGCCAAGATCGCGATGCCGGCCACGGGCCCAGTCGAATGCCAGGGACTCTCGTGAACCACCGGACGGCGGTCATTTAGCCGCCCCAGCCAGTACCGTAGCGAACACCTGCGCCACCCGCTCCAGGTCGGCGTCACTCAGGGCGGCATGGGCCGTCAGCCTCAGTCTGCTGGTCCCGGCGGGCACCGACGGCGGACGCAGGCAACCCACTCGCACGCCGTGGCCCAGGCACTCTGCAGCCGCATCGACCGCCCGCTGCGGCTTGCCGAGGATCAACGAGACCACTCCGGACATCGGCCGGGGTAAGCCCGCTACGGTGGCGATGGCCGCGGCGGCGTCGAGCACCCGGCCGGGTAAGGCGGGCTCGCCGCGCAGCACCCGTAACGCGGCCAGCGCCCCACCGGCCGCCGGCGGCGCCAAGCCGGTGTCGAAGATGAAGCTGCGCGCCGTGTTGACGAGGTGGTCAACCACCGCGCGAGAACCAACTACGGCGCCGCCCTGACTGCCCAGCGATTTCGACAGCGAGACCGTGGCCACCACATCGGGCTCTCCGGCCAGGCCGCATTCGGCGAGCAGCCCTCGCCCGCCGGGCCCGCGGACCCCGAAACCGTGCGCCTCATCGGCCAGCAATACGGCACCGTTGTCCCGGCACACCCGATGCAATTCGGCCAGTGGCGCGAGGTCACCGTTAATGCCGCACACCGAATCGGTGACGACCAACGCGTGCGGTTCGGATCGAGTAGCCAGCGCAGCATCCACCGCCGCAACGTCAGCCGGCGGGGTCACCACGACCCGGGCCCGCGACAGCCGGCAGGCGTCCACCAGCGACGCGTGGCTGGCGGCGTCGGACACGACCAGAGCGCCCGGGCCGGACAGCGCCGTCACCACGCCGAGGTTGGCGGTGTAGCCCGAGGAGAACACCAGGGCCGCCGCTGCCCCACAGAACGCGGCGAGCTCGTCCTCCAGCTGCGCATGCAGCTCGGTGGATCCGGTGACAAGGCGCGATCCGGTCGACCCGGCGCCCCAGGTGCGCGCGGCATCCACCGTTGCTTCGACGATCCGAGGATCCCTGGCCAAGCCCAGGTAGTCGTTGGACGCGAGATCGATCACCGATTCGGCTGCCGGCCGCGGCCGCAGCGCGCGCCGCAGCCCGGTGGTGCGACGAACAGCCGCTGCCTCGTCCAACCAATGCAGGGGCCCACCCACGGCCGACCAGCCTACGACGCACCGACCGTGCCTTGCCGCAGGCCGCCGGCCTGGCATCACTGTCCTGGTATCGGTGCCTGACCGGAGGTGTCCGGAAGCGCCAGGCCTTCGGGCAGTTGATCATCGGGCACCGGCACGAATCGGCCGCCTGCGTCTCCGGTGGAGTCGAGCAGCAGCAGCCGGGCGGTGCGGATGTCCAGGAACAAGCCCGCGACCTGAACCCGGCCACTCGCGACGGCATCGCGCACCGCAGGGTGCATGCTGAGCATGTCTACCTGGCAGGCCACGTTAACCATGGAGAGCTGGTCCAGGTTCACGCCGGGATCTCCAGACTTGGCAGGCCCCACCGCAGCCACCCGCCCAGGGACCCGGTGACGGCCCTGTTACTGAGCAGACCGTGCATCGCCGCACAGCCGGAATGTCCGAGACCAGGATCGAGGGCACCTGGAGGTGATGCACCGCGTACTCCAGCGACGCGGCGACCGATGAGTCGGACTTGTGCCCGGGCGACGGCACCAGGTTGCCGAGATTGCGTACCGTGAACAGGTCGCCAGGCCCGCTGCTGGTGAGCACGTTCGGTAGCACCCGGGAGTCAGCGCAGGTCAGAAACAGCGCCCGAGGACGTTGCCGGTCCACCAACTGTTCCAGGTGCGGTAGGACCTCGGGCGCCGAACGTCGGTGGTACTCCCGCACCCCGGCGAACAGGGCGTGCAACCCACCGTGGTCGTGATCTTGTGCTGGACCTGCCACACCGACCACGGCGAGAAGGCGCGCGGCGACGAGGAACACCACGAGCGACGCCGGGACGTCGTAGCGCAGCAGCGTCCACGCGCGGTGGTGCACGGCAGGTAGCGGGACGCGGGCCAGCGGCGGGGGTCGCATGCGACGGCCTCCAGGTCGGCGAGGTGTGAGCGGTCGGCAACGGCCCACCAGCTGCACGGTGCATCGCCGCGCTGCGATACCCCCACGATGGCCCGGACCGTCCGGGGTGGCGGACGTCATTGACCGTTACTAACCGGTTCCTCCCCGTCACCACCGATCGTCCAGATCGAGGATGAAGTCCAGGTGAGGCACAGATGAAAAACGCTCCATGATCACCCGTTCGGCATCGGGCCCCCGGCATCGAACAGGGGCTGGCCGAGGCAACTGCGACCAACGAAGTCGTGCAAGGCCTCGGTGGTGGGCACCATCACCCGGGCGGCAAACGAGTCCCGGAACCGTCGCTCCACACTGAGCTCCTTGCGGAACGCGGCGTCGCCGCACAGCTTCAGCACCCCGTCGGCGACCTCCGCTGCCGCCTCTGCGGCAACCGCCTTGACCTCCAGCATGCGAAGCGTCGCATCCTCGCGCCCGGTATCCAGGGCGACCAGAGTGTCCCGCAGGAATGCCCGAGTGGCGTCAGTGCGGATACGCAGCCGGGCGAATGCCGCCCGGGACATCGGCTGCTGCGCCAGTGTCTGGTCGAGATGCTGCAGCCGGGTGCGGGCCAGGTGCGCGGCGGCCTCGGCGATCAACGCCTCCATGACGCCGAGTGAGAACGCCGCGTTGAGTACGAGGAAGCAGGGCAGCGCGGTGGCCAGCGCAATATCCAGCCCCGCCCCGTCGTCGCCCAGCCGGGCATCCGCGGGGACAGCCACACCCACCGCCGAGACCGGACCGGAGGCGGTGCCACGCACGCCCAGCCCATCGAACTTGCCCACCCGCAACCCGGCCGCGCCACGGGGCACCAACCACAAGGTCATCGCGCCGTCGCCATCCAGTGGCCGGCTTGACCATACGTAGCTGTCGGCGTGACCGGCCGAGGTTACCCAGCTCTTGCGGGCATCGAGTTTCACGGCGTCGCCGTCGCCAGCGGTGGCGGTGCCCACCGGCGCCCAGAAGTCGCTGCCGGAGCCGACCTCGGAGAGGGCCAGGCTGCTCACGTGGTCACCGCGGGCAATCAAGCGGCGGACGTCCTGCGGTCCGTGCGCTTCGATGACGGCGACGGCCGCGTAGTGCGTCAACACCACCATGGCTGTCGAGGCGCACCTGGCGGCCAGCGCCTCGACGACGTGTGCGGCCGCTGCCAGGGACTCGCCACCACCTCCGACTCCGGGCGCGCTGATCAGGCCGAGCAGCCCGGCCTCGCCCAAGGCCTGCACGCTGTCGCGTGGATACGCTCCGGTGCGGTCGATCTCGGGGGCCTGCGGTCCGACCGTGCGCTCGATGGCAGCCGACAGCATCGATTGGTAGGCCGTTGCGGTCGCCGGAAACTCTGGAGCACTCATGGAGCACAGGTTGCCACGTCAGCCGGCGGCGACCGCGACGAGCACCCCGCGGGTGATCCGCGCAAGGTCGTCGTTGCCGGTGACGTAGGGCGGCATGGTGTAAATGAGGTCACGAAAGGGGCGCAACCAGACGCCGTGGGCCACCGCGGCGGCAGTGGCAGCGCGGAGGTCCACCTGATGGTCGAGCTGCACGACGCCGATCGCGCCCAGCACCCGAACGTCGACCACGCCCGGTAGCTCCCGCGCCGGCGCCAACCCCGCCCGTAACCCCGCCTCCAGGCGCCGTACTTCGGCGCGCCAGTCCTGACTGAGTAGCAAGTCGATCGACGCCGACGCCACCGCCGCGGCCAGCGGGTTAGCCATGAACGTCGGCCCGTGGGCAAGCACCGCTACCTCGCCACCCGAAATGCCTTCGGCAACCCTCGGGGTGCACAGCGTGGCGGCCATCGTGAGGTAGCCACCGGTGAGCGCCTTGCCCACGCACATCACGTCGGGGCTGATCCCGGCATGGTCGGCGGCGAACAGCATCCCGGTGCGGCCGAACCCGGTGGCGATCTCGTCGAAAACCAGCAGCACGTCGTGGGCCAGGGTGATCTCCCGCAGCACGTTCAAGTAGCGCGGGTCATGGAAGCGCATGCCTCCCGCTCCCTGAACCACCGGTTCGACGATCACCGCGGCCAGCTCGTCGGCGTGGCGCACCACGGTGTCGGCCAGCAGCTGCACGTACGCCGGGTCCAGCTGCGTCTGAGCAGCAGCTCCGCGCTGGGCCGGTGGCGGCGGCACGAACACCTGCCGGGCCAGAATGTCTGTCCACAGCGCGTGCATGCCGCCGTCGGGATCACAGACGCTCATCGCGCCGAAGGTGTCGCCGTGGTAGCCGCCCCGCCAGGTGAGCAGCCGGTGCTTGCCGGATCGTCGCAGCGACCGCCAGTACTGCAGGCACATCTTGATCGCGACCTCGACCGACACCGAGCCCGAATCAGTGAAGAACACGTGCTGCAGCGGCTCCGGAGTGATCTCCACCAGGCGGCGCGCCAGCCGTACCGCGGGCTCGTGGGTCAGGCCCCCGAACATGACGTGGCTCATCCGGCCGAGCTGGACCCGCACCGCCGCGTCGAGCACCGGGTGGGCGTAACCGTGGATGGCCGCCCACCACGACGACATCCCGTCCACCAACTCGGTCCCGTCGGCCAGCTGCAGTCGAACCCCAGCGGCCGAGCGGACCACCAGAGGATCGACCCGACCCGGCATCGGCCCGTAGGGATGCCATACGTGCGCGCGGTCCGCGGCGAGCAGGTCCTGCACCGAGTTCACAGCCGGCAAGCCTACGGTCGCCCTCGGACCAGTGCGCCAATCATACACGGAGAGTGACAACGGTAACGTTATGTACACGGTGTAACACTCAGCGATGGAGCGGCGATGACAAGCTGTACAGGATCCCTTGCCGGGATCCTGTGCAGTGGATCCTCCGGGACCACCAGTAGGGGGCAGCAGGGCGCGGTCAACCGTCTGGGATGGATGCGGACCCCGCGTTCTTCCCTGGCACTGGGGGAGAGGACAGCCCAATGGCAGC
>JBOHGX010000347.1:0-3254 GCA_050700255.1 Pseudonocardiaceae bacterium
CACCGGCACGCCGGGGTCACACTCGTCGAGTACGTCGCAACGCTTCCGTCGGTGCGAGGCCGCGGTGCGGGCGCCGCGGTGACGCAGGCGTTCGGACTCGCCGTGCCGATGGGGGTCGTCACGGCGACCGGGATCGCCGGTCTCACGCTTGGTGGTGGACTCGGGTGGCTGCGTCGCAAGTATGGGCTCAGCTCGGACAACCTGATCTCCGTCGACGTCGTGACCGCGGACGGCCGGCTGATCACTGCGAGCGAAGACCACAACCGGGACCTGTTTTGGGGCGCGCAGGGCGGTGGGGGCAAACTTCGGGGTCGTCACGTCGTTCGAGTACCGGGCGCATCCCGTGGGACCCGACGTGTTCCTCGCTTTCGTCGTGCACGCGGGCCGGGACTCCCATGAAACGCTGCGCTTCTACCGCGAGTGGGCGGTCACCGCTCCCGACGAGGTGAGCTCGTTTCGCGATCCTCTGGCATGCGCCTGAGATCGAGGGGATCCCGGTCGAGCACCACCACGCCCCGATCGTGGTCTACCTGGCGGTGCACGGTGGAGAGGAGGCGCGTGCACGGCAGGACCTGAATCCGCTTCGCGAGTTCGGCTCGCCGATTGCTGATCTTTCCGAAACGCTTCCCTATCTGGACATGCAGCGATTCTTCGACGCCGACTACCCCGCCCACGAAATGCGCTACTACTGGAAGTCGCACTACCTTGCGGGCCTGCCCGACGACGCGGTCACAGCCCTTGTCGACTTGAACGAGCGCAGCCCCTCTCCGCATTCGACGCTCGAGATCTGGCAGCTGGGTGGCGCATTCAGCCGGCTGGGGCCCTCGGACACGGTCTTCGGGGACCGCTCCGCGCCCTTCCTGCTCGGCATCGAGTCCAACTGGGAACGCCCAGAGGACGACGCCGCGGCCCTTGAATGGGGTCGCGCGTCATTCCGCGCGCTGGAGCCGTTCGCCACGGGCGCCGAATACCTGAACTTCCCAGGACTGTATGAGGACAACGACAGGATGGTGCGGTCACCGCGTTTGTGCTGTAACAGCGGAGGATGCGAGATTGAAACCCCCGAGGGGTTTAACAGCCAACACGATCTTCAATTCCACTTGGCGGGGTACAGCCGGATACAGACCTTCGTTGCGGTGCATATCAGGAGACCGCTGAACCAGCAGTGGGCAAGCTGAACGGGCCTGAACTGAGCCCCAAACTGAGACCCACGGCGGGCAGCAAGCCTTGGAAGGCCTCCCCGGCGTCCCTCATGATCACCTCCAGGCTGGCGACACGCTCGCCGCGGGAGCTAGTGCAGCGCCAGCGCGGCTACGAGAACGTCGGCCGGTGCGGGCGGTATCTGCCTGGGCCTACTGCTGGCCCAGAGGAGAGTGAGTGATGAGGTTAGTAGCTACCTTCGTCCGGGTGGCTAAGAAGAAAATAGTCGTAATATTTGTTGAACGTGACGGCCCACTTGTCCAAAAATCCGTCGTTTCCGAGGATTCCCTGGAAAGGCATGACGAAGGTCGGGTCCGTGATGAATCCGACACGAGCCGTCCAGTGCAAAGACAGGTCGGCGACGATCAACAGCTCAACATATTCGAACTGTACTGTTCGTTTAGCGCCCAGTATTGCGATCTGGCCTGTCTCGGCGCCGGCATGATTGAAGCGGACCAGTAACGCCTGCGCCGTACCATGGTCGAAGATCGTAATAGGCGAGCCGGTATCAATAAGGGCGCTGGTGCGCCACAGGCCATTCGGGCCGAACCGTAGCTCTATGTCGAGCGTGGGTCGGAGAGAAGGCGGGTTACCCTCTTCTCGATAAGGAAATCGGTGTCCCACGCACAGGATGCTATCCCACGCCGATAACGATCAATTCCGAGTGGTGCGGAACATACCTGGCGATGGCGCCCTCCGCAGCCGGACCCATCTCATGGATCTTGTAGACCAGCTCATGAGGGTTGAGCGCAGCGGCGACGACCTCGCCATCCTTGAGTGCGACCCAGTGACCCTCCCAGCCCTTGATCGCATCGGGAAGGCGCTCGGGCTCAACCTTGCGCGTCCATGCCATACCATGACGGTAACCCTTACGTCGAGCGACACGCCAGAGCAGGTCCCGCATGATCGCCACCTCAGCCGCCAAGCGTAAAGTCTTTCGCTTCACGTGTCACACATGACGGTACAGAGCCAAAGCATGGAGATACATTCGGTGCGGCGCGTGTCGGCCAAGATCTTCGGCAACGAGAAGTACGTCGAGGTTGTGTGTGCACTGGATGCTGAGGGCAGCGCAGCGACCGCTCAGGTGATCGCCAAGCGGACGGGAATCGACCACCCCCATGCCCGTGATGTGCTCGTACGGCTCGCCGAAGGGGGCGTAGCCACACCTCTGCCGCTCGAGGACGACGCGATCGAGATCGGCCAGCCGTTCCACGCCCTGGCGTGGGTCGGCGAGGAACACGGCGAACCCGCTGAGCGCGACGACGCAGCGGGCCGCGGCGGTGGTGCTCAACTCGGCGCTGAGTCGCCACCGCACCCAGCGCTTGGCCAGCTGCTTCAACCATGGTTGGCTGATGCGGTCGAACCGCAGCTGGGACGGGGCGCCGTCGCCGGTGCGCTGGCCGAGTCGGCGCAGCCGCCAGATGTCCCGGTGGTACTCGGTTTCCCACCCGGGTTCTTCAACCAGGTCTTCGATCTTGCGGAGCCCGTAGATGACCAGCGCGCGGCCCGCTGTCCTTCGGCACGACCGTGATCTCCCGCTCGGCCACGGCGAGGTCCTCGTGGCGCAGGCCAAGCGCTTCGCCGATCCGCTGTCGTGCAGCACGGCAAGCAGGAAGCGGTCCCGAAGCCGGGCGCACCCATCCAAGATCGACTGACCTCGCCGACGGTCAGCACCCGCGGCAGCTTGCGGGGCACCTTGAGCGCGACCGTTCGCCGAGGCTGGGGCCTGTCCTTGGCGTGTGGTGCAAGAACGGCTTCCACCCGCGCGCCGCCCGGGCAGCTGCCAGCTGACCAGCAGCCCCCCGACGTCGCGACGCCGTACCTCCGACGGCGATCACGACGGGAAGCAGCTGATCACGGATGCCGGCGGACCTGGGGCGATCGCTTTGTAGGCGAGAGGCGGTGTCGTCGAGCGCCGGGCGTGAGAGGCAATTGAGACCCAGCCAGGACAGAGCTGTCACCACTCGCGACGACAACCGGCGTTTGTACTGGTGGATGGCGGAGGATGCGGGATTTGAACCCGCGAGGGTTTTAACACCCAACACGATTTCCAA
>JBOHGX010000348.1:0-5302 GCA_050700255.1 Pseudonocardiaceae bacterium
GCGCTGGCGGGTTCTCCATCCACCGATCCAGCGTTTGCGGCAGAAGATGCTGGTGAAGTTGACCAGCCCGTCGTACCAGTCGTGGCTCCCCGGAATGGCGAAAAGCTCAGGAGCTTCTCCAGGGACGCACGGCAGCGCCGCCCGGTACGGACCGAGCATGCGGTTCTCGTACTCCGTGGCGTTGGGCACCGGGTACACCTGGTCGCCACCCATGACAAGGATCCGGCCCCGCTCGGTGGAGTAGGTCTCACCGCCCCAGTCGAGCTTGAGCTCTTCGGTGGCCAGGAGCCGGGCAATCGTGTAAGTCGAGTTCCACCCATCGCCGACGTCGGCCACATAGTCCAGCCACAGATGGGCTTCGCCGGAGTGATCCGGAACCTCGGCCGGCTGCAGTGCCTGTAACTCCCTGCTGTCGGCGTAGGAGCTGAAGATGCCTGAGAGCAGAACCCGGACAGCGGTGTCGACGAGCTGATGGGGATCGAGCCAACGCACCATGGGCCTGCGCACGAATCCGAGGTCGGAAGGACAAGACGGGCGAGGGGGGCACGGCGGCGGTGTATCGGCGGAACCCGCAGGTGTCTCAGCCATGCTGACATTCTTGCAGCGGACGTGCTGGCGTTGCTTTCCCTTGTGGGTGACAACTGCGCGTCAGTCGGCCAGACCGGCCGGCGTGGTCGTTGCTGTAACTTACAGTAACAAGGTATCCACATCCGCCCTTTAATGGAGTGGCAGGGCGAGGAAGCATTACGGCAGTACTGATGGGATCTACACAGAGCGCCAGCGAAGAGAGTTGATATAGCTCATCCGCGCTGGATCGGGTCAGGCTAAAGGGTCTTCAACTTCTTCTGCACGATCTCGTTTTATTACGTGAAGCTCGGCGTGGCGGTCGCCAGAAAACAAAGCAAATTCGGAGATCCCGCCTTATGCTGCACGGAGCGGTGACCGCTTTCCATCTCCACGCGGCGCCCCCGGGGCAGGAGGGCCCACCTTGGATCGATCTCTTCAACGACAAGCACTTCGCCGGAGCCAGAAACACGGTCTCTGGCTGCGTTCATGTGGACGGCAGCCACGGGATGAGCCCACGAGACAAGATCCAGGCCGTCATCCACGATCCGTCCAACTTCTATCTCAACGTCCACTCAACTGAGTTCCCCAACGGAGCGATCCGCGGACAGTTGGGTTAGTGAGGCGGGGGACCGGCGGAGGCGGCTTCTCCGCCGGTAGCCCTCCACCTGTAGATCGTCGTTATGTGGTGGACCTGGGAGGTGGCCACGTGAACGAGTTGTGGTCTGACGATTTCGAAGTGCTGCACTGGGTGATCGAGCGGTTCCAGCGCAACGGGCACAGTATCGAGGTCGGTGAGGCGCTGCGCGTCTTCCCTGAGGAGCAATACGACAGCGTGCGCGAGTCGTTGCGCCGCTTGAGCACCCACACCTACCTCGTGACCGTAAACGGCGGCGGGATAGGCAAAAGCCCCAGGACAGAGCCACCCGTGGTCAAAGACGTCACCGAACGCGCGCTGCGAGTCGCCGGTGCATTGCCGGACAACGCCGGACTACTGACCGACCGGATGCTGGCGGTGCTCATCGAAGGCGCAGTGAACGAACCCGACCCAGAGAAGCGATTCAAGCTCAAGGCAGGGCTCGAGGGCGTCGGCGGAATGACCCGAGACGTGCTTGTCGATGTTGTTCGAGCTGCGATCGCCAGGTCAACCGGCGCCACCTGGCCCTGGCCGCATCCCCGCGACACGATGGCCCAGAACCGACCCTAGCCACGAGCTCGAAGTCATGTGCAGGACGAAACCGTCCGATCGTCCACGAACTCACCTGCATCGGCGCCGCGGAGGCGGGTTTGAGTCCTAGCCCCGGTCCGCTCCCGGCGGCGGGGTGAGGTCGTAGCCGGCGATGAGATCGATCGGGCAACCACTCCGCTGCCTGCTCGCTGGCTCGGCGGCCTTACGGCTTGCGTGCCACGGCGCCGTAGGCGGAGTCAAGGGGCTCATCCGTGCCGATCTCGGTATTGGCCGGCCGCCACTGGGTGATCGACACCAGGCCTGGGTCCACCATCTCCAGCCCCTCAAAGCACTGGCCGATCTGCTCGTTGCTGCGGGGGATGTAGGGCACCCCTCCGGTCTTCGTGTAGGCCTCGCAAAGGTCGACATAAGCCTGGTTGGTGTCGTTGCCGTCCCACAACACGAGGTAGCTGCCAGACGGGACGGCGTCCATCACCCGACCGACGATCGAGCGCACGCCGTCGAACTTGGCGACGTGGCCTAGCACGCCCATGAACATGACCCCGATCGGCTGGTTGAAGTTCAGCACGTTGCGGGCATCGGCGATGATCATGTCCGGGTCGTTGAAGTCGGCGTCGACGTAGGCGGTGACCCCCTCTGGGGTGGTGTTGACCAGCAGGGCGCGGGCATGGACCAGCACCAGCGGATCGTTGTCGACGTAGACGATCTTAGACTCGGGTGCGACTTGCTGGGCGACCTCGTGGGTGTTCTGCATCGTGGGCAAGCCGGTACCGATGTCGAGGAACTGCCGGATGCCGGCCTCACTAGCCAGGTAGCGGACGGCGCGGATGAGGAACTGCCGGGATTGAACAGCCATGGTGACGATGCCCGGGTACACCTTGACGCCGGCGTCACCGGCGGCACGGTCCACCTCGTAGTTGTCCTTGCCGCCCATCCAGTAGTTCCAGATTCGCGCCGAATGCGGCACATTCTTACGGACCTTGGCGACCAGCTCGTCGCGTGGGTGGTTGGGCTGCTCGTCGGCCATATGTCAGTCTCCCAGGTGAGCGATTTGGGTGCATGGATCGGATGCCAATCCTGAGGGCGTCGCGGGTGCTGCAGGTGATGTGTGTAACCGGCGTACGCAGTGACGGTACAAGAGCCCGGCTATGGTCGGGACCGTTATTGGGCTCCAGCGCGTCGGTGGGTCTGGGCCGAGCTCGTTGCATGGACAGCCCCACCCCACCGTAGCGCACAAGCCGCCACCGGTACCTCTCGCGTCACCGGAGCGCAGCCGTTTGGAGACAGCGCACCCTTCGCCGTCGGGGGTGTCGATCTGTGGTCATGCCGGGGCCACAGGGCCCCGTTGTTGGACCGTGGTTCGCCGGGGTTAATAGTGTTGTGAGGGCGCTGCCTAGACACCCCGATCGGCGACAACCAGCTGATGCATGAAGGCGGCTCGTGACCAGCGGACCGCGATCCGGTGAATGACTACGGCCGCGGTGTCACATGGGCACAATTGAACCCGAAGCACTCGGCGTAGAAGACGCCGTCTTAGTGGCCGTTAGCTCAACCTCTCAATTAGCGGCCGGCGAATTCCCCGCTTGGCGCAGTCGCAGCGCGGCTGCCCAGAGTCCGTGTGGCCCATCGATTAGTACCGGTGACTCGGCCGCTAGCTCGGCCAACGCAGGAATCCGATCCGCCGAGACCAGCACCAGCCGGGTAGCTGCCTCGGCGGCGACTGCCACGATGTCGGGTGCTGGCAGCAGCGGATCCACTGGCAGTGGCACTGCACCTTGCTGGATCGCGCCGGCGAAGGCCTCGGCGAAGCCGGGACCGTCAGGCAGCATGATCAGCACCCGATCATCGGGACGCACGTCGAGTTCAGCCAGCGCAGCAACGACTGCAGCCTTTTGACCGGCTGGTTTGGCATAGCTCTCGTTGATGATCCTGTGTAGGAAGCTTGTGCTGCTGGTGGGTGGCTCCGCCTGGATGCACAGATTGTCCATGATCACCAGATATTCCACGGTGTCGCGAGCCCTGTCCAGGTAGAGGGCATTGGTGAGGTGTTCGAGGTAGACGATGTCGGGTAGGTCGGGGTTGGAGAACCGTAGGATGGTGAATGGGCCACCTGCCGCGGTGTGACCACCGGCGTCGAACGGCACGATCTGCAGCGTGATGTTCGGTCGCTGGGCCATCTCGATCAGATGCAGCAGCTGCGCTCGCTGGAGTTTCTGATCACCCAGCGGTCGCCGCAGCGCGGCCTCATCCAGCACCACCCACAGGTCGGGCGCCCCAGGTTCGCTCAAGAAAGCTTGACGGGCCATCCGCAGCGCGATGCGACGCTCGATCTCGCCGGGTGCCACGTGCAGGTGGCGCAGCAGCATGATGGCGCGTGCATAGTCTTCGGTCTGCAGCAGCCCGGGCACGAGCTGGGGCTCGTAGGTTCGGATGACCGACGCGGCCTGCTCCAGACCGAGATAGGCCTCAAACCAGTTCGGCAGCACGTCGCCGTATTCGCGCCACCAACCGGGTGCGTTGGCTTGGCGGGCGAGGGTGAGAAGCGTCCCGCGTTCCTCCGCGTCGGTGACGCCGTAGAGGGTGAGTAGATCGGCCACATCACGTTCTTTGGATGCGACCCTGCCGAGTTCGAGACGGCTGATCTTGCTGCTGGAGGCGCGTATCGTGTATCCGGCATCCTCACGGGTGAGTCCGCTGGCCTCGCGCAACCGGCGTAGGTTGCTACCCAAAGCGATGCGCAGTACGGTCGACTGCCCCTGCCACTGGGCCGGACTAGGGCGAAGGGAGAGGTCGCGATCTGGTTGGGCTCTCAAAACTTTCCCTTAGGGTGAGCGCGGCGGCCTCCTTACACTACCTCCCGAGCTCGCCACAAGGCACTGTTGTCTTGGCCAGGAGGACGCACGACGTGAGGACCTTGCCGAGGCGACAGCCCGCGGGCAGTGATGATCTACCAACATGACACCACGGTTGAGGATCGGGCGATTGCGGACCGTCTTAGCGGCCTGGTCGATGCGCACCAAGGTGAATCTGAGGACATCGATGAGGCGGACGATCCGGGCAAGGATGACGACGGCGACGACGGCTCATCCGATGTTCTCGTCTCGGTCAGCTAATGGCACGTAAATGGCACGCGCTGTCTTGACGCTATCAATAACAAAAAGCCCAGGTCTACAGAGGACAACCTCTGGCCTGGGCTTTTGTAATGGAGCGGGTGACGGGAATCGAACCCGCGTCTAGAGCTTGGGAACTACATGACATGCGCAGGACACAGCGGTTGAGCAGCGGGTTTGGTTGACCGTGATTAGCCGTGAAAGACCGTAGGTGTCCCTCACGTAGGGCACGCAGAGGGCACGGAGGATTTATCCGCTCGACCCTGCTCCTGTCCCATTCCCTCGTCCTGGCCGCGGTGCTCGTCGTGGTGACGGGGGCAAGGGTGGCGAAGCCATCGCGTAGCGACGCCGTAGGCGCTCTTGCGGCCGACGTCACGGCGTGGACGATTTCTGGCCGAGGGGCGGTCTGTGTCCGGCTTACAGGCCTGCTCGTCCGCCC
>JBOHGX010000349.1:0-12212 GCA_050700255.1 Pseudonocardiaceae bacterium
GTCGAGAGCTCCATTCTTGGCTTGGGTAAGCAGGTCGCCGAACTGCTCAGTGCTCATCCGTACCCGGGAGCCGAAGTCATCGGTAAGTATGATGCGCTGCTCGGGCGGGGCGGATTCGTCGATGAACAATTGGGGACATCCACAGCTGCACTGACCGCAGAAGGTGGCGAGTGGCTGCATCGAGTCGATCGTGGACATGGCGAACCTCCGGTGTCTTGGCCTGACAACCCGAACGTACTTGCCTAGCTACAATTCGCGTGACCCCCTCATCGGGTGGCAACCCTAGGTAGCCTCTCCTGACAGTTCTGGAAGATGCCGATGGCCATGCTGGCGACATTGGGGCCTACGCCATGACGCCGAGGGATCGACGCACCGCCACAGCGCAGCTGTGGGGATTGGCCGACTACTCCGGTCTCGCACAGCGGCTCGATCCGGCGGCGGTGGCACTGGTCGACGCGGCAGCCCCGGGTGCAGGTGAACGCGTCCTTGACGTCGCGGCCGGTACCGGCAACGTCGCGACGCGAGCCGCCGCGCGCGGTGCGCAGGTCACGGCCTGTGACATCGCCTCGCGGATGGTGCAGCTGGGCCGTGCGCGTACCGGGCCAGCAGTGCGGTGGATCGAGGCCGACGTCGAGGACTTGCCGCTGCCCGACGCCACCGTGGACGTCGCACTCTCCGCGTTCGGTGTGATCTTCGCACCCCGTCCCGAGGTGGCTCTTTCCGAGCTGCACCGCGTTCTGGCGCCCGGTGGGCGGTTGGGCCTCACTGCCTGGACCGTCGACGGCTGGATCGCCGAGCGGGCCCGCATCGTCAGGGAATTCGTGCCACCCGATCCCACCGCACCCGACGCGCTGGGTTGGGGCGATGCCGAGGTGCTGGAACGGAGGTTGAGCATTGAGTTCACCGACGTGCGGATCGAGCGCCGGTCGCTGCCCTGGCATTTCGACTCCGGCGCGGCATTGACCGAGTTTCTCGCCGCTCACTCGCCGGCGCACATCGCCGCCAAGCAGGCAGCCGGTGACCGGGCCGATGAGATGGTCGCCGCCATCGAAAAGCACGCATCACCTGATGGCGGCCCGGTGCGAATCGAGGCCGAGTACCTGCTGGCGCTAGCTCACTCGTGAGTGCAGCAGGCCAGGGATGGCCTGCTGCGCAACTGGCGGGGCGAACGCGCTACCACGCGCGGAATCCGCGCCGGTGTTGCGCCACCACTGCACCTGTGCGGGGTTATCGATACCCGCCACGGCAACGGCGGTGCCGGTCCGGCGCATCAAGGGCACCAGGCCGGCCAGTGCGCAACCCAGCACCGAATCGGGCTGCGCGGCCATGCGCACCAGCGGCCCGGCCAGTTCCACCCCGCGCACCGGCAGCGATTCCAGCAGGGTGAGGTTCCCGACCGCCTGGCCGTACCGGGTGAGCACGGTGCCCAGCCCGATATCCGCCAGGGTGCACACGTTGTCCACCGCGTCGCCGTGCCCTGCGACGATCACCTCGACCGGCATCCCCAGCTGAATGTCCTGCGGTTCGAGCCGGGTCGCGTCCAAAGCGCCGCGAACCACTGACACCAGGTCGGGGTCCTGGGTCAGATAGCTGCTGAGGTCAACGCGGACCGGCGGCGCTGCGGCACCCAGCTGGTCACGCCAGCTGCGAAGCTGCTCGCAGGCTTGCCGCAGCATCCACGGTCCGATCGACAGGACCAAGCCGGTCTGCTCGGCGAGCGCGACACAATCCTCGTGCGCCACGACACCGCGCTCGGGATGATCCCAACGCAGCAATGCCGCCAGCGCCACTATCCGGCCGGCATCGGCCGCGTGGGGATCGAGCCGGACCAGCGTTTGGTAACACAGGGTGAGTTGGCCATTTTCCCATGCCTCGGGCATAGCGGTGGCCAACTTGTACCGGGCCCGCTGGTCGGCATCCGCGGGCGGGTCATAAAGCCCCCATTGCCCGCGTCCGGTTCGCTTGGCCTGGTGCAGCGTCGAGTCGGCGGCGCGGATCAGCTCTTTGGCATCAATCTCTCCGGCCGTGCGTCGCACGATGCCGACACAAGCCGAGACAGCCAACCCGCGGTCGGCGAGATAAACCGGTTCGGACAGCTCGGCATTGATACTCGCGGCGAGGCGCGCGGCGTGGGGAGTGGTCGGCGATTCCTCGATGACAATCGCGAATTCGTCGGCACCGAACCGAGCGACCATCGCGCGTTCCCCAGCAACCAGGGCCTGAAGCCGCCCAGCAACCGATCTCAGCAGCAGGTCACCGACGCCCTGACCGAGGCCGTCATTGACGACCCCGAAGCAGTCCAAGTCGATCTTGCACAGCGTGACAGCGGCACTTCGGTCCCGCTCGAGCAGCGCTTCGAGGTGGATCGCGAAATGCAGCCGGTTGGGCAGCCCGGTCAACAGATCATGCAATGACTGGTGGCGCACCCGCTGCTCGAGTAGGTGCACGTCGGTGACATCTTGGATCATCGTGACGTGGTGCGTCGGGCTGCCCGCAGCGTCACGCAGCACCGACACGGTGATCGTGACCAGCGTGGTGTCCCCGTTCGCGGCAACAAGCTTGGCTCTGCGCCTGCGGAAAGGTGCCAGCGTCCCCATGCCGAGCCCCTGATATGCCTCCCAGAGCATGACGGCGTCATCGGGGTGGAATAGCTCGCGGATGTCGCGGCCGGTCAGCTCGGCACGTGGATACTGCAGGATCTCGGTGAGTACCGCATTAGTCCGCGTCACAGTGCCGTCCAGCCGGCTGATCGTCATCCCCACCGGGGCTGAGTCGAGCACCTCCCGGAACCGGGCCTCACTCTGCTCGAAGTGGCGACGGTGCAGCTCGGCCGCGTATCCAGATGCCAGCGCACCGAGCAGGGTGATGACCTTGGCGGCCAGCCCTTCGACGGTGCGCAGCTCATCCAGCTCGATCAGGGCCTGCCCGAGAATCTCTATGGTCTGGCCCAAGACTTGGTCACCGGTGAAGCCTGCGGTGACAAGTTGGGCCCCGACCTCCGCCGCGGATTCCGGGGTGAATGGCACCTGCCCGAGCGCATCGATCAAGCAGTCGAGCTGGGCACGGAAGCTCTTCTCGACCGCCTCATCCTGGAGGGGTGCCTCGACGGCCGGGTGCACCGCGGCTGACCAGACGCGGCCCAGTTTCGCGCGAGCGAGCGACCGAACCGGACTGCTCATGTGGCGGCCCCATTCACCCGCGTCCTGTGCAGCGCGATCTACCAGCGCCCGCCACAAGGGTACCGACTGTCGCAACGACAGTACTGACTTCTCAGACCGGGAGGTCGGTACTTATCGGTGCCCGTATCCTGCGCAACTGTGCGAGTCCTCGTCATCGGCGCCGGCGCGCGGGAGCATGCACTGGTATTGGCGCTGTCCAGGGACCCGTCGGTCACGGCACTGGCCTGCGCCCCGGGTAATGCCGGCACTGCCGCGCTGGCGCAGCAGCACGGTGTCGATGTCACCGATCCGTCGGCGGTCGCGCAACTGGCGACGTCTTGGCCAGCTGACTTGGTGGTGATCGGGCCTGAGGTGCCACTGGTGGCCGGCGCGGCAGACGCGGTGCGGGCAGCCGGCATCGCGTGCTTCGGCCCGTCGGCCGGTGCGGCGCAGATCGAGGGATCCAAGGCGTTCGCGAAGGACGTGATGGCGGTCGCCGGCGTGCCCACTGCGCGCAGTGAGCTGGTCGACAACCCGGCCCGGCTGGACGCGGCGCTGAGCCGTTTCGGACCGCCGTGGGTGGTCAAGGACGACCGGCTAGCCGCGGGAAAAGGCGTTGTGGTCACCGAGGACGTGGAAGTAGCCCGGGTGCACGCGCTGACCCTGCTCGATGACGGCCACCCAGTGCTGCTGGAGTCGTATCTGGAGGGACCGGAGGTCTCGCTGTTCTGCTTGGTCGACAACAGTGCTGTGGTACCGCTACTGCCCGCCCAGGACTTCAAGCGAATCGGTGAAGGAGACGTGGGCCCGAACACCGGCGGGATGGGCGCCTATGCCCCACTGCCGTGGGCGCCGGAATCGTTGGCTACTGACATCGCCGAACGGGTCGTGCAGCCGGTGGTCGATGAGTTGGCTCGGCGTGGTGTCGGATTCTCCGGGTTGCTCTATGCCGGCCTGGCACTGACCATGCAGGGCCCGCAGGTCATCGAGTTCAACTGCCGCTTCGGTGACCCGGAAACCCAGGTCGTGCTGGCGCTGCTGCGCACGCCGCTGGGCGGGCTGCTGCATGCCACCGCTACTGGTGCGCTGGCCCAGCAGCCGGCACTGCGCTGGGATCCGGGGGCGGCGGTGGCCGTCGTGGTGGCCGCCGAGGGATATCCCGGCACCCCGCGGACCGGAGACGTGATCACCGGAGCGAATGGTGCGGGCGTGCTGCACGCCGGTACCCGCCGCCGCGACGACGGCGCCGTCGTGTCGGCCGGTGGGCGGGTGCTCACGGTGGTCGGCACGGGCGTCGATCTCGCTGCCGCGCGAGCGCAGGCTTACCAGCGCGTCGAGCAGGTGCAGCTCCCGGGCGGGCATTACCGCGGTGATATCGGATTGCATGCGACGCGCCGCGAGTCTTGGGCTGTCGGCAAGGGTTGACGCGATAGCCTCCCCGACGATCACTGCGGAAGAAGTGGAGGCCGAGCGAGACGATGGTCATATGCGACCGCCAGGGCGACGAATTGCTGCTGTCACTGTCGCCGGAAGGCGTCCGCTTTCTCCGCGAACAGTGGTCTTGGCTGCGCGAGCTGGTGCGCTGGCAGCTCGGTGGTTGCACCGACGACCCACTGTCCCAGCTCACCGGACTACCGGTACCTACCGGGACTATCGACGGTCGATTGGCCTACGTCGTGGACTACTGGTGCGGCACGGAGGAGAACGGCCCGGTCCGCCAGGTCTGGGAAGGCTGGGTGCTGCACGACTTGGAGCACAGCCTGTCCCGGGTGCTCGGTACGCTGCCCCGCCACGGCGGCGTGGTCCAGTTACCCGGTCAGGGTTATCCGGCCGCCGCCGAATGGGGCTGGATGTTGGAAACGCTGCACGTTGTACTGGACGTCTCCGGCCGGGTCAGTACCCAAGGTGCACCGGAGCGCATGCTGCCACCGCCGCCGTCGGCGCAGGACACCGACAGCTACCGGCGCAGCCTGCGTTGGTTGGAAATGGTGCTCGACGCGCTGGCGCAGGCAGGGCAGGCTGGGCGGGCCGCCCCGGCCGGCGCCACCGATTGACCTGAGCGCCACGGCATACCTGCTATCAAACGCCTCGAGAGGGGCACGCCATGGTGCCTATACCAGAGGTCACGATCACCACGAAGGCTCGAGAGCCGGTCTGGGATCCGACGTTGGGCATCGCAGTCCAAGGCACCTGGCAGGGCACCGCGCAGCACCGGCTGGTCAGTATCGGGGACTCGTTGACGCAGGGCTTCGCCAGTGGTGCGGCGTTCCAGACCGATCTGTCCTACTCGGCGATCATCGCCTACGAGCTGGGTTGGGATGGGCTGCGTTACCCACGTTACGGCGGCCCCGGCGGGCTTCCGCTCAACATCGAACTGCTGCTGCGCGAGCTCGAGCGGGACTTCGGTGCCCAGCTGAGCTGGTGGGAATTGCCCATGGCGCTGTTCCGCGGCCGCCAGTTCATGGATCAGGTGGAAGACTACTGGGAACGGGGTGCCGGCGCTGCGCTGCCCGTCCCGACCGCCACCAACCACGTGCTCGGCGTCTACGGCTGGGACCTGCGCGACGTCTTGGTCCGCACTGCGGACAGCTCCGCGGCCGAGATCACGCAGCCCAAGGACGACCTGCTGTCCCAGACCGTGGAGAATAACGGCTCCCGAGCGGCGCTACGGGTGCTCACCAGCGACGGCACCGGGCGGCGCAGCGGAGGGCTGTTCTCGTTGGACGGGATACACCCGACAACGGTGGGCTACGGGATCATCGCCCAGGAGCTGATCGACGTCATGGTTCGCGCCGGGGTGCAATTCATGGCGCCCGACGGGCGCACTGCACGCGTCGGGCCGATCCGGGTCGACTTCGCTCGGCTGATCCGCCGGGACACCCTGCTGAACCGGCCGCCGACCAACGTGACCGCCGGGTTGGAAGTGCTCGCCTGGGCCGACGAGACCCTCGACCTGTTCCGGCGTGTCGCGCCCTAACCCCCGCGTGTCCGGCTCTCCTGCCCGGTGTGTCGCGCTCTCCTGCCCGGTGTGTCGGCTCTGCCTGCCGGGATGTCGCGCGTGCGAGGGCGCGAGCGAAGACGGGAAACGACCGTTCCACCATCTCGTCGGTCGCCGTCAACGAGATGCGGAAATAACCCGGCAGTTCGACGACATGACCGGGTAGGACGGCAACTCCCTCCTCGGCGAGAAGTGCACAAAAGGCCTGGTCATCGGTCAGTGGCGCTCGCGGCAGCAGGTAGAAGGCCCCTCGGGGATGTGCACGTCGTATCCTTGCCGGCCCAATACCGACACCATGCGGTCGCGGCGGCGCTCGATTGCGTTGATGTCGATGAGAAGGCGGTCGATGTCGGGCAGGGCATATTGCATGACCGCGTCCGGCACGCACCAGAAGCCTGAGCTGAACAGTGCCCTGCGCACGACCTCAGCATCGGGCAGGCTAGGCGCCAACGCCAGGAATCCCAGCCGTTGCCCTGGTGCCAGCGCGCTCTTGCTGTAGGTGTGCGCGAGCAGCGAATACGGGTGAAAGAGAGCGGGGCTGAAAAATCTACGACCGTCGTAGATAATGCGGCTGTACGCTTCGTCGGAAATCACCCAGATAGGGCCGCCGTACTTCACAGCCGCCTCGGCCAGCTTGTCCGCCAAGCGCTCAAGGGCGGCCGGTGGATAGATTCGGCCCGTGGGGTTGTGCGGTGTATTGACGATGACGGCTCGGGTTCGTGGACCCAGCGCAGCGACAATGGCGTCAATGTCCAGATCGAAGGCTGGGGGTTGGAGCCGGACGCGGACCGGCGTGGCGCCGCTGGCGAGGATCATGGCCTCGTAGAAGAACCATGGCGGGCTCAAGAAAACGACCTCGTCACCAGGCTCGACCACAGCCTGCAACGCGAGCGACACGGCTCCGGAGGCACCGCGGGTGAGGAACACGTCCTCGGCAGCGAAGTCCACGCCCAGCTCCGCGGTCAGCGATGCCGCCGCCGCCTGGCGCGCGGGCTCGTGCATCGGACGGTAAGCGAACCAGTCGGTCGAGGCGGGAACGCTCCATCGTTGCAGCGCCTCGACGAAACCGGGCAGCGTCGGTTCCTGTGGATTGCCCGCCATGAAGTCGGCGATTACCGGTCGCCTGCCCTGCACCGGTGGCTGCGTCACCGCCGCCCAAAACGGACGCAGGGCGCGCTGCACCGCTTCGACCTGCCTGGCAACGACCATGGCTACCTCCGGCTGGCGCGTAGACGCGTGAGTGGCTCCTCGGAGGACATTCTGCAAGCCGAGCGATCAGTCCCGCGCTAACCAAGCCAGCGCACTCGCCAGACCTGCACGGCTCTCGACGTCCCTCGACGTTGCCACGGCGATCGATAGGCTCGCCTGCGCAGGAGAGGCCAAGTCGTGACGATGTGCACCACAGCCCGACACATCGGGCACCTGAGCGCGACACACCGGGCGGTGCGCCGGGGCAGCCCGCTCCGCTGGCCGATGAGCTGCCCGACCTCGCGCGAGACCTGGCGCGGCCAGCACGCTAGCGTGCTGGCCGTGCTGGCGCAGCGTTATGCCTCGGCGGAGCTGGTCCGGCTGTGGTCGCCAGAGCACAAGGTGGTGCTCGAGCGGCAGCTATGGCTGGCGGTGCTGCGCGCCCAAGCTGATCTGGGCGTGCCGGTCGAGCCGCGGGTGCTCGACGATTATCAGCGAGTGGTGCCCGTGGTGGATCTCGAGTCGATCGCGGCGCGGGAACGGCTGAGCCGGCACGACATCAATGCGCGCATCGAGGAGTTCATCGCGCTGGCCGGCCACCAGGAGATCCACAAAGGGCTGACGTCGCGGGACGTCACGGAGAACGTCGAGCAGCTTCAGGTGCGCCGTTCACTGGAGCACGTGCGGGACCGGTGTGTTGCGCTGCTGGCCCGCCTCGTGGGCCGTGCTACCGAATACGCCGAACTGGTGATAGCCGGGCGCAGCCACAACGTTGCGGCCCAGGCCACCACCCTGGGCAAGCGGTTCGCCAACGCGGCTGAGGAGTTGCTGCTGGCCTTCGCCGGGCTCGAGGAGCTGCTGGCTCGCTACCCGCTACGGGGGATCAAGGGTCCGATGGGTACCGCCCAGGACGCGCTTGATCTGCTCGGTGGTGACGCGTCGGCACTGGCGCAGCTGGAACAGCGGGTCGCCGAGCACCTGGGATTCCGGCGAGTGCTGACCAGCGTCGGGCAGGTCTATCCCCGGTCGCTGGACCACGAGGTGGTCGGCACACTGGTGCACTTGGCCGCCGCACCGTCATCGCTGGCGATGACGATCCGGTTGATGGCCGGCCACGAGCTGGTGACCGAGGGGTTCCAACCCGGTCAGGTCGGGTCCAGTGCCATGCCGCACAAGATGAACACCCGCTCCTGCGAGCGCGTCAATGGCTTGGCTGTGGTGCTGCGCGGGTTCGCCTCGATGCTGGCCGAGCTGTCCGGTTCGCAGTGGAATGAGGGTGATGTGTCCGACTCGGTGGTACGCCGGGTCGCGTTGCCAGATGCGTTCTTCGCCTTTGACGGGTTGGTCGAGACCTTCCTCACCGTGCTCGATGAGTTCGCCGCCTATCCGGCGGTGATCGAACGGGAGCTGGAACGCTTTCTCCCGTTCCTGGCCACCACCAAAGTGCTGGTCGCCGCGGTGCGCGCGGGAATGGGCCGGGAGACCGCGCACAAATTGATCAGGGAGCACGCCGTGGCGGTCGCGTTGGCGATGCGGACCAACGGCGCCGACAACGATCTGATCGACCGGCTGGCCGACGACAGCAGACTGCCGCTGGACCGCGCTGCTCTCGACGCATTGCTCACCGACCGCCTATCGTTCACCGGGGATGTCTGCGGCCAGATCGCCGCGGTCGTCGCTGAGGTGGAAAGCGTCGTCGCCCGGTACCCCGAAGCCGCCACCTACCACCCAGCCGCGATCCTGTGAGCTGAGATTGGATAGTCCGAGACGTCACGTGAACCGGCCAGACACCGCACTAGCCTGGGCCGCCAATGGGCAGGCGCTGTTCGAACGGGCCGTCGCGGAGTGCAGTGATCTGCATGGGCCGTCCCGGCTACCCGGCTGGACCCGCGGCCATGTGGTGTGCCACGTTGCTCGTAACGCCGAGGGCCTGGTGCGCCTGCTGCACTGGGCACGCACCGGGATCGAAACGCCGATGTACCCCTCGATGGAGGCCCGCGCTGCACACATCGAAGCCGGCGCGGGACGACCACTGGACGAGCAGCTTGAGGACGTTCGCAACACCGGAGCTGCGTTCGCCGCGGCCGCCGAGGAGCTGTCCGCGCAGCACTGGGAGGCCACCGTGCGGACCAGGCACGGCCCGGTACCGGCTGCCACCATCCCCTGGGCGCGGGTGCGTGAGGTGTGGCTGCACCTGGTGGATCTCAACGCCGGTGCCACGATCGATGTGCTGCCCGAGGACATCGCCACCGCGCTGGTGGGCGATGTTGCCGGCTGGATGGGAACCCGGGTGCCGACCCGGATCGAACTGCGAATTCCCGGCAGCGAGGTGGTCACCTTCGGCCCCGAGACCAGCGCTCCCGTACCGGTCTGCGGATCGGTCCAGGAGCTGGCCGGCTGGCTCACCGGCCGCTGCCAAGGCGACCACCTCGTCGCACCAGCCGGGCTGCCAGACCTCCCCGACTGGATCTGATCGGAAGGATGCTCACTCAGGCGCGATCACGAGCACGGTGATGTTGTCGGTGCCGCCTGCGTCGTTGGCCGCCTCGGTAAGGGTGGGGCAGGCGTGCTGGGGGTCCGGGCTGCGGTTGAGGATCGCTTGTATCCGAGCGTCGTCGAGCATGCCGGTGAGGCCGTCGCTGCAGAGGAGGAGCCGGTCGTCGGGTTGCAGGGCGACGCGACGCGCGTCGGGCAACGCCTCGCCGACCATGCCCATGTGGCGGATGAGCCGGCCCCGAGCGGGGTGAGCGGCCGCCTGCTGGTCGGTGATCGCGCCTGCGTCGATCAGCGCTTGAGCCAGCGAGTGGTCCCGGGTCAGCCGGTGCAGGCCGCGCGCGCGTAACAGGTAGGCGCGGCTGTCGCCGACATGTGCTATCAACGCGGTGGCTTGGCTGACCAGCGCGACGACAGCGGTCGCACCCATCCCGGCCAGCCGCGGCGTGTCCTGGCTGCCCTCGCGCAGTTCGGCGCTGAGTTCGGTGAGCACCGTGCGCAGCCGCTGCGGTGCGTCCGGCGCGGCGAGGTCCGGCTCTGCGCCGAAGTGGTGGGCCACCAGCGTCGGCAGGGCCGCGACAACGACCTCGGAGGCCACCTCGCCCGCGGGCCGACCACCCATGCCGTCGGACACGATGAACAGTCCGAGGTCGGCGTCGGCGCTCCAGCGGTCCTCATTTCGCTCGCGCACCCGGCCGCGATCGCTGAGACCCGCCCAGCGTGGCGGTGTCACCACGTCACAGCTCGTCCTGCAACGCGTGAGTCGTCACTTCTTCAGAGCATGGAACGTGGCGGTGATCTTGTCGAAGGTCGGAGCGGAAGCGGGGAATTGATCCTTGGGTAGGACCTGGAAGACGAGGCTGATCATCTTATTGCCGTTGAACAGGAAGTAGTGGGAGTGCACGCCCTCCTGGCCGGAGGCGGCGTCCTTGAAGGAGTAGAAGTAGAAGAAGCCGGGCAACCCACCGAGCTCGATCTGCTTCGGTTCGGTGATCATCTGAGCAGACGTGTTGGACGCCACGATCTGGTCCGTCAACTGCTTGGCAGCGGGCAGCTCCTTCGGCCCGACAGATGCCGCCAATTCCAGGGAGCGGATCAGGAAGGAGTCCTGCGTACCCTTGGCCACCAGCAGGAGGACCTGGGGATCCTTGGTGTCCAGCTTGCTCCATGAGGTCGGGTAGGCCAACTCGAAACCGGCCTGGTCGTTGCGGAAGGCGGTGAAATCAGCCGGTTTGGCGTCAGCCGCCGAATCCGCCGAGGCATTCGTCGCTTTCGCCGGTTGTTCGGGAGGCAGCATCCCCGTTCCGAAGACCACACCGAGGGCAAGTCCAGCCACCAGCAGCACCCCGATGATGACGGTCAACACCCGTCTGCTGCGTATGGTGTTCCACAGGTTTGTCATGGTGCCCACTTCCATCAGCTGTAAGCGTATCTTCACTGTGCGTGAACGACGCGGCGCATGCCTGGTGGTTGCTTTTCGCGGCCTCTCGGTCACGGAGAGCAGGATGCTACTGCTACGGCGTGACTGCCGTGCGCGCACCCCAGAACTGGCTCGGCTTGAGCATTGAGCATGCTCGCCACCGTGACATCATCGCGGTGCCGCACGCCTACCCGCTGAGCGGGTGACCGGACGGCCCGAACCACACCAGGGGTCCCATGCCGGGAGATTTGATGGGTGATGTTTGCTTACCACCTGTAGTTGGCGCTGCCCACGTCCGATAGGGTGACTACGCGGCTAGCGAGCGAACCGCGGACCGCCGCACAACGAAGGTCTGCCAGGGATATATGGGTGGTACGGCCACGGAGGTCTGCGCACCTCGTCGGTGAGTCGTCAGTGTCGAGGGAAAGGGTACGGACATGACGGTTGATCCAGAGAACAAGTTCGGGATCAAGATCCAGAGCAGGGGGCGAGGCAGGACGCTCGAGCAGAACTACGCGCTCCTCGCCGGGGCCGTCTACGTCACGATCGGGGTGCTCGGGTTCTTCTGGACAGGCCTGTTGGCCAACTTCACGGAGTATACGACCCAAGCGCTGTTCGGAATCTTCCTTATCAACCCGTTCCACAACATCGTGCACATCTCCGTCGGCGCAGTCTGGATTGTGGCGGCGCTGGTGCTGACCCCGGTCGGGACGGAGGGCGTCAACTTCGCCATCGGCGGCTTCTACCTGCTCGCCGCCGTGCTGGGCTTCCTGGGGTACCTCAGCCTGGTGTCCGTGCCCGGCGGTAATGACACGGACAACTACCTGCACCTCTTCTCCGGTCTGATCACGCTGGTGTTCGGTTCCGGGATTCTGAGCGCCATGATGAAATCCGGCGATCGAACCTCCGTCAACGCCTAGTACAACGCATCTAGGCCGCGTGCCCTGCTCGGCAG
>JBOHGX010000350.1:0-3315 GCA_050700255.1 Pseudonocardiaceae bacterium
CGTAGTAGGTGTCCAGCGTGCCGACGTCGCGCCAGTAACCACAGTCTCGATCGGTGGCACCGGGCACCACGTTGTCAGCGAAGTCATAGACCGCCGCTTCCCCGGCATCGGCCAGCATCGGGATCACGTCGCCGCCCATGTCATGATCGGAATCGTGGTTGGCGCTGTCCGCGCGCAGCGCCGAGAGCAACAAGTCGCTGGTGAACACGTAGTTGCCCATCGACGCGAAGGCCACGTCTGGGTCGTCCGGGGTTCCTGGTGGCTCCGCCGGCTTCTCCAGGAACTCGGTGATCCGTCCGGAGGCGTCAGCGCCGATACACCCGAAGGCGCTGGCCTGGTCGCGCGGCACCCGGATCCCGGCGACGGTCACGCCCGCGCCGGTGGCGATGTGCTGAGCAACCATCTGCGACGGGTCCATCCGGTACACGTGGTCGGCACCGAAGACGACGATGTATTCAGGCCGCTCGTCATAGACCAGGTTGAGCGACTGGTAGATCGCGTCCGCACTCCCCGTGTACCAGCGCGGGCCGAGGCGCTGCTGTGCGGGCACCGGGGTGATGTACTGCCCCAGCATCGACGACAGCCGCCACGTCGTGGTGATGTGCCGGTCCAGCGAGTGCGACTTGTACTGCGTGAGCACACAGATCCGGATGTATCCGGCGTTGACCAGGTTGGACAGCACGAAGTCGATCAAACGGTAGTTGCCGCCGAAGGGCACTGCTGGTTTGGCCCGGTCCGCGGTGAGCGGCCACAACCGCTTACCCTCACCGCCGGCAAGAACGATTCCCAGCACGTGCGGCTGCCCCTTCACAATATGTCACCTTAGCCCCGGTTCGGCAGACGAGCCACGTGACGCCCGCCGCCGGTCATCGAGTGTTCATACCTGTGTTCATTGCCAGAGGTTCATTGACAGGGCTTCATCGGCCTCATCGCGGGGTTGATCGCTGGGGTTCGACGTCAGGACGCTAGCGTGACGTGGCGTGCGTATCGGACTCCTGACCCGGGAATATCCGCCCGAGGTGTACGGCGGCGCCGGGGTCCACGTTGGCCACCTGGTGTCCGAGTTGCGCCAGCGGTGTCAGGTCGAGGTGCACTGCTTCGGCGCCCCCCGTCCGCAGACGCCGCACCTCAGGGTGCACAACCACACTGTTGCGCCAGGACTCGCTGCTGCCAACCCCGCGTTGCAAACCCTGTCGGTGGACCTCGCCATGGCCGATGCGCTGGGTGGCGTGGACCTGGTTCACTCGCATACCTGGTATGCCAACCTGGCGGGTCACCTGGCTCGGACCCTGCACGGCGTGCCGCACGTGGTCACCGCTCATTCACTGGAACCCCGCAGGCCGTGGAAGGCCGAGCAGCTCGGTGGTGGCTACCGAGTGTCCTCCTGGGTGGAACGTACGACCTACGAGCACGCCGACGCGGTCATCGCGGTCAGCGATGGCATGCGAGCCGACGTGTTGGACTGCTACCCGACCGTGCACCCCAAGCGCGTGCACGTAGTGCGCAACGGCATCGACACCAACACCTATCGCCCGGTCGAGGAGACCGACGCGATTCGCCGGCTCGGCGCCGACCCGGCGCGGCCGATCGTCGCCTTCGTGGGACGGATCACCCGGCAGAAGGGAGTGGGGCACCTGCTGGCGGCAGCGCAGCACATCGATGCGGGAGCCCAGTTGCTGCTGTGCGCGGGCGCGCCGGACACGTCAGAGATCGAAGTCGAGACCCGCACCGCCGTGGCGGCGCTGTCCGCAGCCCGCCCCGGTGTCATCTGGGTGGCGGACATGCTGTCCACCGCTGACGTACGGCAGGTGCTGTCCGCGGCAACCGTGTTCGCCTGCCCCTCGGTCTACGAGCCATTGGGAATCGTCAATCTCGAGGCGATGGCATGCGGTACCGCGGTGGTTGCCTCTGCCGTCGGTGGGATCCCGGAGGTCGTCGACGACGGCGTCACCGGTCTGCTGGTGCCTTACGACGAGCACGACCCCGAGCGGTTTCAGCGAGACCTCGCCCACCGCGTCAATGACCTGCTGGCCAATCCGGACCGAGTCACAGCAATGGGCCAGGCCGGACGCAAGCGAGCCGTCACCGAGTTCTCCTGGTCAGCAGTCGCCGACCGCACCGTCCACCTTTACCACCAGCTCCTCTCGTAACCCCCTCTCTCCCCCCTCCCCCCTCCCCTCTCTCCCCCGACATGGAGCCATATTGGGCCATGAACGGCCCCGATCACCCCGATATGTCTCCATGTCGGGAAGGGATCGCGTGTCAAGTGGGATTGGGTGTGGCTGTGGGTGGGGGTCTGAATGTGGACAGGATGGGGGTCTGGAAAGCCAGGCGTTGGACAGGGTCGCCAGTGCCGGACAGATTCACGTCATGGGCAAAAATATCCAGGCCACAGATGTCTGTGGTGTCTTCCGCGGATCCGAGACCGTTGCGGCCGGCGTGCTGACCCCTGACCAACTGCGGGGGCCTCGTTTCCGCCGCCTGTATCGCGACGTCTACCTGCCGGCCGCGATGCCTGTTACGCATCCGATGTGCTGCGAGGCCATCGCACTCGTGCTACCGACAGCGGCGGTGATCACGGGCCGCTCGGCAGCGACACTGCGGGGCATTCACCTCGCCCGCGCCACCGATCCAGTCGAGATAGTCGTACCGTTGAAGACCCGGATCGCGCGACGCAGCGGCGTGGATGTTCGCCGCAGCGATGTCGCTGCCGATGAGAGGGCGCCGTGGTCGCGAATCGGGTGCGCCACGCCACTGCGGATGTCCCTGGATTTGTTACTCGACCGCGCATTGCCGGATGCGGTAGCTGATCTTGACACCGTGCTGCGAGCGGGGCTGATCGATCTCGACTCACTTCAGCTGATGGTCACCGAGCGAAGCGACCGAGGCATCGCCGCGGCACGCCGCGCAGTGGAGCTGGCCGATCCGCGCGCGGAGTCCCGGCCGGAGTCCCGGCTTCGAGTCCACCTGGTGCTTGACGGCCTCGAGCCGGAGCCGCAGTACCTGATCTGCGACTGGCAAGGTGTGGTCGCGAGGGTGGACCTCGGATTTCCCCATCAGCGACTCGCCGTGGAATACGACGGCGAATGGCACGGCGAATGGCGGCAGATCAGTGCCGACCGGGAGCGGCTCAATCGCCTACAGGCCGCTGGTTGGGACGTTCTCTTCGTCACCGCCCGGCAGCTACGCGACCCACGCAGCGTGGTCTCGGCGGTCCGTACCGCCCTCGCGGCATGCACCCGGTAACAGCCCCCGCCCCGACATGGAGACATATCAGGGCGGTGACGGCCCCGATCACCCCGATATGTCTCCATG
>JBOHGX010000351.1:0-7779 GCA_050700255.1 Pseudonocardiaceae bacterium
CCCGCGAGCGCAACGCCGAGCTGGCGCAGCGTCGCAAGCGGGACAGCCTCGAGGACCTGGACCGGGCACTCAAGGAGACCAGCCAGCTCCACCTCATCCTCAAGGGCGACAACTCCGGCACCGTGGAGGCGCTGGAGGACGCCCTGCTGAAGATCGACGTCGGCGACGAGGTGGAGCTGCGGGTCATCAGCCGCGGGGTTGGCGGCATCACCGAAAGCGACATCAACCTCGCCATTGCCGACAACACCGTCGTGCTCGGGTTCAACGTCCGGGCCGACGGCAAGGCCACTGCCCTGGCCAACCGCGAGGGCGTGGAGATCCGCTACTACTCGGTGATCTACCAGGCGATCGACGAGATCGAGCAGGCCCTCAAGGGCATGCTCAAGCCGGAGTACGAGGAGGTGACACTGGGCCGGGCCGAGGTCCGCGAGGTGTTCCGGTCCTCCAAAGTCGGAACCATCGCCGGGTGCATGGTCACCTCAGGAGAGATCCGGCGCAACGCCAAGGCCCGACTGCTCCGGGACAACGTGGTGGTCCGAGAAGATTTCACGGTGTCGTCCCTGCGCCGGTTCAAGGATGACGCGGTGTCGGTCCGGGAGGGCTTCGAGTGCGGCCTCACGCTCTCGTCGTACCACGATCTCCGGGTCGGCGACGAGATCGAGACCTACGAGCTGCGCGAAAAGCCCCGCAGTTGACCAACCCCGGTGGTGAGTGGTGTACGTCGGCGCCCTGGAGCTGGACATCGTGTTCGGCGACGTTCGCTCCCTGAAGCAGAAGCGCTCGCTGCTCCGGCCGGTGATCGCTGAACTCCGGCGGCGGTTCGACGTCGCGGCTGCCGAGGCCGGGCATGCGGACCTGCACCGCCGGTCGCTGATCGGAGTGGCTGCCGTTGCTGCCGACGCCGGTCATGTACGCGATGTGCTTGGCGCCTGCGAGCGGCTCGTGGCGCTACGCCCCGAGCTGGAACTGCTGGCCGCACGGCATCGGATGCTGGGCCCGGCTGATGACTAGCGTGGGTACTCCAGGTTGTGCCCGACAGAACGGAATGTGAGGAGAACGCTGAGATGGCCGATCCCCCACGGGCCCGCCGGCTCGCCAAACGAATCGCCCAGATCGTCGCGTCCAGCCTGGAGCATGAAGTGAAAGACCCGCGGCTGACGATGGTGACGATCACCGACGCAAAGGTCACCGGGGACCTTCGGGATGCGACGGTCTACTACACGGTTCTCGGGGAGACCGTCGACACCCCGCCCGACACCGCCGGCGCGGCGGCCGCGCTGGCCAGCGCGACCGGAGTGCTGCGGTCTTTGGTCGGCCGGGGCACAGGTGTTCGGTTCACCCCTACCCTGACTTTCCGCTGCGACAACCTCCCGGACGGTGCGCGGCGGATCGACGAGTTGCTGGCCCAGGCGCACGACGCCGACGCCGAGGTCGCCCGGATCGCGGCGGACGCGTCGCCGGCTGGTGAGCCCGATCCGTACCGTCCACCCCGCGAAGCGGACTCGTGAGTGAGTAACAGTGTTATGGCACTCAATGCCACTCACGAGCTGCAGCTGAAAGCTGCTGCCGATCTGGTCGGCAACGCGACAGACGTGACGCTGGTTGCCCATGTGCAACCAGACGCCGACGCGCTGGGTAGCGCATTGGCTCTCGGTCTGGCACTTCACCGGCGCGGCAGCATCGTGCGGGTGACTTTCGGCGAACCGGTGGATGCGCCAGAGTCGCTACAAGGGTTGGACGTCGCCGGTCTCCTGGTGCCGCCGGACGAGGTACCTGCCCAGCCCCAGCTGCTGGTGGCACTGGACACGGCGAACCGAGACCGGCTGGGCTGCCTGGCAAACCGGGTGGACACCGCCGGTGGCGTGCTGGTGATCGACCACCACGCCACCAACGGCCGATTCGGCACCCATCATGTGGTGGACACCGCCGCGGAGGCCACCGCGGTGCTCGTGCTGCGGCTGCTCGACGCGCTCGACGTGCCTGTCGACGAGCCGATCGCACGCTGTCTCTACGCCGGCCTGGTGACCGACACCAGCTGCTTTCGCCGGGCCGACCCGGGCACCCACGAGATTGCGGCCCGGCTGCTGAAGGCGGGAGTGGACCCCAACGCGACGACCCGCGAGCTGCTGGACACCCACCCCTTCGGTTGGCTGGCCATGCTCGGGGCCGTGCTCGGCCGCGCGCAACTGGAGCCTGCATCGGCCCAAGGCCTGGGACTGGTGCACACCACGGTGTGGCTTGCTGACGCGGCGGGGCTGCGCAGCGAGGAGGTCGAAAGCGTGGTGGATCTCGTGCGGACCACGTCGGAGGCGGAGGTCGCTGCGGTGCTCAAAGAGGTCGGTCCGGACCGGTGGTCGGTGTCGCTGCGCGCCAAGCAGCGCCTGGACGTCTCGGCCGCCGCGGCCGAACTCGGCGGTGGTGGCCATCGCCTCGCCGCCGGTTTCCGGGCCAACGGCAGTACCGACGAGGTGCTGGACGCCCTGCGCACCGCCCTGCACCGCGCCCCCGCGGCTCATTGACGCCGGTACCCGCCGGGTGCTCGCCCTGGCGGTCCCCGCACTCGGCGTGCTCGTCGCCGAACCGCTTTACCTCCTGGTGAACACCGCCGTGGTGGGCCGGCTCGGTGCCGTCGCGTTGGCCGGGTTGGCCGTCGGCAGTGTGGTGCTCGTGCAGGTTTGCACCCAGCTCACCTTTCTGTCTTACGGCACCACCGCCCGCGCCGCGCGGTTGTACGGGTCGGGCCGGCGCGCCGCGGCGGTGGCCGAGGGCACCCAGGCCAGCTGGCTCGCTCTCGGCATCGGCGGAGTGGTCCTCGTCGCCGGGCAACTTGCGGCTGCACCGCTGGTGCGGTTGCTCGCCGGACCAGGACCGGTCGCCGCCGCGGCGCTCCAATGGCTGCGCATCGCGGTGTTCGGGGCACCGTTTATACTGGTCACGCTGGCCGGCAATGGCTGGATGCGGGGAGTTCAGGGTGTGGTCCTTCCTCGCGCTGGTGTTGGACTCGCTGGCGGTCGTTGCGCAGTCAGCTTCCTGCCGGTGGTGTGGGCGTCTTTCGTGTTCGGTTGGGGCATCTGGTCTGGGTTGGCCGCGTTCATGTTGCTGCGGCTGGGTTTCGTGCTCGCCCGGACCTGCGGCGCCGGGTGGGCGGTCACCGGTGCCGTCCGCCTCGGTTGAGGAACACGCTGCAAGGCAGGATCGCGCCATGAGCTCCACGGACGTACCCAGCGGCCTGGTGGTTGTGGACAAGCCGGCCGGGATGACGTCGCACGATGTGGTATCCCGGCTACGGCGACTGCTGAACAGCCGCCGGATCGGGCATGCCGGCACGTTGGACCCGATGGCCACCGGTGTGCTCGTCTGCGGCGTGCAGCGGGCCACCAAGTTGCTAGGGCATCTTCCGCTGGAGCCCAAGGTCTACTTGGCCACGGTGCGGCTTGGCATGTCCACCAGCACCGATGACGCCGACGGCGAATGCACCGGGGGTATCGATGCGTCCGCGGTGAGCGAGCCGGCGATCCTTGCGGGTATCGCGGATCTGCGCGGTGCCATCGAACAGGTACCCAGCTCGGTGAGCGCGGTCAAGGTCAGCGGCAGGCGAGCCTACGCGCTGGCTCGGGCCGGTGAGCAGGTGTCGCTGGCCGCTCGACCGGTGAACGTGTCCCGATTCGAGCTTCTCACGCTGCGCCGCGGCGCAGCGGTGACCGACCTCGACGTGCTGGTGGAGTGCAGCGGGGGCACCTACGTCCGAGCGTTGGCCAGGGACCTCGGCGCTGCGCTGGGAGCCGGGGGTCATCTCATCGCTCTGCGGCGCACCCGGGTGGGTCCCTTCGAGGTGAGCGGCGCCCGTACCCTCGACGATCTCGCGGCCAGACCGGGCCTGTCGGCGCAGCTGGACGAGGCGGTGGCGACCGCGTTCCGGCACCGCGCCGTGGACGCCACCCAGGCCCGCATACTTGCCCATGGCGGGGGGTTGCCGGCGGTCGGGTTGGCCGGAACGCATGCCGCGATCGACTCCGAGGGCCACGCCGTCGCGCTGCTCGCCGAGCGCGCTGGGCAAGCCCGGCCCGTCCTGGTGCTGCGTCCGGCAGGGGGATAGGTCCGGCCGGTGATCGGACACCTGAGACCGGTTAGCCTCATCGTCTGTGCAGCGCTGGCGTGGACTAGAGGCCATCCCGAACGGTTGGGGCCGCAGCGTGGTCACCATCGGGGTGTTCGACGGGGTGCACCGCGGTCACGCCCAGCTGATCGGGCAGGCCGTCCGGCGGGCCCGAGAACTGAGCGTTCCCTGCGTGTTGATGACCTTCGACCCACACCCCTCGGAGGTGATCCGTCCCGGCAGCCATCCAGCGCAGCTCACCACCCTTCGCCGCCGAGCCGATCTGGTCGAACAACTCGGCGTCGACGTGTTCTTCGTGCTGCCGTTCACCGTCGAACTGTCCCGGATGCCGGCCGATGAGTTCGTCCACGAGGTACTTGTCGAGCGCCTGCACGTGGCGGAGGCGGTCGTGGGGGACAACTTCACCTTCGGGCACAAAGCGCTGGGCAACGTCGATCTGCTACGGGTGTTGGGACAGCGGTTCGGGTTCGCCGCAGGGGGTGTGGATCTGCTCTCCCAGGGCGGGTTGACGTTCTCCTCCACCTACATCCGCTCCTGCATCGACGCCGGAGACGTGGCGGCTGCTGCCATCGCCTTGGGCCGCCCGCACCGGGTGGAGGGCATCGTGGTCCGTGGGGATCAGCGCGGCCGCAGCATGGGCTACCCGACGGCGAACCTGTCGACCCCGCGGCACACCGCAATCCCCGCCGACGGTGTGTACGCCTGCCACTTCGTGCACCGCGGCCGGACACTCGCCGCAGCGGGGTCGATCGGTACCAACCCGACCTTTTCCGGACGGGAACGCCAGGTAGAGGCGTTCGTGCTGGATCTGGACGAGGACTTCTACGGCGAGCAGGTGGCGCTGGACTTCGTCGATCGGCTGCGTGCCATGTGGCGCTTCGACACCACCGAGAAGCTTGTGTCCCAGATCGAAGACGATGTGGCACGCACCCGGGAGGTGCTTGACCTCGATAGGTGAGCAACTCGCCGATCGCCGCCCTCAAATTGCTGCGGCCTGGCAAGATGCCGGTAATTCGCGATGGTGATAGTGGCCTAGTGCTGGTACAGCGCAGGGAAGGGGAGGCCGGTGGAGGAGCAGCTCACCGTCACCCGCAACGTTGCTCTGCAGCGGGAGTGGTACGGGGAGCCGCTTGGCGATCGGGTGCGGCGACTCGTGGTCGCCTTCGCCGTTTCCCAGGCGCAGCTGGCCGAGGTGCTGGGGCTGAGCCCGCCGATGCTCAGCCAGCTGATGAGTGGGCGCCGCGCAAAGATCGGCAATCCTGCGGTGCTGGCTCGAATGGTGATGTTGGAGCGCCGAGTGCTCACCCCTGAGGTTGCATCCGGTGACCCGGCCGCAATCCGCGCAGCTCTGCAGGAGGTGCGCGATTCCCGGCCTACCGTCAGCTGTGACACGTTGCCGGTCGAGGAGGACAGTGACGAAGTCCTTGTTCCGGGGTTGCGCAGGTTGGCCGGTCCGGCTGAGCTGGCGGCCGCCGCCGGCCTGCTGCAGGACGGGTTCCCGCTGCTCGCTGGATTGCTGTTGCGTGCTGCTGGCGCCGGCCCGGCTGCAGACCCGGCTGCCGACTAGCTCGTACAGCGATCTGGGGCGATGCCGGGCGCCGATGGGGAACTGGTAACCTCAGGACGGATCCGGCTGCGTTCCGTGGCGGTCGGCGCCGTCGGCAGATGACTGCCCCCAGCTTCGCTTTGCCCGGCCACATCCCGGTCCCCTCAGGTCCGGTCCCGTCAGGCACAGCGCAGTGCGATCCCCGGGGCCCGCACGGTACGCAGATGACAGGAGAAGATCGACCCGTGGCGCTGTCCACCGAACAAAAGAGTGACATCCTGGCCGAGTACGGGCTGCGGGGGGGAGATACCGGTTCCCCTGAGGCGCAGGTGGCCCTGCTGACCAAGCGCATCATCGACCTCACCGAGCACCTCAAGCAGCATAAACACGATCACCACTCCCGGCGCGGCCTGCTCCTGATGGTCGGCCGCCGCCGCAACCTATTGAACTACCTCGCCAAGGTCGACATCGCGCGCTACCGGTCGCTGATCGAGCGCCTCGGCCTGCGCCGTTGACCCAGGCTGGTCGACCCAGGCTGCTGAAATTTTACAACCACACATCGCCGCACGAGCCGCCTCGCCACCGGTCTGCGGGAGCGTCGTTCGCCGGTCCTCGGTAGTGGCTCTCGGGAGCACTGTGATGTTCCCGGGCGCTTCGATCGAAGACCGGCCTCGTCCTCGCCCCCGTACCGGTGGTGGTGCCGCGGTCCGCGTTGCGAGGAGGAGACGAATTGACCGACGCCTTTATCACTTCCGCAGACACGGTGCATGAGACCACCGCAATCCTGGACAACGGCACCTTCGGTACCCGCACCATGCGTTTCGAAACCGGTCGGTTGGCCCGCCAAGCCGCTGGATCCGTCGTCGCGTATCTCGACGACGAGACGATGCTGCTGTCCGCCACCACAGTGTCCAAGCAACCCAAGGACCAGTTCGATTTCTTTCCCTTGACCGTCGACGTCGAGGAGCGGATGTATGCGGCCGGACGTATTCCCGGCTCCTTCTTCCGCCGGGAGGGCCGCCCGTCGACCGACGCGATTCTCACTTGCCGGCTGATCGACCGCCCGCTGCGCCCAACGTTTGTGGATGGCCTGCGCAACGAGGTCCAGGTCGTCATCACAGTACTGAGCCTCAACCCGGCGGATCCCTACGACGTGCTTGCGATCAACGCCGCGTCAGCGTCCACTCAGCTGTCCGGCCTGCCATTCTCGGGCCCGGTTGGTGGTACCAGGGTCTCCCTCATCGATGGCACATGGGTGGCCTTTCCCACCCATGAACAGATCAGGCGGTCGGTGTTCGACATGGTCGTCGCCGGACGGCTGGTCAGTGACGGCCCCCACAGCGATGTGGCCATCATGATGGTCGAGGCCGAGGCTACCGAGGCCACCATCGAGCTGGTGGCCGGTGGCGCGCAGGCGCCGACCGAGGAGATAGTGGCTGCTGGGCTGGAGGCTGCCAAGCCGTTCATTCGCGCCCTGTGCCAGGCCCAGCAGGAACTGGCACAGGCGGTCGGCAGGCCGGTGCTGGACTTCCCCACCTTCCTCGCCTATGAGTCAGATGTCATGGCAGCGGTCCGCGATGCGGTGGGCGATGAGCTGGCGCAGGCGCTGACCATCGCAGGCAAGAAGGAGCGGGAAGACCGGCTCGACGAGCTCAAGGCCAGCTGTCTGGAGCGGATGGGTGCAGCATTCGAGGGCCGGGAGAAGGAGATCGGCGCGGCGTTTCGGGCGGTGACCAAATCCGCGGTACGCCAGCGCATCCTGCGCGACAGGGTACGCATCGACGGCCGCGGCATCACCGACATCCGCCCGCTGTCGGCAGAGGTCGAGGTGATTCCCCGGGCGCACGGTTCGGCGCTGTTCGAACGTGGCGAGACCCAGATCCTGGGCGTCACCACGCTGAACATGCTCGGCCTGGAGCAGAAGCTCGACACGCTGTCACCCGAGACCACGAAGCGCTACATGCACAACTACAACTTCCCGCCGTTCTCGACCGGAGAGACCGGTCGCGTGGGCTCGCCCAAGCGTCGCGAGATCGGTCACGGCGCACTCGCCGGCCGCGCGCAGCAGCCGGTGCTGCCGCCGCGCGAGGAGGTCCCGTACGCGATCCGTCAGGTC
>JBOHGX010000352.1:0-14859 GCA_050700255.1 Pseudonocardiaceae bacterium
ACCCATCTGGGTCGGCGCCCCCGATTTTCGTGATGCACGGCGTGTGTTCTGCGGACCGGGTTCCGGTCCGCGCTGCCTGACCGTTCAGAGCGTCAGTACCTCACCGTGGGGCGCGACGTGGACCTCGGTTCCCACCGGAGCCAGCTCGCGGAACAGGCTGTAGTGCTTGTCGGGTTTAGCAAGGATGGCCTGGTGGATCGGCACTGCGAGCCCCGGATCGACTGCACGGAGGTAGTCCACCGCCTCGGAGACCTTGAGCCACGGTGCCGCGGTAGGTAGCAGCAGCACGTCGACATCGCGGTTGACCACGGTGAACGAGTCCCCCGGATGCAGGATCGTGCCTGCCCCACCGTCGATGAGGTAGCCATTGTTCGGGATCACCGGGATGTCCGGATGGATCACACTGTGGTCACCGCCGATCACTTCGACCGTCACGCCGGCTAGCTCCAGCTGCTCGCCAGGACTCACCACCCGGTGCGCGATGCCCGCATCAGCCAGCGGCTCCGCCGAGCCGACGTCGACAAGCAACTGCGCCGCTGGGTTGACGGCCAGCAGGGTAGGCAGCCGGTCGAGGTCGAGGTGATCGGGATGCTGATGGGTCACCAGAATCGCATCAAGTCCGGCGAGTTCCTCGAAGCCGGTTGAGTAGACCCCGGGGTCGACCAGCAGTCGAGCTGCCCCGATCTCGGTCAGCACGCAGGACTGCCCCAGGTGCACGATCTGCATGGGTGGTCACCTCCTCGCGAGGGTCAGCCGCCAGCCTGCCACGCCGCGAGCAGCTTGGCCTCCTCGGCCGAAGCGGTGCCATGGATTCCCGCAGTCCCGGTAGCCTCGGCGGCGTGGCACGAGTGGTGGTGGACGTGGTCTTGAAACCGGAGATCCTTGACCCGCAGGGTCAGGCGATCGCACGCGCGCTGCCCCGGCTGGGCTTCGAAGGGGTGCACGAGGTGCGGCAGGGTAAGCACTTCGAGCTGGACGTCGCGGACACCATCGACGATGCGGACCTGCACCGGATGGCGGGTGAACTGCTCGCCAACCCGGTGATCGAAGAGTGGACGCTGCGGCGACTGTGAGCACGGCATCCTGCCGGATCGGCGTCATCACCTTCCCCGGCACGCTCGACGACGTCGACGCTGCCCGTGCAGTGCGTCACGCTGGTGCCGAGGCGGTATCGCTGTGGCATGCCGATGACGACCTGCGAGGGGTGGACGCCGTCGTGGTGCCCGGCGGGTTCTCCTATGGCGACTACCTGCGCGCCGGCGCGATCGCCGCACACCAGCCGGTGCTGCGGGCCTTGATCAACGCAGCCAGCCGCGGCACGCCGGTCTTGGGCATCTGCAACGGTTTCCAGATCCTGTGCGAAGCGGGGCTGCTGCCCGGCGCGCTGGTCCGCAACGTCGGACTGCACTTCGTCTGCCGTGATCAGCGGCTACGGGTGGAGAGCAGCGCGACGGCCTGGACGGGCCGCTACCCGCCGGGCGCCGAGATCCTGGTGCCACTGAAGTCCATCGAGGGCCGGTATGTGGCCGATGCGACGACGTTGGCCGAGCTTGAGCGCGACGGGCGGGTGGTGTTTCGCTACCTCGGCGCCAGCCCCAACGGCGCGGCCAACGGCATCGCCGGGATCGCCTCGGCGGATGGTCGGGTAGTCGGGCTCATGCCGCATCCTGAGCACGCGATCGACTCGCTCACCGGGCCATCCGCTGACGGTCTGGACCTGTTCCGCTCGGCCGTCGACGCTGCGCTCGGCTGTGCCCTCTAACTAACCCGGCGCCCTCTAACCCGGCGCCCTCTAACCCGGACGCCCCACATCGCCGTTCGGCTCCGAATAGCGCTCCGTGTGCGGTCGGCGACCGTCATTCGGCTCCAGATGGCGACGAATACTCTCACAGGGTGGGCAACCCTCGTGTCGACTCCGTGCAGTTCGCTGCCGCCAGCCCTGAGCATCCCCAGCCGTACCGGGAGCTGGGCCTCGCCGACGACGAGTATGCGCGGATCCGGAAGATCCTCGGGCGCCGGCCCACCGAGGCCGAACTGGCGATGTACTCGGTGATGTGGAGCGAGCACTGCTCCTACAAGTCCTCCAAGGTGCACCTGCGCTATTTCGGCGAGACGACCACGGCGGCGATGCGGCAACGGATGCTCGCCGGTATCGGCTGCAACGCCGGCGTGGTCGAGGTCGGGGACGGCTGGGCGGTGACCTTCAAGGTCGAATCGCACAACCATCCATCCTATGTGGAGCCCTATCAAGGAGCAGCGACCGGGGTCGGCGGTATCGTGCGCGACATCATGGCGATGGGCGCCCGGCCGATCGCGGTGGCTGACCCGCTACGGTTCGGCCCCGCCGGCGCCGCCGACACGAAACGGGTGCTGCCCGGAGTCGTCGCCGGGATCGGGGGTTACGGCAACAGCCTTGGCTTGCCCAACATCGGCGGCGAGGTGGCATTCGACCCCTCCTACGCGGGTAACCCACTGGTCAACGCGCTGTGCGTGGGAGCGATGCGGGCAGCCGACCTGCACCTGGCACACGCCAGCGGCACCGGTAACAAGATCATCCTGTTCGGGGCGCGCACCGGCCTGGACGGCATCGGTGGGGTCTCGGTGCTGGCCAGTGAGAGCTTCAGCGCCAATGCCGGGGATCACGGTGCCGGAAGAAAGAAGCTGCCCAGCGTCCAGGTGGGCGATCCGTTCACCGAGAAGGTGCTCATCGAATGCAGTGTGGAACTCTTCCAAGCCGGTCTCGTGGCCGGTATCCAGGATCTCGGCGGGGCGGGGTTGTCCTGCGCGACGAGCGAGCTGGCCAGTGCCGGCGACGGCGGCATGCGGGTAGAGCTCGACGCGGTGCCGCTGCGGGCGCCGGACATGACGGCGGCCGAGGTCCTGTCCAGCGAGTCCCAGGAGCGGATGTGTGCCGTGGTGCGTCCCTCCGATGTGGACGCCTTCATGGCGGTGTGCGAGAAGTGGGACGTCATCGCGACGGTGATCGGTGAGGTCACCGAGGGCGACCGCCTGGTGATCACCTGGCACGGCGAGACGGTGGTGGACGTGCCACCGCGCACCGTCGCGCACGAGGGGCCGGTGTACCACCGGCCGGTGCAACGGCCGCCCACTCAGGACGCGCTGCAGGCGTCGGTCCCGGATGCTTTGGCCAGACCCTCCACACCGGGCGAGTTGACGGCGACGCTGCTGCGGATGGTGGCCAGCCCGGGATTGTGCTCGCGGGCCTGGGTGACCGACCAGTACGACCGTTACGTGCGCGGCGCCACGGTGCTCGCGCAACCCAACGACGCCGGTATGGTGCGCATCGACGAGACCACGCAGCGCGGGGTGGCGGTGGCAACCGACGGCAACGGCCGGTACTGCGCGCTGGACCCCTACGCCGGCACCCAGCTCGCATTGGCCGAGGCCTACCGCAACGTCGCGGTCACCGGCGCCACGCCGGTGGCGGTGACGAACTGCCTCAATTTCGGCGCGCCCACCGATCCTGGCGTGATGTGGCAGTTCCAGCAGGCGGTCCGCGGTCTGGCCGATGGCTGCGCCGCACTCGGCATCCCGGTCACCGGCGGGACCGTGAGTTTCTACAACCAGACCGGGGACACCGCGATCGTGCCCCCCCCGGTGGTGGGCGTGCTCGGCGTGATCGACGATGTGCGCCGCCGGATCCGCACCACTCTGGGCGATCCCGGTGACGAGGTCTGGCTGCTCGGCGACACCCGCGACGAGTTCGGCGGTAGTGAATGGGCACACGAAGTGCACGGGCATCTGGGCGGTTGCCCACCTGCCGTGGATCTGGCCCGCGAGCAGGCGATCGGCGAGGTGCTCGCCGCAGCTTCCCGCGACGGCCTCATCAGCGGGGCACACGACCTGTCCGACGGCGGTCTCGCGCAGGCGCTGGTCGAAGCGGCCCTGCTGAGCGGCCACGGCGCCCGGATCGAGCTGCCCGCCCAGCTCGATCCGTTCGTCACCCTGTTCGCCGAGTCCGCCGGCCGCGTCCTGCTCGGCGTGTCCGGCTCACATGCTCGCCGTGTCGCGCAGCTGTGCACGGACCACAACGTGCCGGTGACCCGGCTCGGCGAAGTCGACACCGGACCTGTGCTGGATATCGTTGACGTCGCCACACTCAGCCTGGACGAGCTACGAGCCGCCTGGGAAGGGACCCTGCCCGCCCTGTTCGGCCCCTGAGCACCGCGTTACCGCGTGGAGAGTGATGAGAGTCGATCCGGATGAGTTGCGGGGGGCGCTCGCAGCGGTCGGTGCTTGGCTGGAGGGGGATGGGCCGCAGCCTGGGCGCGCGGAGCTGGCGCAGGCTGTCCGGCTCAGCCTGCGCACCCTGGCGCTGATGGCTCCGGGGCGCACGGTGGAAGTGCGGGTGCCGCCGTTCGCCGCAGTGCAGTGCGTCCCCGGACCGAGACACACCCGGGGCACCCCACCCAACGTGGTGGAGACTGACCCGAGGACCTGGCTTGAGCTCGCCACCGGCCGAGCGGTCTGGGCTGCGGCGATCGCCGACGCGCGGGTCGCCGCATCCGGCGCCCGAGCAGATCTCTCCGCATGGTTACCGCTGAATGCGGCGGACGGGGCGGGGGTGGGCGCGGACGGGGCCAGCCCGTCGCGCACGATGACGATTATGACGTTGTCCCGGTTCGCTTGCGCAATGAACGAATTCGATCGCCGGGTGCGGGCCATCCGGCCAGACCAGTGGCGCAACCCGACCCCGTGCACAGAGTGGGATGTGCGGGCTCTGGTCAATCACCTGGTCACCGAGCAGCTGTGGGTGCCGCTGCTGCTCGACGGTGCCATCGTCGAAGACGTCGGCGATCGCTTCGATGGCGATCAGCTCGGGGACGACCCGGTGGCGGCCTGGGAGACTGCCGCAGCCGCGGCGCGGGAGGCGTTCGCGGCCCCGGGCGCTCTGCGGCGACCGGTTGAGCTGTCCTACGGGCGCCGACCCGCCGATGGCTACTGCCAAGAGATGACCATGGACCTGACCGTGCATGCGTGGGATTTGGCCCGCGGAATCGGAGCTGACGAGCGTCTCGACGAGGAGCTGGTGCGTGAGGTGCTGGGCTTCATCGAGCCGCAGGTCGAGCAGCTGACCGGCACGGGATTGTTCGCCGCGCCCGTCGCAGTGGGCGAAGACGTCGACGCCCAGACCCGGCTGCTTGCCCTGCTGGGCCGGCCGGCATGAGCGCCGGCTCAACGCAGGCCCAACCCCGATTCCAGGGACTCCGTCGTCCGGTCCAACGTCGAACCCAGCCCGGACCGCTCTCCCCGAGCAGATTCCCGATCGGAGGGTGGCCGCCGGCTGGAGCGTGAGTCCCGAGTTGACGGTGACGTCCGGGGAACGTCGGCGTGACGCCGCTGGGCTGGCGCATCCGGCTGGCTTCTGACCCGGGGAACGCCGGCTTGGTGCTCGGTGACCGGCGGTGGTGCGGCGGCTGGTGCCACGGGTGCGCGCCGCACGGCGGCCGGTGGTGGGACGGCCGGTTGGGTTGCCTCAGCGACGTCCTCAGCGACGTCCTCAGCGACGTCCTCGGTGGCAGGAGGCACCGGAATGGACTGTGGTGCCTGGCGGACCACCGCGGGCTGTGCGGCGGCTGGAACGGGGGGGAGCACCGCGTTCGGGCCGACCTGGTTGGCGGGGACCGGGTGGTCATGCGGGATCGTGGGTGGCGTGGTGGCGTCGCGGGGGCCGAGGACTCCCGCGGCGGTGCTTACCGTGACAGCCACGACTGCGCCACAGGCCAGCGCAACGCTGGCGACGATGTTCCTGGCAGATCGAGAGTTAGACGATGGCCGCAGGTCGGGCTCGGGGCGGTCGGTGCCGATCCATGCGATCAAGGCAGCGGCTGGAGGTCCGGAGCCCGCCTTGCGACGGTGGCGGGGTGTCGGTCTGGGCACTAATTCTCCGCGTGCGTGATGGACTGGATTACCCCCGGGGTAACTGGATACTCCGCTTTGGCACCGCCCGACCACCCAGAGCACGCAGCTCTACCCCATCGGCCTAGCATGCGCAGCCAGCCGCGGGACACACCGGCAGCCAGTAGACTTGCCTGAGTGCCCCGTCCCGTCGACAGGGAGTCGCAGGTGGGCAACGAAGCGCCCCGCTATGACCCGGACGACCCCAGCGCACATGATGACCGACCACGCGAAGAGTGCGGTGTCTTCGGTGTCTGGGCCCCCGGTGAGGAGGTCGCCAAGCTCACCTACTTCGGCCTGTTCGCCCTGCAGCACCGTGGCCAGGAGGCCGCCGGCATGGCGGTGTCCGACGGCTCACAGGTATTGGTGTTCAAGGATCTCGGACTGGTCAGCCAGGTGTTCGACGAGCAGGTGCTGTCGAGTCTGTCCGGGCATATCGCCGTCGGACATTGCCGGTACTCCACCACCGGCTCCACTACCTGGGAGAATGCCCAGCCGACCTTTCGGACCACAGTCGGATCGGGCTTGGCGCTAGGGCACAACGGCAACCTGGTGAACACCGCCGAGTTGCTGGAGCAGGCCGGCAAGGTCCGCGCGCCCACCCGCAACGGTGCGACCACAGATTCGGACTTGATCACCGGCCTGCTGGCCACCGCCGCGGCGGACGGCGGCATCGAGGAGGCTGCCCAGCGCCTACTGCCCCAGCTGCGGGGAGCGTTCTCACTGGTGTTCTGCAATGAGGACACGCTTTATGCCGCACGGGACCCGCACGGTGTCCGCCCGCTGGTGCTGGGAAGGCTCGACCGTGGCTGGGTGGTCGCCAGCGAGACCGCGGCGCTGGACATCGTCGGTGCCAATTTCGTCCGTGAGGTCGAGCCGGGCGAGCTGCTGGCTATCGATGCCGCAGGACTGCGCAGCTCGCGCTTCGCCAACCCCGAGCCCAAGGGATGCGTGTTCGAGTACGTCTACCTGGCCCGCCCGGACACCACAATCGCCGGGCGCGGGGTGCACGCCACCCGGGTGGAGATCGGCCGGCGGCTGGCGCAAGAGCACCCGGCCGAAGCCGATCTCGTCATCCCGGTACCCGAGTCGGGTACCCCGGCGGCCATCGGCTACGCGCAAGGGTCGGGAATCCCGTACGGCTCGGGGCTGGTGAAGAACTCCTACGTCGGGCGCACCTTCATCCAGCCGTCACAGACCATCCGGCAGCTCGGCATCCGGCTCAAGCTCAACCCGCTGCGCGATGTTATCCGCGGCAAGCGCCTCGTGGTGGTCGACGACTCCATCGTGCGGGGTAACACCCAGCGCGCTCTGGTGCGGATGTTGCGCGAGGCCGGGGCAATCGAGGTACACGTAAGGATTGCCAGCCCACCGGTGCGCTGGCCGTGCTTCTATGGCATCGACTTCGCCTCCCGTGCCGAACTCATCGCCAACAGCGCCGACGGCGCCAGCGGCTGTGATATCGAGGCGATACGGCGCGGGATCGGAGCTGACAGTCTGGGCTATGTCAGCCTCGCTAACCTCATCGCCGCTTCCGAACAGCCGGCGTCGCGGCTATGCACCGCGTGCTTCGACGGTCGCTACCCGATCCCGCTGCCGCCCAGCGAGTCCATCGGTAAGCACCTGCTCGAGGACATCCAGCAGGAATCTCACCTGCCGGCGTTGCGGATCGGGTGAGCAGCGCCGGACACCGCGCCCATGCCTGAGCGAGTAGCGTGGCGTACTGCTCGTAGGGCATCTTCGCGCCACCAGACCCGTGTCCTGGAGTCCGCATGCCATGACCGAGACCGACAGCCCGCACACCACCTACGCCGCGGCCGGAGTGGACATCACCGCCGGAGAACGGGTCGTCGCCCAGCTGCGCCCGCACGCCGAGCGGGCCAGCCGCCCCGAGGTACTGGGCGGCATCGGCGGCTTCGCCGGTCTGTTCAAGCTCAAGCTCGACCGCTGGCGTGAGCCCGTCCTGGCGAGCTCTACTGACGGCGTAGGTACCAAGATCGTGGTGGCCCAGGCGATGGACTGCCACCACACAATCGGGCTCGATCTGGTGGCGATGGTCGTCGACGACTTGGTGGTCTGCGGTGCCGAGCCGCTGTTCCTGCAGGACTACATCGCCGTCGGCAAGGTCGTGCCGGAGCGGATCTCAGACCTGGTCAGCGGCATTGCCGAAGGCTGTATCCAGGCTGGCTGTGCTCTCCTGGGCGGGGAGACAGCCGAGCACCCCGGGATCATGACCGACGGCGGCTACGACCTGTCCGCGACCGGGGTGGGCGTGGTAGAGGCCGACGCCATCCTGGGGCCCGATCGCGTCCGGCCCGGTGACATTGTGGTGGCGATGGGCTCGTCGGGGCTGCACTCCAACGGCTACTCGCTGGCCCGGCATGTGCTCCTGGACATCGCCCGGATGCCGCTGGACGGGCATGTGGAGGAGTTCGGCCGCACCCTGGGGGAGCAACTGCTCGAACCCACCCGCATCTACGCCAAGGACTGCCTGGCGTTGGTCGCCGAAACCGAGGTGCGGACCTTCGCCCACATCACGGGCGGAGGCCTGGTGGCGAACCTGTCGCGGGTGATGCCCCGCGGGTTGGTCGCCGTGCTGGACCGCGGTAGCTGGACGCCGGCCGCCGAATTCGCGCTGATCGCCCGGCTGGGTCGGGTACAGCGCGCAGAGATGGAGCGCACCTTCAACATGGGCGTCGGGATGGTCGCTGTGGTCGATCCGGCTGAGGTTGACCGCGTACTGGCCGTGCTGACCGCCCGGCACGTGCCGGCATGGGTGCTCGGTGAGGTCAGCAGGTCCCGCGATGTCGGGGTCGATGCTGCCGCGAAAGACGCCGTCCGAGCCGTGCTCCGTGGGGATCACCCACGGTTTTGAACTCGATCAGGCGGCTGCACTGCAGGCGTCTGGACTGCAGGCGTCTGGACTGCAGGCGTCTGGACTGCAGGCGTCTGGACTGGGAGCGTCGCGGTCACCGGCGGTGCTGGTCGTACTCGTCCTCGTAGAGATCCTCGGTACGGTCGTCACTGCCACGATCCTCGCCGGCGTGGCGGACGCCGTTGTCGCCCGACAGCTCTCGTTGCAGGGCCTCGAGATCGGTGGTGGGGGAGCTGTACTTGAGCTCCCGCGCTACCTTTGTCTGCTTGGCCTTGGCTCGGCCGCGCCCCATGGCTCGACCCCCTTGCACGCAGGGACGGGGCGGCCGGGGGAATCGGCGGCCTCGTTCATCTCGACAACATCCTCTGGGTCACACCGTACAGGGTTCCGCGGGCCGGATGCGACGCGGCCGCAGCCCCCCACAGAGTGTCCCGAATAAATATGGCCAGGGAGTGTCGCGGGCACCCGTCCGGGCGCTCGTGGCGACGTGTGCAAGACTTCCGCGACCAGACCGGGGGCAGGTTCCACTCGAGAGAAGGAGTTGGCATGACTGTCCTGGCGCTCATGACCGCCAGCGGTGAGCCGCTGTCTTGGCTGGCCGTGGTTGTCGTGCTACTGGGCACGACCGGACTGATGATCGGTACCGCCCGGCGAGTCAGGAACCGGGCTTGAGCTGTGGCTGGTCGGTGACCCGGCGCTGTTCGGCGAGTAAGTCGTCCACTGAAGCAACGCCGCTGGCGTACCGGGCGCCGATCTCAGCATTGAAGGTATCCATCACGTGCTGCACCTCGCGGCGGCGCTGGGATATCGACTTCTCCTGCCTGCTGTAGGCCTGCAAAGCGGTGTTGAGCTGTTCACCCGAAAGCGACCCGACATCAGAGAGGTCGACATCGGAAACAAGTGCTTCGATGTTTCGGCGGTGCGCCTGGGCCCGCGAGGGCTCCAGGAGCTGGAAGCGGCCCGAGCCGATCGCCGGGCCCAGGGCGTGGGCCGAGAGGATCCGCGCCAGGTCCGCCACGACAGGAGCACTGCCTCCATTGCGCCGGCGTCGTTGCTCGGCGCCCACGATGTCGATCCGGGCATGCAGTAGCCGGCGCAGGTATGACAGGTCGGTCTCCTCTTGCGCTGCGTCGTCTCGGCGCGCGCGAACCTCGGCCAGCGCCAGCTCGGACAGACCGGCGACATAGCCAGGATCCAGCACTCGCTCGATGCGCCGGCGCCCACCGCGACGATCCTCGATCACGGGACCTAATCCTTCCCGACGGCCTATCGGGATCTCAGCCGGCGTAGTGCAGCCCGGCCTGGTGGTTCTCCGGTGTCCGGGGGAATTGAATCCGGGTCCACCGACGCAGCGGCGTCCCCGGCGAGCAGCGGCGTGCTCGGATCCACCGAGCGCTTGAGCAGTGCCAGCGCGATCGGGCCGAGTTCGTGGTGGGTGGCCACGGTGCCCACCCGGCCGACCACCCGCTGATCCGCGCGCACCGGGTCCCCGGTGCTGGGCAGCGTCTCGGGTGATTCCAGGTGCAGCAGGACCATCCGCCGCGGCGGACGGCCCAGGTTCGCCACCCGGGCCACCGTCTCCTGACCCCGGTAGCACCCCTTGTCCAAGTGCACCGCCGAGCCGATCCAGCCGACCTCATGCGGGATGGTGCGCTCGTCGGTGTCGACGCCCAGTCGCGGGCGCAGTGCCGCCACCCGGATCGCCTCATAGGCCCAGCTTCCCGCCGGAGTGGCGCCGGCTTCGACCAGCCGCTGCCAGGTGTCGATCACATCACCGCGCGGCACCAGCAGGTCCGTCTGGCCTGGCCGGACGCGCACAACACCACCCAGCTGTCCAGCCTGCGCGATCACCTTGTCGGTGGCCGGACCGAGCAGCGAGAGCACGGCCAGCTCGCTACTCGCATCCCGCGGCGTCACCTTCGACCAGAACACCATCGAGGTGAGGTAGGCCAGCAGCGCCTCGGCCTTGCCGGGTTCGGTGTCCAGCCACACCGTCTCGCCCACGTGGGAGGTCACGGCGTGGTGTTCGACGCGACCCTGCAGGTCCAGTACCAGCACCTCGGTGTGCTCGCCCTCGCCGAGAGCGAGCAGGTGCTGGGAGGTGATGGTGTGCAGCCAGCTCAACCGGTCTTCACCCGGCACGGCGAGCACCTCGCGGTGTGACCGGTCCACGACCACGGCGGCGCGCTCGGCGGTGCGCTGCTCACCTAACGGGTCACCGTGATGCCAGGCCACCCCGGCATCGGGGGAGCCGGGGGGTGGGGGCACCGCACCGGGTAGGCCGAGCAGGGGTGACGTCACGAGCCGTCTTGGCCGGTGCAGTTCGCGCAGCGTCCGGACAGCGCCAGGTGGCTGGGATCCAGCAGGAACCCGAACCGGTGCCGCAACCGCTCGGTGAGTTCGGTGAGCTCCTCGGTGGGTATCTCGGCGACTTCCCCACAATGGTGACAGACCAGGTGCACGTGTTCATGCGGCTGGGTGGAGTAGCTCGGTGCGCCGTGTCCGAGGTGGGTATGCCGGACCAGGTTGAGGCCTTCGAGCAGGTCGAGGGTGCGGTAGATCGTGGTGATGTTGACTGCGGGTGCGCGGCGTTGCACGTGTTCGCAGATTCGCTCCGGGGTGGCGTGCTGCAGGTCGCGCACCGCATCGAGCACCAGTTGCCGCTGGGGAGTCATCCGCATTCCCCGTTCATGCAGCGTGCGGCGCAGGGAGGTATCCACGAGCACGATGGTAGGCCTAGGACAGCATCGCGTGCTGTGCCCAAACGTGTACTGACGCGCTCAGGCGCAACGCATTGACGTTGCCGAGCCGGTTGCGACGCGGTTAGCGTGACGGGTACACGGGAAAGGAGGTGGTCCAACGTTGAACGGCTATAGGACTCGTGAGGTGGCTGTCAGCTAGAGCCGCCGACGGCCGTGGAAGGCCACCTCCTCCGGCCGGCGTTGATGGCAACGACGGACTGACGAGAGGCGGCCGGCGAATCCAAGGCAGTCACCCGGCCCCCGGGCTTACCCGAGCATTGGTCCCGCTCGGGCTCGTCGCTGCCTGCGGCGGGCAGCCCGGGGGCTGACTGCTGTCTGAGCGCAGATGGTTAGCCGACGATGCGGCGCAGGAGTGCGGAGACGTGTGGCTGTAGCGGTTGGCCGGCCATCGCGCGTTGCTCGACGTAGGCCAGGTCGCCGCCCTCGACGATGCCGTAGAGCCGGTGCGCGCCGGTGATCTCCTTGGCCGAGGAGGTGCGCACCACTGCATCGGTGGCCAGCTCCCACGAGGTCTGGTTGCGCGGTCGCCCGTAGTAGATCTCCACAATGCCGGTGGCGTGTGCGGCCAGCAGTTCTATGCTGTCGTCGGATTGCGGCCGCCAGAATCCGGTCTCCCGGGCGGCTGGCCGGATCACCTCGCCGGCGTCGTCGACCAGCCACGCCCGCGACTCGTACCGCAGAAACGGTCGACCGTCATGGCAGACCACCAACTGCTGGCCGAAATGGTAGGGCCCCTCGATGGTCGGGTAGACGACCTCGCCTTCGCCGCGCCACACACCGACCAGCGGCAGCAGAGCCAGACAGTTCGGGTGCAGCTCGGGTCCCTCGCGCAGATTGGCGGTGTCACCGGCGACCGGTAGGTCGGTGAATTCGGGCAGGTTGCGTATGCCCGTGCTCTGCGCGCGCTCGGCAGCCGACCGTAGCGCCTGGTCGCCGCTGGACTCGGCGTTCACGGCGCACCATACAAAGCCACAATCTCCACGCCCCGGATCATAGGGGGCCGCCACGCTCCAGATCTGGATCCAGGAGCCCACGGCGTGCGGAGTGGGCGATCAGCTGATTTCCAGCTGGACCAGCTGGAGCTTGGATTCCTCCAGTTCCACCTCGAAGACTCCGGGGGTATTCGCGGTGAAGCTCACCGAGCCGGTGCTGCCGGCGGTGGGAATCTCGCCCTTGCGGTCGTAGCCGTGTACGTGGATCTCGTCAGCCACGTCGCTGGTCACGGATACGGTGACCGGGGTTCCCAGCGGCACGGTGACCCTGCCGGTCTCCCCGGTGACCTGCCCACCACGCACCGTGATGCTGATCGTGCGGACGGTTGGCCCGACTGGTGCCGGTGCCGGTCCTGCCGACGCCCCGCCCGGTTCGTTGACCGGTGGGCCGAACTCCGGCGCTTCGGCCGACCCAGGGCCCCGCCCGCAGCCACCGAGCACACCGGCCACTGCCAGCACAGCTACCAGGAACGTCGTGCGACTCATTGTCTGATCACCTGTCCTGTCCTCTTCGAATGCTGAGCAGATCGAGGACCGTTCACGGCAGCACCGCCCGGTCTGGTGGGCTGAAACATATCGGCCCGCCAGGTGTGCTGTTACGGAGAGTGGGTGCCTCGCCGGCGTCGTCTCATCAGCTACTGCAGGGCGCCCGCGCGGATGCGACGGCGCACCGTCACCATCGCCCCCAGGCGGGGCACCATTGTCACGTGGCGGGGCTTCACCGGCTCGTCGGGCGCGGTGGTCGAGCACAGCTCGACCCTGCGGAGGACTTCGCGGAGCACGGTGCGCATCTCGACTTGGGCGAAGGTAGCGCCGAGGCAGCGTCGCACCCCGCCGCCGAAGGGCAGCCAGACGGCCGGGTCGGCACGCTCGTCGAGGAATCGCTGCGGCCGGAATACCTCCGGATCGGGGTAGTGCCGGCTGCTGTGGTGCACCAGGTTGATGCTGGGAGCCAAGATGGCGCCGGCCGGGATGTGGTAACCGCCCAGCTGGATCGGTGCGGTCAGTTTGCGGGCGAACTCGAAGATCACCGGTCGCACCCGCAGAGTCTCCTTGCACACCGCGTCCAGCCAGGCGTCGTCGGAGTCAACAGCGGCCCGCGCGGTGCGGTCCAGCAGTGCCGGGTCGCGGACCAAGCGTTCGAAGGCCCACGACAGTGCGGTGGCAGTGGTGTCGTGTCCGGCCAGCAGCAGGGTGACGAGCTGGTCGACGAGCTCGTCGTCGGCCATCGGCTGGCCCGCACTGTCCACGCTGCGTACCAACATCGCCAGCGCGTCGCTGCGCTGCGCCAGCCGCGGGTCGGCGCGGCAGAGGGTGATCTCGTCGGCGAGCAGTGCCTGGGCAGCCGCATTGCGCTGGGCGCGGCGCCGCCACATGCCGAACCGGCGCAGCGCCTGTGGCGGAGGGATCAGCTCCAGCGGTGAGCCGATCTCCAGCATCGGCGGCAACACCGCCCGCAGCGCAGCGAGCCGGCCCTCGTCATGGACCCCGATGACGGTGCGCAGAATGACTTCGAGGGTGATTGCCTGCATCCGGGGATACAGCGGGAACAGTTCGCCCACCGGCCAACGCGCGACATCGTCGGCCGTGATCGCGATCATCTCGGCGACCTGCCTGCGTACCGAGTCGCCATGGAATGCCGGCAGCATCATCCCGCGGCTGCGCCGGTGCTTGTCGACGTCAAGGATGAGCAGCGAATGTGTTCCAAGGATCTCGCCGAGTGGAGCGGCGGCCTCCCCTGCACGGAAGATCGCCGGGTCGCCACGTGCCACCGATCTGATGTCGGCCGGGTCGGTCAGGAAGACAAGCGTGCCTATCCCGGGAATTCGGATAGCGAATCGATCGCCGTAACGCCGGTGGCAGGCGTGTACGAAGCGAATGGGATCAAGCCAGATCAATCCGGCTTGCAGCAGTGCCGGCAGCGGCGGGCCGGGAAGCAGCGTGCGCGCCATGCCCTGTGACAATACTTCGGATCCAAGGTGTTCGCTGATCCCGACGCCACCCCGTTGCAGCGGGTGCGTGCCTCCTGGGCGGCGCTGGTGAACACCTTTGAGCAGCACCGTCCGCTAATGGTGGCCTTCGTCGAGGCGCTCGCGCAGGCCGAGCGGGTGCCGGAACTGCGGGCCCAGCTCGCCGAGTGTTACGAGCGGCTGCGGGCCACCGTGGCCGAGCTGGTGCGCGCCTCAGTTGACGGACTGCCCGGGCCTACCGCACGGCACGTCGCCTCGTTCCTCATCGCGGTGTACGACGGGCTGCAGGTGCAATGGCTGCTCGACCCGCAGCGAGCCCCGACCGCCGACGAGCTGATGGC
>JBOHGX010000353.1:0-19462 GCA_050700255.1 Pseudonocardiaceae bacterium
GACGCCGAAACGCTGAACCCGTCCGATGCCCACACCGCCGCGGTCGAACAACACGTGCTCGCCAAGGCGCGGCAGCAGACCCCGGGGCAGGTGCGCGCCGCGAGACCCGCCGCGCGGTGCCGGCCACCGACCCCGCAGCCGCCCCAGCACCGCGCCCAGCGGGCCCGCGGCAGGGGATGCCTCGGCCTACGATGCTGCAGTCGCTGCGCATGAGCGTGAATTACGATCCCGCGGTTTGGTCGACACCCCGAGTGCGGAGTACCGAACGGTGGCGTTGGGTCGCCATGGTGTGGCGGATTGAGGTACATCAGGGTACATGGTGGGCGCGTATCGACACAGGCACAGTGCTGCAGCGTTGCCTGAAAGTGGTTTCAGACCGTGCGCTGCCCTATTACCACGCTGTGCGGCTGCGGTCCCGAGGTGACGACACTGGAATTGCAGGCATTGGACCGCAGCGGATTGCTGACGGATTTACCGGAACAGTCGCCGCGTTCGGCAGGTAAGCGTCCGTCACTGTTGCGTCGAGGTGCGCAGGCCGCAGTGGTAAAGCGCGAAAACCTACCTCAATACAGTAACATCTGCCTCATAGTGGCCATTCGGAGTGCTGATTGTGCGCGGTCCCGGCCCTCAGGTACGGCGCGCCGCAGCCGAGCGGGGTACGCGGGTGTTGCGGACGCGGTTGTCGGACCGTGCAGTCCAGGCCGAGGACGCCCATGGGCTTGTGACCGGTCTCATAGGCGAGGCATGAGAGCCAACACAGCCAGGGGCCCGCAGTAACGTTCCTTCATCCCCAGCGATGAATGGGTGTGACATCACCGCGCAAGCACATTGACAGTGACGCGCCAGCACCAAAGGTCACGACTTTTCGTGTCGACCCTGATGTTCTAGCCTGCCTCGATCTGTATGCAACGCGGACGAGGCGTAGCCGCAACAGCGCCGTGAACTACCTCCTAATGGGTGCCCTCGACCGCGATGACGGCCGCTTCAATTCCCCCGAAAGGCACGACACATGACCGCCCCGGCCGCTTCCCCGTCCTCCACCTCATCCGTGATCAAACGACCACTGCACATGAGGCACGGCGCCGCCCTGGCCCTTATCACGAGCACCGCGGCTCTCTTGTTGCTCGTCGGCTGCGGCGGCCCTTCGGCGGCCCCCCCGGTCGCCACCGTCACGGTCCAGGCCCCCGTCCCGGCCGCCCCGGCTCCTGCCGCCCTCGCCCCGGCCGCACCCGCAGCGCCGAGCATTGTCACGCTGCCCGATGTTGTTGGCCAGAATGGTGCCATCGCCGAGGACACCCTGCGCAGTCTCGGTCTGACGAAGGTCCAGACGGCTGCCGACGCGACGTCGGGGAGAGAGGTTGTCCTCAATCCAGCGAACTGGACCGTCACCAAGATTGAGCCGAAAGCTGGTACTCAGATCCGTTCGGATCAGACCGTCGTGGTGACGATGACCAAGTGAGCGTCGCACTGTTATTCGCGGTGTCCTCAGTGTCGATGAGCAGCGTGAGCTTGCGTCTTGGGACCAGTGGCTGACCGCGGCCCTCGCCCTGTGCCCTGCTCCTGACGGAGACGGAGACGGAGCGGCGTCGGGTCCGTGTCGAGATCGAGCGGGGCCCGGTAGCAAAGGGACTGCACACCGAGCAGACGCCGAGCAACTTGCCCAGCGATACACAATAGCCGCTGACCAGCTCGGGCACGAAAAACCCGCTGTCCGCCCGGCTGGTGTCTATGCCATGGCCCGACTAGCCGACGACTGGGTCGAGCAACGCACGTGATCAGTCGAGACGTTCGGGCTTGGTCGGCTTCACCAGGCGCTGCCATGCGGGGTGGGAACGCTTCCGTGCGGTGAAGTCCGCCAGAAAGATCAGGCGGCAGCGCACACACGGCGGACCGGGTGGTGGCTGGTCGGGCTGTGGTGGAGGGCCGTGGGCAATAGATGCGCGCCGAAGTGCTCCCCTATAGAGGCCTCGCCCTAACTCCCTCCGAGTTGCAAAACATCCGGCCGAAGGCTGAAGATCACAATAGACCGCAGACCGGCTGGAGCTTGGGGCTGCACCCGTTGGTTCAACGCGCGTCTGCGACCGTCGCGGCGACGCTGACGGCGTGTGAGGAGCCGCTTGATACCGTAGCCGCCACCGCCGCCGGTGAGCAACGCGGCGACACCGACGGTGCCAAGGTAGATCACGACCAGCGCGACGATCGCGACGACCGCCGCAATCGGGACACCGATGAGCAGCACCAGCCGCAGGGTGATGCCCCAGCCCGCCAGAAGCGCGAGCAGCACCCCCCAGCCGGACCGTGCCTCGTCCTTGGGCGAGCAGGGGCCTACAGTGGAGTCAATCATTGTTCTCTTCCCTTGAGCGGGCTTGGGTTCGGTGGCGCAGGGGCGGTCTCCGTTGCACCGGGGCCGCCCCGCTTTCATGCGGGTATCGTCGAGGGCTAACCCTTGGCCCTCCTCACCGCGGCATTGGCCGCCTTCTTCTTGCGCCCGAAACGCAGACGCAGCACGAAGGCGCCGCGGAGCAAGCTCAGGGCGTGCCCTAGCCGCCTGCCTCGGGGGGCGTCGCGGGCGAACTGAGCACCGTCGTGTGTGAGCCGGTAATACCGCCGCCTCGGTCGCCCGGCGTCGGAAGAGTCGATCTCCTCGAAGCGGCTCTCCAGCCAGCCAATCTCCTCGAACTTGTAGATGATCGGGTGCACGGTGCCGGGTGCTAGGCCGACTGCCTTGCAGATCTCCAGGCCGTACATCTCGGCCGTCGGATCGCCGAGAAGCTCGCGCAGCACCCGCTGCGTCGGCTCCGTCATCCGTGGATGCTTCATGGTTATCAACCCGCATCCGGCTCGACGTTTCGCCGGCCGGCCGCGCCCCGGGTCACACCAGCCACCACACCAGCACCAGTGCAACCATCGGCACAATCGCCGCGAGAAGCATCAGCACTCCGCACAGCATTCCCGCTGAGTCCGATTGTCCCGGACGCACACGCAGTAGTGGTCATGCACGGACAGTAGTGAGAAGTGGGTTACCACCCTGCCTACCGTCAGTTAGCCGGGGGTAAAACTTCGAGAACCAGACGTCACGGTCCTCGCGGTGTCGGAATCCAGCACACGGTAGATCGTTGGCGGGTCACGCCGAAGGCCTCGGTGATGGCGGCGGACAGGGTGTGGAAGAATCTAGCGATGACTGAGCCAGAAGACACCCCACAGGACACCGAGCTGGATCCTGAGTCTTCAACCGACGAGCCTACAGCCGAGGCCAGCCAGGAGGCAGGGGAAGACGACGTGGCCAGCGACCACCAGGAGTCAGGTGATACGTACTGAGGACGAGGTGCAAGCGGAGCCTACGAGGACCCACCCCAATACAGTAGCAACGGCCGCTCGCCTTATCTCAACGTTTTCTGGGCACTTTAGTTAGTGCCTCGGCGCGCACCGCGGCGTGTCGGGTCGGTGATGCCTGGTCGGTGCGCACTCGGTTGCCGGGCACCCTGGCGGCCCTGGAGCAGGGCCGGATCACCCTCACGAAGGCGCGCATCATCGACGCCGAGACGCTGAACCTCCACACCGCAGCGGTCGAACAACAGGTACCAGTCAAGGCCCGGCGACAGACCCCGGGCCAGCCGCGCGCCGCGACCCGCCGCGCGTTGCTGGCCACCGACCCCGCAGCCGCCCAGCAACGCGCCGAGCGGGTCCGGCGTGAGCGCCGGGTGCGGATGTGGCCCGAACCCGACGGGATGGCCGTGCACCTACCTGCCGGGCAGCTGATGCCGTCGGGGTGTTCGCGGTGCGCGACGAGTACGCGCGCCAAGCGGGTTTCGCCGGTGATGAGCGCACCTTGGATGCCCACCGCGGCGACGCCCTGGTCGACCTGGTGCTGTGCCCGAGTCTGCGGCGCGGTGCGGTGACCGTGGAGCAGTTCGTTCCCCCGACGAGCAGCCCCCGGCGTGGTAGGGAACGGGGACGGCTGGTTACACCGATCGGGAATGGCGCGAGATTAGAGCAATGAGGCGTTGGCAGGCCGCGGTCAGGGCGTGGGGTGCATCGCGAGGACTATCTGACCGGGATCTGCACCAGCTGGGGACTGGCTTACGCGTCCACCGGAGTTCTCTCGCGGGCAGGTAACAATCTGACAGGGGTTTAGGCGTTGCCCTCCCCGGTCCGCTGCGCCAGATCCGTGGCCAACTCCAGCGGGCCGGACACCTCCGCCTCGTCGCGCAGCGCGGCGGCCACCAGTGAGGTGGTGAAGGCCAGCATCCCGGCGAGTTGCTGCCGAACGCGGCCAGCCCTCGGGTCTGCGGGTCGCCAAGTCGGTCAGCGGCGTCCTGGGCCAGGGTGGCGGCCTGCCACGCTAGGTCTAGCGGCGCGCCGACATCGCGTAGCCACGCCTCGGTGCCCTGCACGTGCAGCAGCGTGACCAGCTCCAGCAGCGCAGCGTCATCGCGGCCGGCGGCCATGGTGGTGTGCAGGTCACGGATCAGCCCGGGCAGTCCGGCGCCGACCGTGTCGTGCCGGCATGCCTGCTGGGCGTCGAGCAGGTCGGACACCCGCCCGGTGAGCGTCTGGGTGTCGAGGAGTTGTCCGCCCGGGTGTCCCATGCCGACCGCGAGCAAGCGCTAGCCGTATCGCGTCCCGCGCCAGGTCGGTGCCCGGCTCACTCGACGCCGGGAGGGTGGTCTCGGTGAGTTCAGTGGGAGCTACTTCCAGCGCGTTAGCCAATGCGATGATCAACGACCGCCGGTCCAGTGCGCGTTGCCCGGACTCCAGCCGCGACAGGTAGGACGCGCTGATCCCAGCGAGCCCGGCAACCACGCGCAACGACTTCCGTCGTGCGTGGCGGATCTGTCGCAGTCGGCGGCCGATCGCCCGCGCGTCCTCAGCGCCGTCCATCGCAGGGCCTTCCCTCACCCGGACCCTCCCACCGATGCCCCGGAGAGCGACCCCGGGACGGAACCTCGGTGAGGAAGTAGGGCCAGGTTACTAGCCACCCTCCCGGGTCTGCCGGGGGCGGGTGATCACCGCCGCGATGTTCTCCACGGTGTGCGCCTCGGTCCGGCCAGCCATGTCAGGCCGCCCGCTCGGCGTCGGAGATCACCACACCGTCCAGCGCGTCGAGCAGCACGGCCAGCTTGTTCGCCTGCCCGGGAGGCAGTGCAGGGGTGGGTGCGTCGCTCATGGGGCGCAGATCTCTCCCATGGCGCGGCCGAGTCAGCTAACCGGTGGGTCGCTCCCGACGCCCGGTAGTCCGGTAACGCCTCGCCGCAGGGGCTCGATTAAGCGATATCCCCTGGTGCACGAACTCCCAAATCCTAGGCAGGTGAAGCGCCATGACCGCCCCGACCGCTCCCCCATCCGTGGCTCCGCCGGCGGAGTTCGGGAGGCTCGCCAAGGACGCGCCTGATCTCCACGCCGACGTGTTCGCCGGACCGCGGTTCGCGCACCGGGCGATGGTCCAGGCCGGTTACCGACCCCGCATGCTGTCCGTCCGCCTCGACGACCCCGCTGCAGCCGCACGATCTCTGCGGACCCACATGGAACCGGCCGACCTCATGGAACTGATCTACGTCCTCGCCGAGGCGGCCGCAGACGTACTACGCGAGCAGGAGGAACGCGGGAGAAGCTAAGGTGATCGATTGCGACGCCTCCAACAGAGGCGCGCACACCGAGCTCGGCTTCCAGCGCGGTGATCTGCGCGTCCAGGGCGTCCAAGGGGAGCACCGCATGCTTCGTTCGACTATCAGGGTGGCACCGGCCCGTCGTCGGGTACCGGTCCCACCGTGTCGACCTGCTCAGGCAGCAGTGCGGAGATCGCGACGTCCTGGATGGGCGTATCCGGGAGCGCGGCGTGCACCGCTCGGGCACCTGGACGGACCGCCACGGCCTGCAGCGCCTCACCGTCACCGAACACCAGTAACGCCAGCACGCAGGCGCAGCCACCACGCAGCTGCGTGGCCTCCACAGCGGCCACGGCTGCGGACCGGCCGCCTGGCACGTTTCGGGCCGCAACGGCGGCGCGGTCCTGCGCCGCAGATCGCAGAGCCTCGGTGAGTTCGGCAACCGGCCGTTGTCCGGGCAGATCACGAATGATCAACGCGGTCTGCACCCGCGGCAGCGGAACGCGCAGCACCACCCGTGAGAGTCGAACACCTTGGGCCAGCTCAACGGCACGCCCCGGCGTGAGGTAGCTCTCCAGCTGCACCAGCGCCCAGACCGATCCCGACTCCGTAGCCGGCAGCGAGGCACCGGCCCGCCGCAGGTACTCCGCAACCGGCTCACCGGCCTCAGGCCCGAGTCGCTGCACACCGGTCACCGGCAACGGTTCGCCCGGCCGTCCCGCCACCACGACCGCAACGCCCAGTGCCGCCACCAGCACTGCCAACACCGCCCAGCGGGCCCGCCGCGGCATCGGCTAAACCTCGGCGGCCAGCACGTCCAATGCGCCGCGCAGGTCGTCGGGATCCGGGCTGGTGAATTCCATCCAGTGATCGTCAGCGGGATGCGGGAAGCCCAGCCGTGCGGCATGCAACCACTGCCTGTCCAATCCGAGCCGCTGCGCCAGCGCGGGATCCGCACCATAGTTCAGGTCCCCACAACACGGGTGCCGCAACGCGGCGAAGTGCACCCGGATCTGGTGAGTGCGCCCGGTTTCCAGAGTGACGTCGCACAGCGACGCGGCCCGGAATGTTTCGATCACCTGATAGTGCGTCACCGACGGTTTGCCCCCGGCCACTACCGCGAAACGCCAGTCGTGCTTGGGGTGCCGGTCGATCGGAGCGTCGATGGTGCCCCGGGTGGGGTCCGGGTGGCCCTGTACCAGCGCCCGATAGTGCTTGGCGACGGTGCGATCCCGAAATGCCCGCTTCAGCGCCGAGTAGCCGCGCTCGGACTTGGCGACCACCATCAGACCGCTGGTACCGACGTCCAGCCGGTGCACCACACCCTGGCGCTCGGCCGCGCCGGAGGTGGCCACCTGGATACCGGCCGCGGCGAGGCCACCGAGCACGGTCGGCCCCACCCAGCCGGGGCTCGGGTGCGCGGCCACCCCGACCGGCTTGTCCACCACCACCAGGTCGGCGTCGTCGTGCAGTACCCGCAACCCTGCCACCGGCTCGATCAGTACCTGGGGCCGCTGCGGCTGGGGCAGGGTCACCTCGAGCCATGTACCAGTGGCCAGGCGGTCGGACTTGCTGACTCGGTTTCCGTCGACCAACACCGCACCGACCTCAGTCAGTCCGGCCACCGCCGTGCGGGACAGCCCCAGTAGCCGCGCCAGCCCGGCGTCCACCCGCATACCGTCGAGCCCGTCGGGTACCGGCAACGTCCGAACGTCACTCATTTCGAGCCCCAGGTGCCGCGGCTGCCGTCGAAGTCCCGACCGGTGGCGGCAAGCAGGACCAGCATCACGCCACCACACACGATCGCCGAATCCGCAAGGTTGAACACCGGCCACACGCTGCCGTCCGGCGCCAACAGCGACAAGAAGTCCACCACATGCCCGCGCAACGGGCCAGGGGCGCGCAGCAGCCGGTCCACCAGGTTGCCCAGCGCTCCGCCCAGGACCAGCCCGAGCCCCAACGCCCAGCCGGTCGAACGCAGTCGGGGCGCCAAGCGGACGATCGCCACCACAACGCCCAGAGCGATCAGCGACAGCAGCCAGGTGAACCCGGTCGCCATCGAGAACGCCGCACCCGCGTTGCGGTAGACGATGAGGTACAGGCCGCCGCCCAACAGCTCCACCGGCGGACGACCTTCCAGGACGGCCACCACAGCGATCTTGCTCAGCACGTCCAGTAACAGCGTGCCGGCAGCGGCGGCGGCCAGCAGGCCGGTCCGGCGGCGTCCTGGCGACACCTCGGGGATGTGCTGGTCGCCGGCGGCCGCTTCCCCGCCGTGCTGAGATGGGTTCACATCGCCCATTGTGACCGGTCCGCCGACGGCCGATCAGACGCCGGTCTCCCCCCGCCACTGAGCCAACCGGCCGGCCCGGTGCACTGCCCGAATCCGTCGCTCGGCCAGATCCCGGTTGCCGGCCGTGGTGACGACCAGCAGCTGGTCACCCTCCTCCAGCCGGGTGGTCGGCTGCGGGGTGAACACCACACCGTCGCGCACCACCAGGCTGACCATCGTCCCAGGGGGTAACCGCAGCTCTGAGAGGTAGACGCCATGCAACCGCGAGGGGCGGGGTACTCGAATCTGCAGTAGTTCGGCGTCTATCTGGCCCAGCGGGGCGAAGTCGACCTGGATCTCCCTGCCCTGCTCTGGCTGGGACAGCCGCAGCCACCGGACGACCAAGGGCAGCGTGACGCCCTGCACCACTGTCAGCAGCACCACCAGAACGAAGACCACATCCGCCAGAAGCTCGGCGCCCGGGAAACCCATGGTGAGCGCAACCAGCGCCAGCACGATCGGTACCACGCCTCGCAGCCCCGACCACGACAGGAACATCTGCTCCCGCCAGGGTACCCCCAACGGTGTCAAGGCGAGCGCCACCGACAACGGGCGCGCCAGCACAATCAGCACCGCGCCGACGACCAGCGCGGGAATCACCGCATCAGGCAGCCGAGACGGCGAGACGTACAGGCCCAGCAGCACGAACAGGCTGATCTCAGCGAGCCAGCCGAGCCCTTCAGCGAACGACAGGGTGTCGCCGCGGTGCGGCAGGTGAGAGTTGCCCAGCACCAGCCCGGCCACGTAGGTCGCCAGGAAGCCCGAGGCGTGCAGACCCTGGCCGGCGGCGAAGGCCAGCACGCAGACCGCAATGGCCGCCAGCGGGTACAGACCGGTCGCAGGTAACGCCGCGCGGCGCAGCACCCACGCTCCCGCGATGCCGAGCGCAGCCCCCACCACCGCGCCCGCGAGCAACTCGTAACCGACGAGCAGAGGCGTCCACCAGCGCAGCGGGTCCCCCGCCGCGAGCAGCACCACCACGATGTAGACCGGCGCATCGTTGATGCCCGACTCCAGCTCGAGTGCACCCGCCAGCCGGGGCGTCACCTTCAGGGTCCGCAGCACGCTGAAGACCGCTGCCGCATCGGTCGAAGACAGCACCGCGCCCCACAGCAGCGCCGTGCGCCAGTCCAGGCCCAGCAGCACGTGCAGTGCCGTGCCGGTGACGACGATGCTCACCGCGACGGCCACGGTGGCCAGCGCGATCCCCGAACGTAACGCCGGACGGATCAACGACAACCGGGTGGTGAGACCACCCTGAGCCAGGATCAATACCAAGCCCGCGATGCCCAGCGCGGCGGTGAGCGGCGCATTGGAGAACTCGATCCCCAGGCCGGACTCGCCGATCAGCACGCCGATAGCGAGATAAAGCAGCAGCGACGGCAGCCCGAGCCGGGAGGAGACCCGCACGGCGAGCACAGCCAGGAGCAACACTGCTGCTCCCGCCCCGAGCGCGCCCTCCACCCCACTCACGGCCGGATTGTCCCCCGGATCGTCTCAGCGCCTCGCGGGTCAACCGGACCAGGAAATCGTGACCAGATCGCGGTGGCGTGGACCGAGTCTGGCCACCGCCTCGGCGACCTCGTCGCGGCGCTGCGCAGGCAGGCAGAGCCTGCGCAGCGAGAAGGTGACCTCTGCCTGGGGATTGCGCGGCTGGGCGGGCCGGGTCCAGCGCTGGACCTGGGGGTGTATCCCTACTTCGGCCAGCACGGCCAGCACGTCGTCCGCGGTCGCGGGCGGTGGCCGGTGCAACCCATGAAAATGCGCCCACAATGGGTCCAGCCAGGCACCCGGGTGCACGGCGTGCAGCTCGATGACGACCCCGCGTCGTGCGGCGCCACCCAACGCGACGACGAACGGACCTAGATCCAGGGTGTTGTACCCGACGTGATGGCTGACCACGACATCGGCGATACCCGCCTGCGCAGCGATCTGCGGCCACGGGCCATGCACGCTGCGGTGCGTTACCCCGCGCTCGGTGCAGGCCCGCTCGAACGCGTGCAGCATGTCGTCGGCGTGGTCCACGCCGGTGAGGTGTGACACCTTGGGCACCAGTGCGAGTCCGGCGGCACCAGCACCACACCCGACATCGAGCACGCTGGCAGCCTCGGGGCCGAGCAGTTGCAGCGCGGCACGGCGCGACGGGGTGTCCTCCGGTGTTACAGGCGGCACGAAGCGGGCAGGATCGTGCCGGCTCGGGTCCTTGGGCGCTGCGGCCAAGATCTCGGCCGGAATGGCGCGGCTCTGCAGCAGCTCGCGCCAGCGAGCGGCGGCTGCGCCGGTCGTGAGTGGGTTTGGGTGCGGTAACACTGTTACTCACTCACGACCGCGACGGCGACGCGTACCGCGACGCCGTCGCCAACGGTGCCGGCGAAGCCGTCGTTGACAGGGCCGTAGTCGATCCGGCGGGCCAGGACCTCGCCCGCGATGAACTCCTCGTATTCCCGGGCTGCCACGAGCACCGCCTCCGGCGCCTCGACGGTCAGCACGATCCGGTCGGTCACATCCAGTCCGGCCTGCTTGCGGGCCTGCTGCATGACGCGCACCAGATCGCGGGCAATGCCCTCGGGAACCAGGTCCGGGGTGACCACGGTGTCCAGTACCACCAACCCGGAGCCGGCCGGCAGCGCGGCGGACTCGGCGGCATCGGCGGCAACCAGCCGCTCGGTGTACTCCCCGTCCAGCAGCGGGATCCCGCCCGCCGTCACGGTCCCGTCCGGGCGGCGTTCGCAGTCCCCAGCCTTGACCGCGCGGATCACCTTCTGGGTGTCGCCGCCCAGCCGGGGTCCGCAGGCTCGGGCGTTGACGGTGAGCTCGAAGCGGCCGTAGGCGGCGACGTCCTCGGTGAGCGTGACCGACCGGACATTGACCTCATCCCGGATCAGGTCGGTGAACGGTGCGAGCGCGGCTGCATCCTGAGCCGCGACCGTCAGTGTGGACAGCGGCTGGCGGACGCGGAGGCCCCGCGCCTTGCGTAGGGACAGCGCGGCGGACACCACCTGGCGGACCCGGTCCATCGCGGTGACGAGATCCCGATCCGCTGGCAACACCGCGGGATCGGGCCAGTCGGTGAGGTGTACTGAGCGCTGCCCGGTCAGCCCACGCCACATCGCCTCGGTGGTCAGCGGCAGCAACGGAGCAGCAATCCGGCAGGCTACCTCGAGCACGGTGTGCAGGGTATCGATCGCCTCGGGCTGACCAGCCCAAAAGCGGTCCCGGGACCGGCGCACGTACCAGTTGGTGAGCACCTCACAGAACCCGCGCACGCTGTCGCAGGCCCCGGCGATGTCGTAGCGGTCCATCCGGGCCGTGACATCGACGGCCAGGTCGTGCAGCTTGGCGAGCACGTACCGGTCCAACAAATCCGGGCTGTCGGTTCGCCACCGGCCTTCGGTTTCGGCGGCGTTGGCATACAGCGACAGGAAATACCACGAATTCCACAACGGCAGCAGCGCCTGGCGCACGGCCTCCCTGATGCCCTGCTCGGTGACCACCAGGTTGCCGCCCCGCAGGATCGGTGAGGCCATCAGGAACCAGCGCATGGCGTCCGAGCCGTCCCGGTTGAACACCTCAGTGACCTCGGGATAGTTGCCCTTGGACTTGGACATCTTGAGCCCGTCGTCACCCAGCACGATGCCGTGCGCCAGGCAGGTGCGAAACGCCGGCCGGTCGAACAATGCCGTGGCCAGCACGTGCAGCGTGTAGAACCACCCCCGGGTCTGCCCGTTGTACTCGACGATGAAATCACCTGGATAGTGGTCTTCGAACCAGTCGGCGTTGTCGAACGGGTAGTGCACCTGCGCGAACGGCATCGCGCCGGACTCGAACCAGCAGTCCAGCACCTCGGGCACCCGGCGCATGGTGGAGCGCCCGGTGGGATCGTCCGAATTGGGCCGGGTCAGCTGATCGACGAACGGGCGGTGTAAGTCCACCGGGCGCACCCCGAAGTCGCGTTCCAGCTCGTCCAGGGATCCATAGACGTCCACCCGTGGGTAGCCGGGATCGTCGGAGATCCAGACCGGCAGCGGGGAACCCCAGTACCGGTTGCGGGAGATGTTCCAGTCCCGGGCGCCCTCCAGCCACGTGCCGAACTGCCGGTCTCCGACGTTGTCCGGAACCCAAGTGATCTCGCGGTTCAGCGCCACCATCCGGTCCCGGAACCGGGTCACCTCGACGAACCAGGACGACACTGCACGCTGGATCAGTGGGTTGTTGCAGCGCCAGCAGTGCGGGTAGGGGTGCTCGTAGGTGTCTTGACGCAGCAGCACGCCGTCGACGTAGCGGGCGCCGTCGCGCAGATCTCGAATGATCGCCCGGTTGGCATCGAAGACCTGCATCCCGGCATACGGAGCCACCTCGGCGGTGAACTGCCCCGCCGAGTCCACCGGAACCACCGCCTCGATACCAGCGGCATCGGTGACGGCCTTGTCCTCTTCACCGAAGGCGGGGGCGAGGTGCACCAGACCGGTGCCCTCATCGGTGGTCACGTAATCGGCAGCGAGCAGCCGGTGGGCATTGGCGCGGCCGGCGAAGAAGTCAAACGGTGGGGTGTAGCGGCGGCCGAGCAGCTCTGACCCCTGATACCGGGCCACCACCCGCGGCGCCTCGCCGAGCTCCCGGGCGTAGGCCGGCAGCCGGTCCTCGGCGATCAGGTAGCGTTCGCCACCCACCTCGACGGTGACGTACTCCAGAGCTGGATTCACCGCCACCGCCAAGTTGGACGGCAAGGTCCACGGCGTGGTGGTCCAGATCAGCGCCAGTTCACCACTGTCGAGCCGCAGCCCGACGGTGACCGCCGGGTCCTGCCGAGTGCGGTAGACATCGTCCATCTTCGTCTCGGTGTTCGACAGCGGTGTCTCGCAGCGCCAGCAGTACCACAGCACCCGGAAACCCTGGTAGATCAACCCCTTGTCCCAGAACGTCTTGAACGCCCACAGGACGCTTTCCATGTAGTCCAGATCGAGCGTCTTGTAGTCGTTGTCGAAGTCCACCCAGCGGGCTTGGCGGGTGACATAGTCGCGCCACTCCCGCGTGTAGCGCAGCACCGAGGCGCGGCAGGCGGCGTTGAAATCGGCCACGCCCATCTGTTCGATCTCGGACTTGTGCGTGATGCCGAGTTGACGTTCCGCCTCCACCTCCGCGGGTAACCCGTGGCAGTCCCAGCCGAACCGGCGCTCAACCCGGCGGCCGCGCATCGTCTGGTAGCGCGGCACCACGTCCTTGACGTAGCCGGTGAGCAGGTGCCCGTAGTGCGGTAGACCGTTGGCGAAGGGGGGGCCGTCATAAAAGACGAATTCGCCTGCGCCGTTGTCCCCGGCCGGGCGGGCCGCCACTGACGCCGCGAAGGTGTGGTCGGCCTGCCAGTACTGCAGCACGGCGAGCTCGACGGCGGGAAAACAAGGTTGGGCCGAGACGGGTTCTGCTGCGCCCGCGGCAACCTTGGGGTAGGCCATGGTGGGATGCGCTCCTCAGGGCAATGATATTGCCGGTCGTTCCAGTGCAGTGGTGTCCTGCTCGCTGCATTGGGGACGACCCGCAGCTCACGCCACGGACCGCGGTACCACCCCGCTTGCCGCCTGCGCTGGCCGGCGGCCACTCATTGAGCCGGCGATGACGGGCCGGACCCGTCCGGTTCTACTGGAGGCTCATCCACCGGGTTATCCGATGCGTGGACTTGTCTCGTTCTTCCGGAGGCTCCCCGGTGATGGCCGGATCGGTGCCTTTAATGCCATCCTACCCGGGCTGCGCCAGCGACTTGTCCCCCGGGCTGACCTCAGCTTCTGCCCGTGGTCGCGCTCGCGGTCCGGTGCCGGCGGGCTAGTGCAGCATCCGGCCGGCACCGGTCACACGGTGTGAAACCCAGCTCCCTGGCCTCTCGCACCGGCAGCAGCTCGCCTTGCTCGTGGTCGGGCCAGGTGCAGCGGGTGAGGTGGTAACGCGGGTGCTCGTCGACAACGAGCACCTCGTCATTCAGCTCGTAAACCACCAACAGATCCGCAGCATCGGTGTCTTCCTCACCGGGCTCGCCGGACTCGCCTTCCTCACCGGCCTCGATGTCCTCGCCAGCCTCGGCGCCCTTATCCGACGCTACCGGCGCCGCTTCCACCGCCGGGTCGCCATGCTCCGCAGCTGTCACCGACGCCGGCTGCGGCGATGGTTCATTCGGGGCCGCGTCCTGCGCAGACTCATCCGGCTTGTCACCCGGCAGTGCATCGGCCGGCTCGTCGTCCAGTAGCACAACGGGCTCGACCTCGGGCTCGTCTCGGCGCCGCCGCCACCGCATGACGATCAAGGCGGCTACCACAGCACTGAGCGCGACCGATACCCAAGCCAAAGCTAGGTGGCCAGTGCCGAGCGCGGCAATGAGCAGTCCCACCGCCACGAGTAGCAAAAGCACGGTAAGAAGCATCACCGCTCACCCATGCGTTCCGGGCCCAACGGTGGTGGGTTCACCGGGCTGAACCGGCGCTTCCGGCGCGCGTCAGCTCCCGGCTTCGGCACGCGCGCCGAACCCGGTGGTGACGAAACCCTGCTGGCTGCGCACCGTGTCTGCCGGTGCGGCAGATCCGCGCCCGTCCAGCTCTCGAAGCTGCGACTCCAGATAGGTCTTGAGGCGGGTCCGGTACTCGCGTTCGAACGTGCGCAGCTCGTCGATCTTCTTCTCCAGGGTGGTCTTCTCCTGGTTGAGCGAGCCGAGGATCTCGGTGTGCTTGCGCGCTGCGTCGCGCTCCAGCGACGAAGCCTTCTCGCGAGACTGCCGTTCCAGGGTTTCGGCCCTGGTACGGGCGTCGCTCAGCATGGTCTCGGCTCGCGTTCTGGCCTCGTTGACCATACCGTCGGCCTTGGCTCTGGCATCGGAGAGCAACTGCTCGGACTTGGTTCGGGCCTCGCCCAACATCCCATCCGCTTCGGCCTTGGCCTCGCCGGTCAACCGGTCAGCCATCTCTTGGGCCAGGCCCAACACCTTGGCAGCTTGGACGTGGTGGTCACCACCTGGCGACGTCTGCTCGACCATCGGCGGCACCGGGGCCATCACCGGCCGTGGCGGCTCGAGCGGACGAAGATTACGTCCGGTGTCGATCGGCGCAGCGCTGAGCTGGCGATCGAGCTCCTCAACCTGGTTGCGGAGATCGTTGTTCTCCTCGATCAAGCGGGCCAACTCGGCCTCAACCAGGTCGAGGAAGGCGTCCACCTCGTCCTCGTTGTAGCCCCGCTTGCCGATCGGCGGCTTACTGAACGCGACGTTGTGAACGTCGGCGGGGGTCAACGGCATCGGATCACCTCACGCACTCCTCGACTATGCACACGCTGGTGTGTCGGCCCCAAGCCCGGCGGCCGCTACGTTCTCGGATCTATCACTCGCATCAGTATGAACACCACGAGCAGCAGAACCATAATGGACAGGTCCAGGCCCACGCCTCCGATGCGGATGGGTTTGACCACCCGGCGGAGTGCCCGGACCGGCGGATCAGTCATGGTATAGACCGACTCAAGCGCGATCGCCACCCCTCCGACCGGCTGCCAGCTGCGAGCGAAGGCGCGAACAAGTTCGACCACGATACGCGCCGTGAGCAGCAACCAGAAGAAGAAGAGCAGGTAGTAGACCACCAACCGGACCACGTCCACGCGGACACTCTGCCATCGGTGGCAAGACGGGGGTCAAGCGGGGGTGAACCGAGCTCCTGGACTGCGCAGAGTTTACCCGAAGAGACGGCGTTACCCGAAGAGACGGCGTTAGCCGAAGAGGCGGCCTTCGGCGATCCGGCGCTTGTCCTCAGCCGAAACGTCGACGTTGGGCGGCGACAGCAGGAACACCTTGTTGGTGACCTTGTCGATCGAGCCCCGCAGCGCGAAGGCCAACCCGGCAGCGAAGTCCACGAGGCGCTTGGCGTCCCGGTCCTCCATCTCGGTCAAGTTCATGATCACCGGATTGCCCTCGCGGTAGCGTTCCCCGATGGGCCGGGCCTCGTTGTAGTTGTGCGGGTGCAAGGTGACGATGCGGGACAGCGGGTATGCCTGATCATCGGCGAAGGGGTCGGCGAACGGGTCACTGGCCAAGGAATGGCTGGCCAGTGGGTGCTTGGGCGATGTCGGCGCGGCCGGTGGGGCGAGCGTTGGAGTCGTGTCGATGGCCAGCGCGCCGTGCACCGGAGCCTCGGCAGCCCACGACGGGGACCGGCTGGGATGCATCCTGGGTACCGCGGGGCGCCCCGGTTGGGCAGTGACGCCATCGTCGTAACCGCCGAAATCCGCGCGGTGGGACCGGCTGGTGCCAAGTCGCCTGGCAGCGTGGTCACGTTCTCTGGAGGGGTGGGATGCAGCTATGTCGTAGTCGGCGTCGTCGTAGCCGGAGCCATACCCGGAGCGAGAGGTCGGGTGATAGTCGGGGTAATAGTCATCGAACTCCTCAGCGGGGACCATGCCGAAGTACGCCTTGAGCCTGTACAGCGCGCTCATCGCCTCGCCTTCCCTGTCCCGACCCTCGACGTACCGCCCGTAGAACCCGGCCCCGGGGACGAGTCGCACACGGTCAGCGCGAGGTTAGCGGCCTATCGCCCAGTAACGCGGTTCCGACACGCACGCAGGTCGAACCCCGCGCAATGGCCTGCTCGAGGTCCCCGCTCATCCCCGCTGACAGTTCAACTGCGCCCGGATGCACGCGGCGTAGTCGCTGGGCGGCGACGGCGAGCTCGGCGAAGGCCATCTCGGCAGCCACATCGAGCGGCGCGATCCCCATCACGCCCTCCAACCGCAATCCAGAGGCGGCTGCCACCCGGTCGGCCAGCGCCTCGAGCTCGGGCAGCGGGCAGCCGCCACGCACCGGATCGCCGTCCAAGCTGGCCTGCACGAGTACGCCGACAGCACCGTCGCGTTCCCCGACGTCCTGTGCGGCACGGGCAGCCCGGTCCAGCGCATCGACCAGTCGGGCCGAATCCACCGACTGCACCTGCCTCGCCCACCGGGCCACCGAACGGGTCTTGTTGCGCTGCAACCGGCCGACCATGTGCCAGCGCACCACGGCTTCCGGGGCAAGCGCGGTGAGCTCGGCCACTTTGGGGACAGCCTCTTGGTCGCGAGCCTCGGCAACGTCGTGCACTCCGAGGTCGGCGAGTAATGCCAGATCGGCGGCGGGGTAGGTCTTGGTGACGGCGAGCAGCCGCACGCCAGCGGGATCTCGGCTCGCCGCGGCACACGCGGCGGCGATGCGCTCCCGAACCCGAGCCACCGCTGCAGCGAGCTCACTGCGGCGGGCCGCATCAACCTCACCGTGAGGCCCTGTCACCACCCGATCATCCCGAGTCCTGCACAGCCCTGCACCCCTCGAACCAGGTCAGCGCGGCAAGTCGGCCGGTGACGCCGTCGCGGCGATAGCTGTACAGCGCAGGGTCCTCGACGGTGCATCGAGGGTCGACGCCGATCCGGGCCACGCCGGCGGCGGTCAGCTGGCACCACAGTCCGGCCCGTAGGTCCAGTCCGGCGGTGCCCCGCCGGGTCCGGCAGGCACTGCCAGGCAAGCGAGCCTCCACGTCAGCCTGCATCGCTACCGGTACCTCGTAACACTGCCCGCACGCCGACGGGCCGAGCAAAACCTCCACCTGCTCGATCCGCGCACCAAGCTCGCGCATCGCCTCCAGCGTCGCTGGCAACACCCCGATCCCGGCTCCCACCCGCCCCGCGTGCACAGCGGCGACAACCTTGTCGACCGGGTCCGCCAGCAGCACCGGCACACAGTCGGCGACCAGCACCGCCACCGCCAGCTCGGGTTCGGCGGTGACCAACGCGTCGGTAGCCGGTACCGGACCTGCCCGCGGGCCGTCGACCGCGGCGACGGTGCGACCGTGCACCTGCTCCATCCAGATCAACCGCCGCGCAGGCAGTCCAACGCCGGCGGCCAGCCGCTCCCGGTTCGCCGCTACGGCCGCAGATCGGTCACCGACGTGCGCACCGAGGTTGAAGGAGGCGTACGGCGCAGTGGAGACCCCGCCGTGCCGGGTGGTCACCACCCGGCGGATGCGGATGGCGTTCACGACCTCATGAACGGCGGAACATCCACGTCGTCATCGTCGTCGAAGTCCCCGGCCACCGGTACCGCTCGACCCGGTACAGACCGGCTCGGCACCGCGCCACCAGGTCTGCGTGGGCCCGCCGCAGGCTGCCATGCGGTGGGATTGGGCGTGGCCTGGCGCTGTGCAGCTGCAGCGGCTGCGGATCCTCCGGACCCAACAGATCCAGCCGCAGGCGTGGACATCGGCGCCTGGGGCGACCTGCTGGCTTGGCCAACCTTCCCCGACTGCGCGCTGGCCACCGTCCGTGCGGTGACCGGCGAGGGGTCCAGCTTCTTGCGCGTGGGCCCACCAGAGTCGAAACCGGCAGCTATCACCGTGACCCTTACTTCATCACCCAACGAGTCGTCGATCACGGTGCCGAAGATGATGTTGGCGTCGGGATGGGCGGACTCCTGCACCAGCGACGCGGCCTCGTGGATCTCGAACAGGCCCAGGTCCGAGCCGCCGGCGATGGACAGCAGGACACCATGGGCGCCCTCCATCGAGGCTTCCAGCAAAGGGGAATTGATGGCCTTCTCGGCGGCCTGCACCGATCGCCCTTCTCCTCGAGAGGAACCGATGCCCATCAGCGCACTACCCGCACCGGACATGACGCTCTTCACGTCGGCGAAGTCCAGGTTGATCAGACCAGGAGTGGTGATGAGGTCGGTGATGCCCTGGACACCGGACAGCAGCACCTCGTCAGCGGAGCGGAACGCGTCCATCAGGCTCACGTTGGCGTCGCCGAGCTGCAGCAGCCGGTCATTGGGAATCACGATCAGGGTGTCGCACTCGTTACGCAGCTCGGTAATGCCGTCCTCGGCCTGCCCGGCGCGCCGCTTGCCCTCGAAAGTGAACGGTCGGGTGACGACACCGATGGTCAGCGCACCCAGCTTGCGGGCGATGCTCGCCACTACCGGAGCGCCACCGGTGCCGGTCCCGCCACCCTCACCCGCAGTGACGAATACCATGTCAGCGCCTTTGAGAACTTCCTCGATCTCCTCGCGGTGATCCTCGGCGGCCTTGCGGCCGACCTCCGGATCCGCCCCCGCGCCGAGCCCGCGGGTGAGCTCCCGGCCGATGTCGAGCTTGACGTCGGCATCCGACATCAGTAGCGCCTGAGCATCGGTGTTCACCGCGATGAATTCGACGCCCTTGAGCCCGACTTCGATCATGCGGTTCACGGCGTTGACACCGCCACCGCCGATTCCGGCTACCTTGATCACGGCGAGGTAGTTGTGCGGCGGCGTCATCCGGTCGCGCCGTCGCTGGTCAACCCTGTGCCGCCCAACCCATCGCTATATAACACAGTGCGGCCTTCCTCGTCGCTGCCAGCACCGCGCCGACGTCCAAGCATCCCTGCTCCCCTCGGCGTGGCAGAACCCTCAACCTCATCTAAAGGATTAGAGTTATGTCAGCTCTGTCTCCTGGGCGACGGTAGGCACCGCCACCGGCAGGGTCCAGCAGGCACGCCGGAC
>JBOHGX010000354.1:0-6839 GCA_050700255.1 Pseudonocardiaceae bacterium
CCCACGAACAGCATTTGTCCCCCTCATCCTGTCGGTCAGCCAGAGGAGAATCACGGCCCCCTAATGGATCAGTGCTCACCGGCACGACATCCCACCAGCCATCGATCCTCCTCACCCACCGGCAGGGGCACGGTCTGGACCCTCGGTCTCACACTCGGACCCGGTCGTTCGAGTGCTCACCCATCGGCGGCTGAGGAACACCACCCTGCCGCATCTCCCGACTGGCTGGTGCAACCGCATTAGGTCGGTCAGGATGTCGACCGCGAGCTGGGGTTTGGTCTGGAACACCACGTCGGCGCCCACCCCGGCCCGCTCACGGCGCTCGGGGTCGCCGGCCCAGTCCTTGGGCAGCTAGATTCGGGCGCCGACCTGCGCGTGCCCGCGGGAGCCGGCGTAGGTGCAGTACACGATGTTGACCGCGTTGGCGACCTGCCCGGCGCAGCCCACGTACTGACGGGCCACCCCGGCGGTGTGCTCACCCTCGCGATCATGTGTTCGATGTTGGTCCATAGTGTTGGGAACACCTCTGGTGGCAGCAGATCACGTCGACCCTTGATGAACACGCTGGTGTCGAACGAGTAGAGCAGCCCGGTCACGCCGACTCCGAAAGGGCCGCCATCTCGGCGAGGCGCGCAATCTGGTCAACCTTGACGTTCAGGAACGACGCCGCAGTGTAGCTATCGATCACACGACGCTGATGAGCGTCCGCGATGCGCCGGACGAATCCCTTACCCAGGTCACGGGCAGTAGTTCGATACCAGTTGCCGCCGGCCGTCGTCTGGTCCTCTTCTCGCGCATATGTCTCCAGGAACTCGGCACGGCGGGCATGGTAGAACGCCTGATCGATTCGCCCAAGTATGAGCAGACGGCGGGCGAAAGCCTCGGCACTGACGCCGAATGGGGCCGCTGCGTCGCGTAACGCCGGGTAGTCCCACGCCTCTGGGATCGCTTGCCTGTCGGCCACCTCCGGACTGGCTAGTACCGCATCGCGCGGCATGAGGACCGCCGCCGCAATGGCGTTGCACCGCGCTTCCAGGGCGCGGTCCGGGTCGGTGGCTTTGGCGTCGGTGATCGTGTCGCACAGCCCGCTCGTGTGTAACAGCAGGTGAGCGTACTCGTGAAGCAGCGAGAACAGCCGGCCACGCGCTGCGTCGCTGCCGTTGACCATGATGACCGGCAGAACCTCGTAGTACAGCGAGAACGCGCGCATCTCGGTAGTGGAGACCCTGCCGCCTGAACTCGCCATGACGAGCACGCCGTGCTCCTCCAGTGCGGCCACCCACGTGTTCAGGTGCTCATACTTCGTCCCCGTACCTTTGGGCAAGGGGAGCGGACTCCGGCCCAACAGGAGGGACCGAGCGGCTGCCGCGATCTCCTCGTCGCCGCCTGGCAACGGCTCGATCCGCCAAGTCGTAGGCGGAGGAGCGTCATCAATCTCGGCCAGCTCCAGTGCCGCATTCCGCTGCGCAATCGCGCGGCGGTACTCGCCATGCAGCTCAGGAGACCACTCGCCAGCCTCCGCCCCGACGTGCCGACGGAAGTCGCGCATCGCGTCAAAGTCCGTTGGTGGCTCGGACAGAAAGAACACTCCGAGCGGGCGCTTGTAGACTTCGGCGGCCTTTCGGAGCTGCGCGATGGTGGGTGTTGCGGCGCCGAGCTCCCACTGCTCCACCCGGTCATCGGGAAGGGCCATCTTGCGCGCCGCCGCGAGCGCTGTCAGATTGACGCTCTCACGGGCCCAGCGCAGCACCGACGGCTCGACGAGTGCTGGTGTCGACCTGGCCACCCCCGCATCCTCCCTGAATTGAGCCGATCAGCGCAGCGCCAGCCGGTAGAAGTCGGCGGGACGATGCCGTTGTACCTCGTGCCCCTGTCAAGCTCAGGGGTCGACAACGTTTGACCTGCGCCACTTCCCCCGCCCGCTGGGTCCGTCGTCACCGTATGACGGTTGTCGGTGGCAGTTCATGCATCGGGCGGACCCGCCTTCGAGCACGTAGACCCAGTGAGGCGTCGCCGTCCCACCGGCTGCGGCCTTCGCCGCGAGAACTGCCTGGACGAAGGCCGCGAGGATCGCAACCACGCTAGCCCCGGCGAGGTCAAGCCGACGGAGACAGTGGGCTTCGCTCCCACGTGTCCGCCCATTGCGCAACCCATCAGCACCACAACTTGGCTAACGCTGCCGCGGGCGTTTCGGTGCTGCCGCCGCACGCGGGATGGCCGCTGGACCCGCTGGTTACTACAAGAGCTGGTGGCGTGCACGATGCGCCGCAAGTCCGCTGGGCCCATCGAGCGGACTCGCGCCGCGCCGGATCTCGCGAAGTAGCTGGCCAAACTCAGCCTGTGGGGGCCGAATGAGCCATCCATGGCGGTGACCGGCGACTATAACTGGGCAGCGGCCGTCCGACATGATCGGCGGTCATGGCAGTACGACTGCTCTATTTGATCTTCCGGCAGCCCTTCTTGACTCGGACTGCTGGCCCGTAGCTCCAAGTCGAAGAATGCGGAGATCCTGGTGCTTCGCCACGAAGTCGCCGTGCTCCGGAACCAGCTCCGACGCCCTCAACTGCCCTGGGCCGACCGGGCCGTGTTCGCGGCGCCGACCCAGTGGCTGTCCCTGGCCTGCCGCCTGCATCGGATCGTTACTCCCGAGACGGCGGCGTTCGGGGATCAGGTGATGTCGTGTCGTTCCCAGCCGCGGGGGAGCTTGGGCAGCCCGATGAGGACGTCGAGTTGCAGGTGCTCGGCGAGCATCGCCTTGAGGTTGCGGCCGTCGATGAGCTGCATACGCCCGTGCCGGTTCACGAAGTCGATGCTCGCCTTTCCGAACCACGACGTGGTGACCAGGATGCCACGGGTCGCCGACTTGTCGCCCATCACGCCGGCCAGGGCGTGCACCGACTCCAAGCCGACGACGTCTTTCCAGCGCTTGGCCTGGATCACGCACACCCCACCGACCAGGGGGTCCTCGTTGATCGCGACCGCGTCGACGCCCTCGTCCTTCGATGCCCGAGTGTTCTTCACCCACGACTTCATGCCGACCGCCTCGAATAGCCGGCGGATCAGATACTCGAACTCGACAGGACTGAGCGCAAGGAGGTCGAGTCGATGATCGAGTCCGGCGACAGCGCCGAACTCGTCGATCAGCTTGTACTTCGTCGGGTCGAAGTAGGTCACCGGCTTGACCGGTTCGAGGTCGTACGGGTGCGGCGAGACGATGGCGTGCAGGTGCGCCAGGCACAGCACGGGATCCAGTTCGGACTCGTCGAGAACCAAACCGTCCACAAGCTCGCGAGTGGCCACGAGGCTGATCACGCACGGCCGCACCGGCTGGCCGGTGGCCCGGTCCCGGGCCGAGACGAACCCGTTAAACACCACACTGCCGACCAGGGGCGCCGGGGTGGCATAGAAGATCTCGGTGACCACCCGCAGCGTCACCCGAGCAACCAGCTGCCGGTACAGGCGCTTGATCTCGGCGTCTTTGCGTGGTTCAGCCCGGAAATCTTCCTCACGTACCCGGTAGCGGTAGGAAACGATCTTGGGGATGACGTCCTGACGCGGCAGCTCGCAGTGCACGACCAGTTCTCGTGACTCGGGATGGAACCGGGAGGTCACACCTGTGACGACACCGTCCGGGTATCGCGATCCCGCGACGGCTCCATCCACCGCCGCCACGAACGCCTCCGACCCGCCTTTGTCGAACATCCGCCCGATCGCATGGGCGTCCCCACGCAGATCCACAGCCCGCCCACGCAGCAGCTTTTCATGACCGGCGACCCGGTCCCGGATCGCTTCTGTCCGGGCCCGCGCCTCGGCGTGCCGGGCCTCCACCGCCGCCTTGGCCGCTTCCCGCGCTCGCGCCGCTCGCTCACGCTCGGCCGCGGCAGCAGCGCGCGTTCGTTCCCGCTCCGCCTTCATCGCCGCCGCCTGCTGAGCCTCCTTTTCCTTCTCGCGAGCCTTAACCACCAGCTCCGCAGCCCTCGCCGCGTCCCTTCGATGCTTCTCCTCCGCGCGCGCCGCCGCCTTCCGCTCGGTCTCCAACTCGCGGGCGATCCGCTCCTGGTTTCGGACGAACTCCTTGGCTGTTCGTTCCCGTTCCCGCTCGCGCGCCGCGGACGCCTTCCGGTGCTCCTGGTAGATGCGGACCACCAACGACTTCCGCTTCGCCACACTCGCCTCCCCGCCCCAGCGCACCGGTAATCAAGCGCGTCTGAACACACGCTCAACGCTAGGCAAGACCGACGCGACACACGTCACGATCGACACCGACCCACCCGACCGGAGCAACCCCGAGCTGCCCTCGCGTGCTGGCCCTCGGGTTTCCGGCCGCAGAGAACATTGTCGATGGTGAAGGCATCGCGGTCGCCGTCCTATACACGGTGATCCCGTGCGAGCGCTCTTGGTTCCGCGTCCGATTCGGCAGCAACGCCGACCAGACACGCCTTTAGGCTGGGCTTACCCGTGCGCGTTTGGGCATGCGGGAGCCCAGGATTTCGGCTGCTTTGCGGTCGGAGGAGGCGACCCAGGCGGCGTAAACCCGCAGGGTGGTCGCCCCTCCCCCGCCGTGGCCGAGTCGGCCGGCGACCGTGCGGAGGTCCACGCCTGCGGTCAGCAGCTCGGTGGCCGAGTAATGGCGCAACGCATGAATGTGGGTATCGATACCCAGCCGATCGGCCATGTCCTTGTAGCGGCTCGATACGGCATGCGGTGAGTACGGCGTGGTCGGGTCGATATCGCGAACGCCGTGGAACACGTACATGTCATCGGTCAACTCGATACCGATCGACTGCAGGCGCTCCCGACACCGGCCTTTGTGCTCGCGCAGCAGCACCACGGTCTCACTGTCCAACGCGATGCGTCGCATCTGGTGGGTCTTGGTGTCCTTCTCGGTACCGATGCCGCGCCGGAGTCGATAGCTGCGCCGGAAATCGATCACAGCGGCGTCAAGGTCGACCCGCGACCACCGCAGCGCGCAGATCTCACCTCGTCGCACACCGGTGGTCATCACCAGCCACACGAGCGTGCTCCAGTCGTCATCCAACTCGAACGCCGCATCCAGCAGTCGAGCGGCATCGGCCGCGGACGGCGGGTCCGGCTGAGGCGGCTTCTGCTTATGACGTACCGCGAAGCGGGCGGGGTTGGAGTCCAGCCACTCCCAGCGCACGGCGAGGTTCAGCGCTCCGCTGATGACAGCGTGCACCTGCCGGACCGCTGAAGCTGACATGGGCCGGCACTCGTGAGGGCGGCATTTGACCTTGACGCAGTCGTGCTCACCGGCCACCTTGTGCTCGATATGGGGCAGCCGGTCGCAGCGGACCCGGCAGCGCCGCAGATCGGCGTACAGGTTCTCCAGAGCGCGAGGCGTGATCTTGCTAATCGGCACCGACCCCAAGACGGGGCGAATGGTGCGCCGGATGTAGCCCTCGTAGCCCTCGCGGGTGCTGTCTTCGATCTCAACGGTGCGCAGCCACTCATCGATGACATGCCCGAGCGTCGTCACGCTCGGGGTGCCTCGTTGCCGGTCGATCTCGGCCATCAGCGCCGTGAGCTTGCGCTCTGCCTGCTTGTAGGCCTTCTCGTCCGTGCCCTTGACCGTCTCTCTGCGGTACACGCGCTTGCCGGTCACCGGGTCCACTCCGGCGTAGGCCTTCACCCGAAGCGACGCGCCCCGCCGCTCGATCTCGCCCCGCTGGCGGCCGTCTCGGTCTCTCGAAGCCATGCACTGAGAGTACTCGCACCCGCAACAACACCCATAGATCCACTGGATCGATCTTCTAAAGACTGTTCTATCTGCTAGAAGCGGTGGGGCGGGTGGGAGTCGAACCCACGACCTGACGGATTATGAGACGGCCAGAGCCAGCCGCACAGCGCTACTACCTGCGCGTACAGGAACTACACGTCGTCGCTAATGGGCATGAGATGCCCTGTTGGACCCCAGTTCATGCCCAACCTCATGCCCACTCAGTCCATAGTGGATGAGCTCTCAGTTTGCTCGGATGATTAAGAAGACCAACTCGACGCGGGTCAAGACGCCAACGGGTAACCTGGCCAGGCGACCTCACCACCGCGCTCCGACGTCCAAGTCTTAGGTGATTCCTGACCGATCCGACGTGAGGCAGATGGCGAGGCACCAACCCTCTACTAGGGCACATGCCTCACCTCCTTGACGGGCCACTGCCCCACCCTTGACCTGCGACAAGGCAGAGAACTCAGCGAGGCAGACCGGCATTCATTACCCCGAGACAGCCGCATTCGGCGGGCCGGGTGGGGTGCCCTGTCCTGCCTCGGGCCGTACCTGCGCGGGGCTGATCCTGGTGCCGACCGGCCGCCAGGAGCCGATTCGGGGGGCAATCGCTCAACCGACGGCCGGTCGGGGATCAGATAGGCCAGTCGGACACCACCGTGTGCAGCACGATCAGCGCCTCACCTTCCACGCGATCGGTGACCGGCAGACCTCCCGGCACGATCAGGGAGGACTTACGGGCCCGAGTCGCGGTGCAACCCGAGTAGAACCCGCCGATATAGATCTTGTCGCGATAATCAAGGGAATCCCGGACACCGAGTAGCGGCCCATCCTCACCGGGCGCGATCCGCTGGAACACGAAACCCTGGTCCTTTGCTAGGTCCAGCAGCCGTTTCGCTGCCGCCAATTCCGGGCCATCAGCTGCCACAACAATCCCCGTCCCCGTCGACGAATCGCATCAGGCGCGGCCGGATGCTCACCATCTGGTCCTCACCGTCGAAACGCACTACAACCGGGTGGCACCCCGGCTGGTCACCTGTCCCCGCCGGTACAGCCGCGAGCGCAGCGCGCCCAAGCGGGCATCAGTCTCGGTCTGCTC
>JBOHGX010000355.1:0-2335 GCA_050700255.1 Pseudonocardiaceae bacterium
CAGTACCACCTGCGCCTGCGTACCACGGAAGCTGATCAGGCCCACCTTGTCGCGGCGCTGGTAGGCGTCGCGCAGCAGGGACAGCACGGCGCCACTCACCGCGGACATCCGGGCCCGCGCCGCCATCGAGCCGGACGCATCGACGGCGAACAGCACGAGGTTGGATTCCCGCCCCTCACGCACCGCGCGGTGGATGTCCGCCCGGTGCACCACCAACCCCGGGCCGTAGCGGCCACGGGAATGCTGGTGCGGGGCCGCGGCGGCCAGCGTGCCCAGCAAGTGCAGCCCGCTGCCGTCGATGGTGGATGCCCGCACGGTACGTCCGATGCTGGTCCGCGCCCAAGACCGCCGACCAGGAGCACCGGCCCCCACACCGGGCAGCGCCAACAGCCGAGCCCGAAACGGCGCCGTCGGCGTCGGCATCGGCCGATCGGAGCTATTGGGCCGACATGGAGACATATCGGGGTTACCCGCTGCCGAATCGCCCCGATATGTCTCCATGTCGGGATCGGCACTACCTCCACCGGGGCCATGTGGGGGGTCGTCTGGGGGGTGGTCGGGGGCGCGCAGGGCGGCTTCGAGCTGCTCATTGTCCAGGCCGGGTTGGTCGAAGGGATCGCGGCGGCAGCGGTGCGGCAACGCCAACCGGGCGGCGATCCGGACATCGTCCTCACTCACCACGTCGGCTCCCCGCCAGGCAGCGTTCGCCAGAGCGGTGCGAGCAAGGACCAGATCGGCGCGCATCCCGTCCACTTCGAACGCGGCACACACCGACGCGATTCGGCGTAATTCGCCATCCGGCAGTGTCACCCCAGGCAACACGGACCGGGCCACCGCGATCCGCTGCGCCAGCGCGACGTCCTCGCCACGCCAACCAGCCGCGAAGCCGGTCGGATCCGCCTCGTAGCACAACCGCCGGCGGATCACCTCGGCCCGCGTCCCGACATCCCGCGAAGCGGCTACCTCCACGGTCAGACCGAAGCGATCCAGCAGCTGCGGGCGCAGCTCGCCCTCCTCCGGGTTCATCGTGCCGACCAGCAGGAACAATGCGGCATGCGACACCGACACGCCGTCGCGCTCCACGTGCGAGCGACCCATCGCGGCAGCGTCGAGCAGCACGTCGACGAGATGGTCAGGCAGCAGATTGACCTCGTCGACGTAGAGCACGCCGCGGTGCGCTGCGGCGAGTAGCCCGGGCTGGTAAACCGAGACGCCCTCGGTCAGGGCACGCTGCAGGTCCAGCGAGCCCACCAGCCGGTCTTCGGTAGCGCCGACGGGCAGCTCGACCAGCCGAGCGGGGTGGGCGCTGTGCCCTGCTGAGACAGCATGTGGTCCGTCCGGGCAGCCCAGGTCTGGGACCACCGGGTCGCAACCGAAGCGGCATCCCGGTACTGCGGTCACCGGAGGTAGTAACGCGACCAGCGCCCGCACCACTGTCGATTTCGCGGTGCCCTTCTCACCGCGGACCAGGACCCCGCCGATCCCTGGATGCACCGCAGTCAGCAGCAACGCCAGCCGGAGATCGTCGTGCCCGACAATCGCGGAGAACGGGTACCGGGCAGCGCTCATCGTCAGCGCACCCTCGCCGATCCCGTGCGGCGCATCGGCACGTGCGGGATACCGTCCTCAGTGAACTCTGCCCCGTCCACTACGAAGCCGAACTCGGTGTAGAGGCCGATCGAGTCGGTCTGCGCGTCGAGCCGGCAGGGGGCGTCGCCCGCTTCGGCCAGCGCGGCCTCGAGCAGCCGCCGGACTCCGCCTTGGGCCCGAGCGGGCCGGGCGGCGCAGACCCGGCCGATCCTGAACTGGCCCTCGGTGGGCTCCAGCAGCCGCAGTGTGGCCTGGGCGTCCTCGATAGCGCCGTAGGGTGCGAGCCAGTAGTGCCGCGTTGTCTGGTCCAGGTCATGGCCATCCAGATCCTGATAGAGACAGCGTTGCTCAACGATGAACACCTCTACCCGCAGCCGCAGCAAAGCGTAGATCATGGCGGTCGACAGGTCGGCAGCTAGCCTGCGGTGCAGCATCATCTGGTCCACCAGTCCTGCCTACCAGAAGTGGCACAGCGAAGGGGCAGATCAGATCTAAAGCTGCGCGTTGATCTCTGTCGCGTAGGAGGCCACCTGGGTGTATACCCCCGGCCGGTCCGCGCGGCCACAACCACTGCCCCACGAGGTGACGCCGATCAGCTGGTCGTCGACGACAAGTGGACCGCCGGAGTCGCCGTAGCAGGCGTCCGCTCCGCCCCGGGGCCGTCCGGCGCAGAGCATGCCCTCCGAGTCGAACTGGCGGTAGGTGGCGGCGCAGTCGGACTCGGCGATCAGGTCGACGTCGGCGC
>JBOHGX010000356.1:0-2169 GCA_050700255.1 Pseudonocardiaceae bacterium
CGGCTAGATGGGGTGACGGGCCGGTTCGAAGGTTTCTCCGGCCGGATGGACGGCTTGGAGGAGCGGATCGCTGGACTGCACAAGCGGATCGAGGACCTGAACCTCCACCTCGACCGGCAGGATGCCAGCCTCGAGGAGCTGCCCGCCGCCGTGCACCAGCCGGTGCGGGACCGGATCGATGCCGCCGAGTTGGGTCTACGAGGCCGGCTGGACGAGGTTGACAAGGGCATGAACGAACGCCTCGACGGGATGCGGCAGGGCGCGGGTGAGGCCGCCGAGTCGATGTCCGCGGCACTGGAGTCCGTCACCCAGCGGCTGGATACCCTGTCGACCCGGCTGGACTTGGTGGACGAGGGAGTCGGTGGCCGGATCACCTCCGTCACCGAACGCCTGGGAAAGTTGGACGGTGCGCTGGCATATCGTCCCGATGCCGACTCGATGGCCGGCCTGGTCCGGCAGGCGAACGAAGAGTCCGAGGTCCGCTACACCGCCCAGCTCGACGAAGCAATGGCCACCTTCGCTGAGATCATCATGGGCGGTACGCCGACTCCGTTGAACACCGCACCACCGCCGCCTCCTCGACCGGCCCAGCGCCGGGTCCGCAACGGCGCCGCCAAGACGTCGAGACCCAAGGAGGACATGGACTCCGAAGCCGTGGCGACGTCCTGACGGCAGCGCACCCTCCACCTGAGCCAGCTAGCCTTCGCCCGGTGCGCATGATCCGGTCCCGGGCGGTGGTGGTCCTGATCGCTGCCCTCGGTGCAACGATCCTGCTCGGTGCGGTGCCCGGTACGGCCCAACCCGCCGCAACCGCCTCGGGCACCGTGGGATGCCCGCAGCAGATCACCCCACCCCCGCCGGTCGACCTCTCAGAGGTGCCCGCTCCGGGCACCCCGGCGCCGTCACCGATGTCGGTTCCGAACCGTCCAGTGGGTGGCCCTCTAATGGGCGTGTGTGGGCTGGTGTTGCCGGTCAACGCACCCGCCCCGCCAGCGGGAATCAGCGCGACATCCTGGTTGGTGGCCGACGCCGACTCCGGAGAGGTGCTCGCCGCCAGGAGCCCACATGCTCGCCACCGCCCGGCATCAACGATCAAACTGCTGACCGCCCTGCTGGCTGCCCAGCAGCTCCCGCTCAACCGGGTCCTCGTCGCCACGCAGGCCGATGCCGACCAGGAGGGCAGCAAGGCGGGCCTCGGACCGGGCGGCCGCTACACCGTCCGTCAACTGCTCACCGGCCTGCTGCTGGTCTCCGGTAATGACACCGCGCACGCCCTGGCCGTGCAGCTGGGTGGGGTCGCTCAGACCGTCGAGAAGATGAACGAGCTGGCGGCCGGGCTGGGCGCGCTGGATACCCGGGCCGCCACCCCGTCGGGGCTGGACGGTCCAGGCATGAGCACCTCGGCCTACGACCTGGCGCTGGTATTTCGCGAGGTGCTCAACCGCCCACTGCTCACCGAGTTGCTGAGCACCCGGCAGGTGAGCTTCCCGGGCTCCGGTGAGCGGCCGGGTTTCGTGCTCAGCAATGACAACAAACTGCTCAAGAACTATCCCGGCGCGCTGGGTGGCAAGACCGGGTTCACCGATGACGCCCGGCACACCCAGGTCGACGCCGCACAGCGCGGTGGGCGGCGCCTGATCGTGATATTGATGCGGGGCGAGCAGCGACCGGTGCCGATGTGGGAACAGGCAGCCCGTTTGCTCAACTACGGGTTCGCGCTCGCGCCCGGCCGCCCGGTCGGGCGGCTGGTGGACGAGGCTGCGCCGCTGGAGACGGCAGGACCAACTCCGGGAATGACGTCAGCGATCCCGTGGCTGCCGCCGGCTGGTTCCCAGGACCGGACCGGCAGACCCCATGGCGCCGGTGGGCTGATCCCGGTGGCGCTGTGGATCGGCGTGGCGGTCATCGTGCTCGCCGTGCTCGGTGCTCTGGTGGCCCGGCAACGCCGCGGAGGGGACTAGCGCAGCGGGCTGAGCTCGCCGGCGCCACCGAGATAGGCCTGGGCCTGCAGAGTGAACAGCTCGGCGTACCCGCCGCCGCGTGCCATCAGCTCGCCATGGGTGCCCTGCTCGGTGATGCGGCCGTGATCCAGGACGATGATCTGATCGGCGTGCCGGATATTGGCCAGTCGGTGGGTGATCAGCACCGTTGTCCGGGTAGCACCCTGGC
>JBOHGX010000357.1:0-7852 GCA_050700255.1 Pseudonocardiaceae bacterium
GTTATCGGGCATCGAATAACCCCGCTGAGCCCGCTGAATGCGCGGTGGTGGGGGCGGCGCGGAGGGCGGCGTGGAGGGCTTGGAGGGGGCGCACGGTGATGTCGCCGCGGATGAGGGCCTCGATGCCCTGGACGGCTGCAGCGGCGCCCTGCACGGTGGTGATGCAGGGGATGTCCCGGGACACCGCGGCGGTGCGGATCTCGTAACCGTCCACCCGGGGACCTGGATTGCCGTAGGGCGTGTTGATGATCATATCGACCTCCCCGGCGTTGATCAGGTCGACGATGTTGTCGGGACCTTCGAAGTGCTTGCGCACGACGGTGCAGGGAATCCCGTTACGGCGCAGCGTGTTGGCGGTTCCGCGGGTGGCGAGGACCTCGAAGCCCAGATCGGCCAGCCGTTTGGCTGGGAACACCATGGCCCGCTTGTCCCGGTTGGCCACCGACACGAACACCCGCCCGGAAGTAGGCAACGAGCCGTAGGCCGCGGCCTGGGACTTCGCGAAGGCCTGGCCGAACGCGGCGTCGATGCCCATCACCTCCCCGGTGGACTTCATCTCCGGTCCGAGCAAGGAGTCCACGCCTTGGCCCTCCGGGGTGCGGAACCGGTGGAAGGGCAGCACGGCCTCCTTGACGGCCACCGGCGCGTCGGCCGGCAGGTCACCCCCGTCCCCGTGCGCGAGCAGCAGGCCCTCAGCTCGCAGCTGCGCGATACTGGCACCGAGCATGATCCGGGCAGCGGCTTTGGCCAGTGGCACTGCGGTGGCCTTGGAGACGAACGGCGCCGTACGGCTGGCCCGTGGGTTGGCCTCCAGCACGTAGAGCACGTCACCCTTGAGGGCGTACTGCACGTTGAGCAGGCCGCGGACGCCGATCCCGTGGGCAATCGCCTCGGTCGATGCACGCACCGTGACCAGGTCGGACTCGCCCAGCGTGATCGGCGGCAACACGCAGGAGGAGTCCCCGGAGTGCACTCCGGCTTCCTCGATGTGTTCCATGATCCCGCCGAGGTAAACCTCGTTGCCGTCGCACAGCGCGTCGACGTCGATCTCGATGGCGTCGTCGAGGAATCGGTCCACCAACACCGGGTGCTCGGGAGTGATCTCGGTGGCACGGGCGATGTAACCGGCCAGCGTCTCCTCGTCGTAGACGATCTCCATCCCGCGCCCACCGAGCACGTAGGAGGGACGGACCAGGACCGGGTAGCCGATCTCCTCGGCGATCTTGCGAGCCTCCGCGAACGACGTGGCGGTGCCGTAGGCCGGTGCGGGCAGCCCGGCGCGCTCCAGCACCGCGCCGAAGGAGCCGCGGTCCTCGGCGAGGTGGATCGCCTCGGGAGTGGTGCCCACCACCGGGACGCCGGCGTCGGCCAGTCGCTGCGCCAGACCCAGCGGGGTCTGCCCGCCCAACTGCACGATCACGCCCGCCACGGTGCCCGAGGTCCGCTCGGCCTCGATCACCTCCATGACGTCTTCGAAGGTCAGCGGCTCGAAATAGAGCCGGTCGGCGGTGTCATAGTCGGTGGACACGGTCTCCGGGTTGCAGTTGACCATCACGGTCTCGTAGCCGCCGGGTGGGTTGGGAGACGAACCCAGCGCCATCGCAGCGTGCACGCAGGAGTAGTCGAACTCGATGCCCTGCCCGATCCGGTTCGGCCCGGAGCCCAGAATGATCACCTTGGGTCGTTCCCGCTGCCGGGTGACCTCGGTCTCGGCATCGGGATCGGTCTCGTAGGCGGAGTAGTGGTAGGGCGTGCGTGCGGCGAACTCGGCGGCGCAGGTGTCCACGGTTTTGTAGACCGGCCGCACGCCCTCGCGGTGCCGCAACGCGGCTACCTCGGGTTCAGTGAGGTCACTGCGCACGGCGGCGAGCTGCCGGTCGGAGATACCGGCGCGCTTGGCGCGGCGCAGCAACTCCTGGTCCAGCACCGGCGCCGCGACGAGTTCAGCGCGCAGCTCGACCAGGCCGGCGATCTGGTCGACGAACCACGGGTCGATACCCGACGCCTGCGCGACCTGGGAGACCGTCGCGCCCAGGCGCAGCGCCCGCTCGGCGGTGTAAAGCCGGCCGTCATGGGGCACTTTCAGCGCTGCCAATACCGGATCCAGGGTGACGTCCAGCGGATCGGGCCTGGTCCAGAAGCCGGCGGCGGAGGTTTCCATGGAGCGCAGCGCCTTGCCCAGAGCTTCGGGGAATGAGCGGCCCAGCGCCATCGCCTCGCCGACCGACTTCATGGTGGTAGTGAGTGTGGGGTCCGCGCCAGGGAACTTCTCGAAGGCGAACCGGGGCACCTTCACGACCACGTAGTCCAAAGCGGGCTCGAAGCTGGCCGGAGTCTCGCCGGTGATGTCGTTGGTGATCTCGTCGAGGGTGTAACCGATCGCGAGCTTCGCGGCAATCTTGGCGATGGGGAACCCGGTGGCCTTGGACGCCAGCGCTGACGAGCGGGACACCCGGGGGTTCATCTCGATCACGACCAACCGGCCGTTTCCGGGATGCACCGCGAATTGGATGTTGCAGCCACCGGTGTCCACCCCGACCTCGCGCAGCACCGCAATGCCGACATCGCGCATGTGCTGGTACTCGCGGTCGGTCAGGGTCATCGCCGGAGCGACGGTCACCGAGTCCCCGGTGTGCACGCCCATCGGGTCGACGTTCTCGATGGAGCACACCACCACCACGTTGTCGCGGTGGTCGCGCATCAGTTCCAGCTCGTATTCCTTCCAGCCCAGGACGCTCTCCTCGATGAGCACCTGGTGCACCGGGCTCTCCGCCAATCCCGCGGTAGCGAGCCGCTCGAGCTCTGCGGGCGTGTGCGCCATCCCGGAGCCGAGCCCGCCCATCGTGTACGACGGCCGGATCACCACCGGCAAGCCGAGCTCGTCGACGGCCTCCCGGACCTGCTCGAGCGACCGGCAGACGGCGCTGCGCGGCACCTCGGCACCAACAGCGCCGACGACGTCTTTGAACCTCAGCCGGTCTTCACCGCGCTGAATGGCCTCGATGTCGGCGCCGATCAGCTCGATGTCGTACCGGGCCAGCACCCCGCGCTCATGCAGCGCGACGGCGGTGTTCAGTGCAGTCTGCCCGCCCAGCGTGGCCAGCAACGCTGTCACCGGAGTCCCGCCCGCCCGCTCTGCGGCGATCACCTTCTCGACGAACTCCGGGGTGATCGGCTCGATGTAGGTGGCATCGGCGAACTCAGGATCAGTCATGATCGTCGCCGGGTTGGAGTTCACCAGGCTGACCCGCAGCCCGTCGGCCCGCAACACCCGGCACGCCTGCGTGCCCGAATAGTCGAACTCACACGCCTGCCCGATCACGATCGGCCCAGACCCGATCACCAACACATGCTCGATATCAGTGCGCCTGGGCATCAGCGACCGCCATTCGGAGCCGAATCGCGGTTTTCGGCCTGAATCAGGCCGCCAATCGGCTCCGAATGGCGCCCCTGGGACATCAGGCTCTGGGACATCAGGCCCTGGGACATCAGCTGGCAGAAGCGGTCGAATAAATCTGCTGCATCGTGTGGGCCGGCGGCTGCTTCGGGGTGGTACTGGACGCTGAATGCCGGGGTATCCAGGCACGTCAGGCCTTCGACGGTGCCGTCGTTGGGGCAGGAGTGGCTCACCACCGCGGCACCGAAGTCGGAATCGAACCGCTCCCCTGGCTCTCCGGCAACAGCGAAACCGTGGTTCTGCGAGGTGATCGCCACCCGGCCGGTGGCGTGCTCGACGACCGGGACGTTGAGCCCGCGGTGCCCGTAACGCATCTTGTAGGTGCCCCGCCCCAAAGCTCGGCCAAGGATCTGGTTGCCGAAGCAGATCCCGAACAGCGGCACCCTCTGCGCCAGCACCGCGCGGGTCAACGAGACCGCGTGGTCCGCAGTGGCCGGATCGCCCGGACCGTTGGACAGGAACACCCCGTCAGGTTCCCGCTCCAACACCTGCTCGAGCGTGGCGGTGGCCGGCAGGACGTGCGTCTCGATGCCCCGGGCGGCCAGCATCCGCGGGGTGTTGGACTTGATCCCCAGGTCCAGCGCCACCACCCGGAACCGGCGCTGGGCAGGGCCGGCCGGTACCAGGTAAGGCAGGGCGGCGGTGACCTCGCCGACCAGATCCGCCCCGACCATCGACGGGCTGGCCAGCACCCGCGCCACCAGCTGCGACGGCTCGGCCAGCGCGTCACCGGAGAAGACCCCGGCCCGCATCGAGCCGTGCTCACGAAGCCGGCGGGTCAACGCCCGAGTGTCCACCCCGGATATCCCCACGACGCCCTGGGCAGACAGCTCCTGCTCAAGCGACCGGCGAGACCGCCAGTTGGAGGTGATCCGGGCCGGATCGCGCACGACGTAGCCGGCCACCCAGATCCGGTGTGACTCGTCGTCCTCGTCATTCCAGCCGGTGTTGCCGATATGCGGAGCGGTCTGCACCACGATCTGGCGGCGGTAGGACGGGTCGGTAAGAGTCTCCTGGTAGCCGGTCATCCCAGTGGCGAACACCGCCTCACCCAGGGCCTGGCCCAGCGCGCCGTAGCTGGCGCCACACATCATGGTGCCGTCTTCCAGCACCAGCACGGCCGGTGTGCCCGTCCGACCCGCAGCTGTCGTCATCGCTGCACCTTCCCGTCCTCGGTCGTGACCTGGCCGCGCAACAGGGTCGTCACCACCCGGGCGGGCAACTCCATCCCCTCGTAGGGGGTGTTGCCAGCCAGGCTGGCCAGCTGCGTCCCGTGCACCGTCCAGGTGGCGTCGGGGTCCACCAGGACCAGCGTCGCCGGCTGTCCCACTGCGATCGGGCGGCCCTGATCGGTCGCCCCGCCGATCCGCGCTGGGCGCTCGCTCATCACCCGGGCCACCCCCCGCCAGTCCAGCAGGCCGGGGCGCACCATGGTTGCCACCACCACGGACAGCGCGGTCTGCAGGCCCAGCATGCCCGGCCGGGCTGCGGACCACTCGCAGTCTTTGTCCTGCGCGGCCTGCGGGGCATGGTCGGTGGCCACGCAGTCCACGATCCCCTCGGCCAGTGCACTGCGCAGCGCTTCGGTGTCGGAAGCGGTGCGCAGCGGTGGGTTGACCTTGTTGACCGGGTCGTAGCCGGCCAGACGATCATCGGTGAGCATCAGGTGGTGCGGGGTGACCTCGGCGGACACCCGGATCCCGCGCTCCTTGGCCCAGCGCAGCAGTGCCACCGTTCCCGCGGTGGACACGTGGCAGACATGCAGCGGCGCCGCGGCGTCGCGAGCGAGCAGGCAGTCCCGCGCCACGATGGACTCCTCCGCGGCGGCGGGCCAGCCGGCCAGTCCCAGCTGGGCGGCGATCCGGCCCTCGTGCGCCTGGGCGCCTGCGGTGAGCCGGGGATCCTCAGCGTGTTGAGCGACCACCCCGCCCAACCCGCGGGTGTACTCCAGGGCTCGGCGCATCAGCAGTGAGTCGTGCACGCACAAGCCGTCGTCGGAGAACATCCGCACCGCGGCAGCAGACGCGGCCATCGCCCCCAGCTCGGCGAGCCGCTCACCACGCAGCCCGGCGGTGACCGCGCCGACGGGGTGCACGTCGACCAACCCGACTTCACAGCCGCGCCGGTGCACGTACTCGACGACCACGGCGGTATCGGCCACCGGATCGGTGTTCGCCATTGCGAACACAGCGGTGTAGCCGCCCAGCGCCGCGGCCGCTGAGCCGGTGGCGATCGTCTCGGCGTCCTCCCGGCCGGGCTCACGGAGATGGGCGTGCAGATCGACCAAGCCGGGCAGCGCCACCAGCCCGCCGACGTCGAGCGCCTCGACACCGGTGCCGTCCAGGCGAGCGCCCAACTCGGCGATCATCCCGTCCCGGATCAGCAGATCCACCGGCGCTGCTGCACCATAGGGCCGGATCCCGCGAAGAAGCAGCGGTCGCGTCATACCGGTTCCTCTTGGCCGGCGAGCAGGTGATACAGCACCGCCATCCGCACGTGCACCCCGTTGCGGACCTGGTCGGTGATCGCCGCGCGCGGCGAGTCCGCGACCGAATGCGCGATCTCCATGCCGCGCACCATGGGTCCCGGATGCAGCACGACGGCGTGCTCGGGCAGCAGCCCTAGCCGGGCCTCGGTAAGCCCGTAGCGGATCGAGTACTCCCGGGCGGACGGGAAGAAACCGCCATGCATCCGTTCGGCCTGCACTCGCAACACCATCAGCGCGTCGGTGCCGGGCAGTGCAGCGTCGAGATCATGCCCCACCGTTACCGGCCGTATCTGCGGTTCCCGGTTCTGAAGGCCCGAGGTCGCGAATTCCCAGTTCTCGACCCCACAGGGCAGCAGGGTGGGCGGTGCGACGAGGTGGATTCGAGCACCGAGCGTAATCAAGAGCTGGATGTTCGAACGAGCGACCCGGCTATGCAGTACGTCGCCTACGATGGTGACGGTGCGCCCATTCAGGGTGCCCAAACGCTCACGCAGCGTAGCCGCATCGAGCAATGCCTGTGTCGGGTGCTGGTGGGTCCCATCACCGGCGTTGATCACGTGTGCGGGCACCCAGCCGGCCAGCCGATGCGCCGCGCCCGAGGCAGGATGGCGAATCACCACGCAGTCCGCGCCCATCGCGGCCAGAGTGAGCGCGGTGTCTCGCAGTGACTCCCCCTTGACCACCGAGGACGCAGCGGCCGAGACATTGACCACGTCAGCACTCATCCACTTGCCCGCGATCTCGAAGGAGGCGCGGGTGCGAGTGGAGCTTTCGTAAAACAAGGTGACCACAGTGCGCCCGCGCAACGTCGGCAGCTTGCGCACCTCGCGACCCAGCAATGCCTGCTTGAGCGCCTCGGCGGTGTCCAACAGCGCGGTAGCGGTCTCAGGCTGCAGGTCAGTGGCCGTCAGCAGGTGCCTCATCGCGGCCCCCGGCGAATCACAACGGCATCAGCGCCGTCGGTCTCGACGAGCAGCACACCGACCTCCTCGTCCTGCGAGGTCGGCAGGTTCTTGCCCACGTAGTCGGCCCGGATCGGAAGTTCACGGTGGCCCCGATCAACCAGTACGGCGAGTTGTACCGCCCGCGGGCGGCCGTAATCGCGTACCGCGTCCAGTGCCGCCCCGACGGTGCGGCCGGAGTACAGCACGTCGTCGACCAGCACAACCAGGGCATCGTCTAGCCCGCCGGCAGGCAACTCGGTGGGCTGTAGCGGTCTGGTAGGCCTGCGCCGCAGGTCATCCCGGTAGAGCGTGATATCCAGGATGCCCACGCCTGCCAGAGTTCCACCGAACTCACGGATCCGGTCTGCCAGCCGGTGCGCCAGCGGGACGCCGCGGGTAGGAATGCCAAGTAGCGCCACGGGTTGGGCAGCGGTGCGCTCAATGATCTGGTGGGCCATTCGAGCGACGATGCGCGTGACATCGGCCGCCGAGAGCAGCTCACGCTGCCGCGGTGGTCCTGCCGCGCCCGTCCCGAAGGGGGACGACACGGTCGTGCTCCTTCCCCGCCTCACCGGACGGGTCTTAAAGGACATCGGGTGCCGGGCAGGCGCCCGGACCCGGTCGCTGACGGTATCACCAAGGCCTGATCGCGGATTATCGGCGCTCAAGCGCTGCCCCGTCCGGGTGGTGTGTGTGACTCTCCTCAGTGTTGGGCCCCCAATGGCTTGACCTGGAAGGTTACTCAGCGCAGCATTACTCTCCGTATCATCCCGATGCGCGCGCGGCGCCCTGGTCGGGTTTGAAGAAGAAGGAGAAGCGCCAGATGGGCGACTACGCCAAGGCCCTGGGGTCCAAATTGCGCGGCATCCGTCAGCAGCAGGGGCTGTCGCTGCACGGTGTCGAGCAGAAGTCGGCGGGCCGCTGGAAGGCCGTGGTGGTCGGCTCCTATGAGCGTGGTGACCG
>JBOHGX010000358.1:0-4794 GCA_050700255.1 Pseudonocardiaceae bacterium
CCACGGACAGGAGTACACCGAGCCGCCGCCCGCGATGATCGTCGAGGCGATCCTGCGGCACGTCTACGGAACTGCGCCCGCGCCGGCGCCAGCCCGGCGGTACGAGCTGCCCGAGAACCTGGGCCGCTTCTTCGCCGGCAAGGCCGCGCCGGCCCGGCCGACGCAGTCGATTGTGGACACCATCCACGGCTCGCCGCGTCGGGTCGTGACCGCCACCCCGCCGGCGGTGCCGTCGACCAGCGCTCCGTCCAGTCGATCGAGCGCGCCGGTCATCCGTTCCCGCAGGTCGGTGATGAACGCGGTCGGGTCGGTGGGTTGGCGGATCGCGGCGTAATGCACCTCCCGGGTGGTGTCGAAATCGCCGGGCAGGTCATCGTCGGGGTCGCGCCAGCGGTGCGCGCCGTGGACGTAGATCTCCCGGCGGCGCAGCGCATCGCCCAACGCGACCAGCACGCACAGCTCGTAGGGGATGCGCTCGACCCGGCCCCGGTCATCGACGACCGCGTCGCGCCACGCTCGCGGCACCACCGCGTCGAGCGGTGCCTGGTCGGTGTCGGCGAAGTAGCGGGTCTTCCCATCGCGTCCGGCGTAGTGGGCCAGCAGCTCCCAGTGCACTCATCACCGGCCGGTAGGCGGTGTGTGGCAGCCGAACGACAACGCCGCCAGCAGCGGCGGCAACATCCTGCGGTAGTGGTTGGAGTACGACGCGCGCAGCACGGACCTGACCCGGGCTTGGAAGGCGCGTTCGTTGGCCTTGGCCTCGCGGACCAGTTCACGCAGGGTCTTCTCCCGACCACCGGGAACAACACCGCCCGCACCGTGTCGTCGGGGTGCTCGACCGCGGCCTCGGCGAGCCGGAACAAGATCGCCTCCTTGCCCCGCACCCGGCGCAGGTCCTCGGTCAGCTCGCGTTCCACCCGCCGATCAGCCCGGGTATTGATCTTGTGGATGAGCCCGATCAACAGCTCGACCAGCGCGTCGGTGATCTCCGCCGAACGCAGCACGCACAACGCAGCCAACAGTGTCAGCCGCACCGCTCGCGGCGCTGACCGCAGGTCCGACGGATAAGAGCGCGCGGCCCGGGCCCGCCACGCCTCGACGAGCTTCTCGCTCGCGCCGGCGAACAACCCCTGAGGCAGGGCCAGCGCACGCACCGCGGCCAGCTTGTCGATCTCCCGCAGCAAGGTCTCCAGCCCGACCGGGCCCGGGTCGGCCTTCAACTCCGCCAGCAGCGCCCGCGCCGACGCCCCGGACTGCTCGGCAACCAGGTCCTCCAACGCGTCCACCGACGCCGGGCTCAGCCGCGAGACCGTGCGGTCGCAGAACCGCAGCTCGAACATCGCCCGCGCCGATGCGATGATCCGCTCAGCCCGACCTGGCGGCTCGATCCGCTCGGCGCGGCAGCGCACCAGCAGCGCGTCGTGGAGCTGCTGATCGCGCAGCTCGACCGGGCAGACCTCCTCAGCGAGCCACCCGGCCAGCTTGTCCTCATCGCCGCGGGTGAACTCGCGGAAACCGAACGCGGCCCGGATCTGCTCGCGGTGGTACTTGATCGATCGGCCCGACCACGGATACGCCGCGACATCGACCTGCACCTGCTCGTCAACGTAGGCCACTGCCTGGGCGGGAAGTTCGTCAGCGCCTTTCGGGAACCGTGCCTCGAGCTCGAAGAACTTCAGCAGCAAACCCCAGCCGGGTGGCGCCGGACTTGTTGCCCACCAGCGTCCAGTCATCCCCACGATCCACACGCCGAGCCCGAGCGGGAACCCGGCGTGGTCCTGGTCTGCCAGACCTGCGACCACACCTGGGAGCCCAGCCTCGCCGACCTCGCCGCAGGGCCCGTGCCCGGCACCCAATGTGACGGGTGGACCATGATCGGCGAACTCGCCGAGCCCGACCCAGCCACCTCCCGGCCGCAGCACACCAGCCTGGAGCCCCGACCACGGACCGGCCAGATCCCCTCTCCTGGCTCCAGATCACCGGTGTGATGAGCGCGCCAGCGAGCTGCTGGCGCTGCGGGAGAAGGTGACCGAGCGCGACATCGACCCCGCACGACCTGGCCGCGGTGTGCGCGGTATGGGAGGAAACCGGAGCCGACCGTCATCGCGATGGCGAGACGCTGTGCTGCTCGGCACTGACGCCGAGGGGACGAAGACCCCGAGGCATGGCGCTGGTATCGCGACACCGCCTCTGCGCGGTAGCTGGGGTCTCATCGTCCATCCGCGAACGCGACTGTTCTGGCCTACAGGTCGAGGGCGGCTTGGACGGCGCTGGTGAGACGGGTCAGGGTGAGTTCGTCGAGGTGGCCGACGGGCTCACCGATCCAGGCCCGGTAGAGTCGGGTGAGGTCTCGGACGTAGGCCCAGCCGTGGTCGTTTACGGGGATGGCGAGGATGTCGCCGGGGTCGCGCCGTTGAAGCTCCATTCCCAGCAGCCATGGTCGTGGTGAGCTGTTGAGGCTGTCGCTGGACAGGATCACGACGATACGGTGACTTCTGGGGAACTGGGGCGAACGTAGCGGCGGAGTTCACCCCGCCGCACGGAACCTCTTCGCCTCGTCGGCGGCGATCGTGGCCTCGTCAGCGGCTCGCTCGGCGTCCTCGGTCAGCATCTCGGCGGTGGTGAGCTCGACGTAGTTCGAGCTGGGGCTGATGCTGGCAAACTCGCGACGTGCTGCCCTGGCGATCCACTCGGCGACCGACATGCCCTGCTGGGCGGCGGCTAACTCGGCCAGCGCCACGGTACCGACATCGATCTCCACGGGCACCGTGCGACGGATCGTCATGCGCCTGAGGATACTGCTGTGCGGGCAGCTGGAGAGACGTCGCGCCGGTCGGCTGCTGTGCGGCCAACACCTAGTGATCCCTCCGGTAGACAACGGAGAGCGCTTCCCGGGTCATGACCCCATCGGGTGGCCGATCACCGCGACGATGACACCGCCTGGCAGGCCATCAACCACACCGGGGAGACCTAAGGACACCTGGATCGGCGAGAAGCCGTACTCGGACTGGGACTGGTTCGAGCACCCCGAGGATCTCTACGCCGAGGACCTCGACGCCCAAGAGAAAGCCAACAACGGGGACGATGATCTGGAAGGGGACCCCGACGCGGTGAGCGGGTCTCAGCGCACCAAGAGTCTGGCGAGGTAGTCGGCGGGGTCACGCTCGTCTTCGACCAGGATCAGGTCGTCCTCCAGCTCCCGCAGCGCGTCTACCGGGTCGATGCCGTCCAGCTCGGCGAGGTGGCGCTGCCACGCCACCCGGCCGAACAGGTTGTCGGCGACGATCCTGTCGGCGACCAGAGTCGGGAGCACTGCCCGCATCGCCTGCTCGGCTCGGATCTCCTCACCTCGCGCATGTCAAGGATCCTGCCAGCCGCCCCCCGCTCACCGCCAGGCGGACGATGCCGAGCAGCGCCCACCCTCTGCGCCCACCGCAGATCGGCCTTGCCAGCGTCTACACCCGGCCGCGGTCCCTTTCTGGCGTATTCGGTTCCCACCCCTTGAACGGCAGACGGCCATGCCGGCCCGTGGCCTGCCGATGGCCACACTCCGCTCAACACCCGGCGGCGTCACTCGCTACCTCGAAGCCAGCTAACCACGCCTCCTGGGTTGACCTTGGTCGCCGCCTGATCCGGCGAGGTGCGGCGGGGTGCTCGCCCGATGTCCGTCCCCCCTGCTCGGAGCCAGTGGATCGCCCGGAGGTCAGCAGACCGAGGGCGGGGCAGGCGGCGATGAACCCGGCGTACATCCACCCGGGTGAGACAGGCCGCCTGCGGCGGTCACTGACGTGATCCCACCCGGGTGGACGACCCCGGAACCCCCGCCGTCCTGACGGACCCCTCCCCCGGCCCGCTGAGGCAGAGCCGCGTTCCACCGACACCAAGCCACCAGGGAGACAACACCATGAACGAGATCACCATCCACGGCAACCTCACCGACGACCCGACCTGCACTACAGCCCCAGCGGCGTCGCAGTCCTGAGGTGCACCGTCGCGGTCAACGGCCGCCGCTTCAACCGCCGCACCAACACCTGGGTCGACAAGGCCCCCGTCTTCCACAACGTGGTCGCCTTCAACGCCCTCGCCGAGAACGCCGCCGCCACCCTGGTCAACGGCACCACGGTCACCGTCACCGGCGAACTGTCCGACGACTCCTGGCAACCCGAGGAAGGCCGCAAGATCTGGCACAACAAGCTCGAGGCCGCCGACATCGCCGTCAGCCTCCGCTACGCCACCGCCCAGATCACCAAGGCCCGCCGCGAGCAACCAGCCGAACCAGCCGAGCCGGCTGAGCTCCCCGCCGCCCAACCAGTGGGCTGATCCACCCGGGCGCCGGTACCGGGCCTCCCCGGTACCGGGCCCCCTCCCCCGGTACCGGCGCCACCGTAGCCGCCAGCGGCACCAACTCCCCTCGACCACCAAGGAGCACCCGATGATCACTGCCGCCGCCCGCCAGCCACCCACCACCGACCCGCAACCGGTACCCGTCCTCGCCTCCACCGTGCTCAGCGTGGTCATGCGCGTCGCCGGGCCGGTGCCCACCGACGTCCACCCCTACGCCCTCGGGCACCCCGAGCAGCAGGTCACCGCTCGCATCGGCGACGCCATCGTGTACCTCACCGAGCCCACCGTGGCCGCACGCATCCGCCAGCAGTGGGACGCCGCGCAGTACCTCGCCGCCACCCGGCTCCCCGAGCGGGTCTCCCAGACCTGGCTCGCGCCTACACCGGACACCTATCCCCTCGGTGTCGCGCTGCGGCTCACCGGCGCCGTCGAGGTCGCCACCCAGTGGAT
>JBOHGX010000359.1:0-3881 GCA_050700255.1 Pseudonocardiaceae bacterium
GCGGTACACCGTCGTGTTCGGCCAACTTTAAGATCTTCCGGGTGGTGTCGAAGATCTGGGCGACCCGAGCTTTGGCTCGGGTGAAGTCGAAGCCCAAGAGCTCGTCGGCGACCTGCACGACGCCACCGGAGTTGACCACGTAGTCAGGGGCGTACAGGATGCCCCGCTCGTCGAGCAGTTTTTCCACACCGGGGTGTTCCAGCTGATTGTTGGCGCCACCACAGACGATCTTGGCGGATAGGACGGCGACGGTGGGGTCGTCCAGCGCCCAGCCGAGTGCGCACGGAGCATATACATCGAGGGTTTCGCCCACCAGCGCCTCGGTAGTCGGCGCCACGGCCACCTCCGGGTGCGCCACCCGCACTCGCTCGATCGCCGTCTCGTTGACGTCGGCCACGATCACCTCCGCACCGTCAGCGAGCAGGTGATCGACAAGAAGTTTCCCGACCTTGCCCACCCCGGCGATGCCCACCCGCCGTCCGGACAGAGTGGGGGCGCCCCACACGTGCTCGGCGGCCGCGCGCATGCCCTGGAAGACGCCGAACGCGGTAAGGATCGAGGAATCCCCGGCGCCACCATGGGCCAACGAGCGTCCGGTGACGAACTCGGACTCCCTAGCGACGACGTCCATGTCCTCGACGTAGGTGCCGACGTCGCATGCGGTGATGTAACGCCCGCCCAGCGACTGCACGAATCGACCGTAGGCGCGTAGCAGCGCCTCGGTTTTGTCCCGGGACGGGTCGGCGAGGATGACCGCCTTGCCACCGCCGTGGTTCAACCCGGCCAGCGCGTTCTTGTAGGACATCGCTCGGGACAGGTCAAGCACATCGGCGAGCGCGTGCTGCTCGCTTGGGTAGGGGTGAAACCGGGTGCCGCCCAATGCCGGCCCTAACGCCGTGGAGTGGATGGCGATGATGGCGCGGAGCCCGGAAGGTTTGTCCTGGCAGAACACGACCTGCTCGTGGTCGCCGGATTGGAAAACGTCGGTCACGGTAGTGACTCCTTTTGCTCGGTGGCGCGCTTGTGGCGCGCTGCTGTCCAGCGTAAGCCGCCTACGCGGGCGAAGCTGATGCACACAACGGATGGCACCATCTGGCGGGTACGTCGTCGGAGTGAGGAGAGCGCATGCGGATTACCGGAGCCGGGCACGCCGGGTTGTTCATCGAGACGGCCGCGGGCAGTGTGCTCTGCGACCCCTGGGTGACCCCGGCCTTCTTCGGCTCATGGTTTCCCTTCCCGGACAACAGCGACCTGGACTGGGACGCCTTTGGGCAGGCCGACTACCTCTATGTCTCGCATCTGCACCGCGATCACTTCGACGCCGAACTGCTTCGCCGGCACGTCCGCACGGACACCACGGTGCTGCTACCGGACTACCCCACCGACGAGTTGGAGCGTGAGCTCGCGAGCCTTGGGTTTCGGACGTTCCTGCGCACGCGATCAGGTGTCCCGGTGCAACGCGACGGGCTGCGCATCATGATCACGTCACTGACCGGGCCTAGCGACGGGCCGATTGGTGACTCGGCATTGTCCCTGGACGACGGCCACACCGTGATCCTCAACCAGAACGACGCTCACCCGCTGGACATCGAGCGACTCCGCGACTTCGGTGACGTACACGGGTACTTCACCCAATTTTCCGGGGCGATCTGGTGGCCGATGGTCTATGACCTACCCCAGGGCGCACGCAGAGAGTTCGCTCGTCGCAAGCGGGCCGGGCAAAGCGACCGGGCGCTGCGCTATATCGATGCCGTCGACGCCGCGCATGTGTTCCCCACCGCGGGCCCACCGTGTTTCCTGGACGAAGAACTTTTCGGTCTGAATGGTCTGGGACGCGACGGGGACAGCATCTTCACCGACCAGGCGGAGTTCCTGGCTGACTTGCGGTCGCAGCGTCCGGCGGTATCGGCGCACCTGCTGTTGCCTGGCAGCGTGGCAGAGTTAGAAGGGCCCCGTTGCGAGCTGCGCCACCGGCACTCGGCCGCCGAGATCGAACGCATCTTCAATGACAAGACAACCTATCTGCGCGACTACCAGAGCCGAGCCCAACCTGCCCTGGCCCGGGAGCGAGCCAGCCGGACTCCGGTGCCCGCTGACCTGCTTGAGCAGCTCAAGCAGTGGTGGGAGCCGCTGCTCACCCGCGCCGAGAACATCTGCACCGGGGTCGGAGGCCCGGTTCGCCTGGACGTCGGCGAGCGCTCACTGGTGGTCGACTTCACCGCGCGCGAGGTGCGCGAGTTCGCCGGCGAGCACTGCCGCTACCGGCTGTCCACCTCGGCGGATCTGGTCGCCACCAACCTGGCCCGCCGCGAGGTGGACTGGTCGAACAGTTTGTTTCTGTCGCTGCGGTTTAGGGCCAGCCGGGTCGGTCAGTACAACGAGTTCGTCTACATCTTCTTCAAGTGCCTGTCGCAGGAGCGCATCGACTACGTCGAGAACTGGTACGAAGAGCGCAACGACGACGGCACGGATATCGAGCTGGACGGCTGGCAGGTGCAACGCCGCTGCCCGCACCTGCGCGCTGACCTGACCAAGTTCGGCAGCGTGTCCGATGGGGTGCTCACCTGCGCCCTGCACGGCTGGCGCTTCGACCTCGCCAACGGCCGATGTCTGACCGCGGCAGGCCACCACATTCGCGCCACACCGCTCACGAGTGCTTACGGATCAGCGACCCCGCTGCTGCCACCACCAGCGGATGAGCACGACCAGAGCGGCAAGCAGGCCGAACAGGATCACTAGCTGCCCGACGGTGGAGGACAGTCCGGTCGGGTCGCTTGGGGAGAACACCCCATCACGGTAACCCTGGAGGCGGGCACATAGCCTCAAGGAGTGCGGATAACCCACTTCCGGCAGCGGATGGACGAGGAGTTCGGCCCGGTGCGGGCCGCCGCGCTGGCCCATGACCACGTGTTCGCCGAGCTCGGCGGCCGCACGGTGAACGAGGCCCTGGAAGCGGGGATCGAGGCCAAGCGGGTGTGGGCTGTGGTGTGCGCCACATTTGACGTTCCCGAACAGCGACGCTAAAGCGGGTCTGCTGATACACGGGCGTGTCGCTCCCGATGTCGAACACGTGTTCGCCTAGCATGTTGTCCACAGCCGGGCCTGCGTCCACAGATCCGGCGAGTGTCGCCGCAAAGTGTCGGTCCTACCGCTTAGCGTCGGCGCCGACCCTAGAAAAACCGACCAGCGAGGTGGACCGTCAGATGGCACCAGCACCGGACCGGGAGAAGGCGCTCGAGCTCGCCTTGGCCCAGATCGACAAGCAGTACGGCAAGGGCTCAGTGATGCGCCTCGGCGAGGAGGGCCGTGCGCCTGTCGAGGTGATCCCCACCGGCTCCATCGCGTTGGACGTGGCGCTGGGCATCGGCGGGCTTCCTCGCGGCCGGGTCGTGGAGGTGTACGGCCCCGAGTCCTCTGGAAAAACGACGGTTGCACTGCACGCAGTGGCCAACGCCCAGCGGGCCGGCGGGATCGCCGCGTTCATCGACGCCGAGCACGCGCTGGATCCCGACTACGCGAAGGCGCTCGGAGTGGACACCGACGCCCTACTGGTCTCCCAGCCCGATACCGGAGAACAAGCGCTGGAGATCGCGGACATGCTGATCCGCTCCGGCGCATTGGACGTCGTGGTGATCGACTCGGTGGCAGCCCTGGTGCCGCGGGCGGAGATCGAGGGCGAGATGGGGGACGCGCACGTCGGCCTGCAGGCCCGGCTGATGAGCCAGGCGCTGCGAAAGATCACCGGTGCGTTGAGCAATTCGGGCACCACCGCAATCTTCATCAACCAGCTCCGGGAGAAGGTCGGGGTCTTCTTCGGCTCCCCGGAGACCACCACCGGTGGCAAGGCGCTGAAGTTCTACGCCTCGGTGCGGCTGGACATC
>JBOHGX010000360.1:0-7550 GCA_050700255.1 Pseudonocardiaceae bacterium
CCGTTTACGACGTCTGCGGTGGTCAGCGCGGAAGTCCGCGACGAGCTGACCTGCGAAGTAGCGCAAGTGTGATAGTCAGTAATGCGACCCCGCACAGCAGCATCGCCAGCGGCACGCCGACGGAGTCAGCGAAGAAGTGGCCGACGGTCCAGGGCAGGTAGACGAATGCGCCGGTGAGGCCGACGATGGTCAGCGGCGTCCGGTCGGTCCCTATCCCCACTGCTACGAGTGCGGTCGCAGCGGCCAGCCCCAGCAGCGGGGCAGCGTCGGGCCAGCCGACCACGGTGATAGCTGCGCCGGCCAGCACCGCGATACCGCCCCCGACCAGGGCCATCGTGGGGGGACGAAGCGTTGCCGACCAGCCTGCGACCACCCATGCGGTTCCCACCGCGGCGATCGTCAGCCCGATAGCGCTGTCCAGATCGATCAAGCCCGCCGCACCACCGGCCGCCGCGAGCACACCGATCAAGCAGGCGAGATGCTGAGCGGGCCGATCCCGTAGCTGCCACAGCAGCCCGGCGTGCACCGCCGCGGCCGCACCCGCTGCCAGCCACACCGTGGCCTCCCCGGCGTGCGCGACGTCCCATGCTATCTGGCCGGCGAATGCCGCCACCGCCGCCGAGGACGCGAACCAGAGCGCGCCGCGCAGCCGGATCAGCGCGGGCGCCGAACCGTCACCGATCCGGGCACCCACTCCCCAGGTCGCGGCAGCGACAGCGGCCAGCAGCCCCAGCCGGCCGGCAACGGGCACATCGCGCCAGTACTGGACGGCCAGAGTGATTGCTCCGGACAGCGCCAGCAGCCCGGCGAGGTAGCCCAGTGCCTCAGTCACCGGTAGCCGGCGGCCACCACCGAACTGCTCCCCGCGGATCCGCTCCGCAGCGAGCACGGCTTGCGCCTGGTCGGCGCTGAGGATCCCGGACTCGACGGCGCGCTGCAGCACCCCGTCCAAACCACCGCGAGGCATCGCCGAAGTCATGTCGTGAACCGTCACATGGATGCATGTCGTCGTTCAAGGCCGGCTGCGGACTGTCATATGGAGGCTTGTCGCGGTGACACGGCATACTGCGGCGGTATGTGCGTCCGGATCGGTTTCGCAGCGTTCAGCATCATGGGCTTGGGGCTGCTCAGTGCGGCTTGCTCTGGGTCAGCGAGCCCGGTTTCACCTGGTTCGGAGCCAACTCGCTCGGAGTTGGCGGGCCCGCGGGAGGGCAGACCGATGGCCGAACCCAGCTCGTCAGCCGACGCTGCGCCTTCGGTGAGCTGGTTGCGGGCAACCCCCGGGCAGGGCGCTCCGAATTCCGCAGTGTCGCTCGATGTGGCTTGCCTGGACGATCTTGGCGCCGTGCAGTCGCCGGTACTCGATATCGGTCCGCTGAAGGGCAACCCCGAGGGCCACCAACCGTGGCGCCTGTTGGGGACCGCCACCGTCCGGCCGGACGCCGTTGCAGGTCGATCCCGGATTGTCACGACGTGCGGCGCCAGCGAGCTCTCAACCGACTTCACCGTCGTAGCAGGCCCGTCTCGTTAGGGATCCGCGGGTTTCGCGTCCCTAGATCGGGATAATCGGTGCGGGTGGACCGATCGTCGGCGTACCGAGCGGGCAAGGAGGTGGCGCGGTGTGTTCGTCGATCGTGTAGACGCTGGGCGGCAGCTGGGGCAGCGGCTGCAGCACCTACGCGGCGAGGACGTGGTCGTTCTGGGACTTCCGCGCGGTGGCGTCCCCGTTGCGGCAGAGGTCGCGTTGGCTCTTGGGGCTCCGCTGGACGTGATCATGGTTCGTAAGCTCGGCGTGCCGTCGCAACCCGAGCTGGCAATGGGCGCCATTGGCGAAGGTGGCGTGCGGATCCTCGTGCCGGAGACGGTACGTCGCGCCGGTGTCACCGAGGACGCGTTGGCGGACGTGGAGCGCCGGGAACGGGCCGAGCTTGAGCGGCGCGCCGAACGGTTCCGCGGTGATCGAGCCCGCATTCCACTGGCCGGGCGGACTGCGGTGGTCGTCGACGACGGCATCGCGACCGGATCCACGGCTCGGGCCGCGTGCCAGGTTGCGCGTGCTCAGGGTGCGACTCGAGTTGTCCTTGCCGTCCCGGTGGCACCCTTCGGTTGGTCCCGCGACCTGTACGACGTCGCCGATGAGCTGATCGCCCTTGTCACTCCCCGGCTGCTCCGGGCGATCGGCGGGTGGTACACCGACTTCTCCCAGAGCACCGACGAGGAGGTCGTCGCCTGCCTACGGATGCCGTGGCCTTCGTAGGGGTCCTCAAGGCACCAAGACGGCCGCACCGTGCACCCGGCCGGCCGCAAGATCAGTGAGTGCCAGGTCAGCCTGGTCCAGTGGGTAGTGGGTTGTCGTCACCTGCAGCCGGTGCGTGGCGGCGAAGCCAAGGAAGTCGTGACCGTCCTGCCGGGTGTTGGCGGTGACACTGCGGATCTGCCGCTCCTGGAACAGATGCTGCTGATAGTGCAGAACCGGGATGTCGGTGAGGTGGATGCCGGCCACCGCCAGGGTGCCGCCACGGTCGAGAGCCGCTAACGCCGACGGTACGAGTTCCCCGACGGGAGCGAACAGGATCGCGGAGTCGACCGGTTGCGGCGGTGGATCCGCGGCCCCACCCACTGAGGTGGCGCCCAGTGCCATGGCCAGCTTGCGGGCCTGCGAGCTGCGGGTGAGCACGTGCACGGTTGCGCCTTGCGCCAGCGCAACCTGCGCGGTGAGGTGTGCGCTTGCACCGAAACCGTAAAGAGCAAGGTGGCCGCCTGGCGGCAGGTTGGCCCGCCGCAACGCCCGCCACCCGATGATGCCCGCGCACAACAATGGCGCGAGTTCAGCGTCGGAGTAGCCGCCGGGCATCGGGTAGGCGTAGCCGGCGGGCACTGTGGCGTAGTCGGCGTATCCACCGTCAGCATCCCAGCCGGTGTACTCCGAATGCGGGCAAAGATTCTCGAGGCCGCGAGTGCAGTACCGGCAACGCCCGCAGGTGCGGCGCAGCCAGGGGATACCGACCCGCTGTCCCGCCTCGAACTCGCCGGTCGCCCCTTCTCCCGATCCGATGACCTCGCCGACCACCTCATGGCCGGGAACGACGCCGAGCCGGTGGACCGGTAGGTCGCCTTCGGCGACGTGCAGGTCGGTGCGGCATACCGCGCAGGCCAGCACCCGCACCAGTAGCTCGCCAGCGGCCGGCCGGGGTGGTAACTCCCGAATCGGCTGCAGCGGGCGTGTGCCCATCGGCCCCGGTCGAAGGACCCGCCAGGCCCGTGCCAGTCCCGTACTCCCCACCACACCATGGTGGCGCATTCACCCGTCTGGCGTTGGTGATCAGTTCGCATGTGGGCATGATCATTGGTTGTGTGTGTTGGGCTACAGTCGTTGTCGTGCAATGCACACAGACAGTGATCATGGTGTTCGAGACACGGGCGATCCGGGGCTTATGGTAGGCGTTATGACCACGACCGCGATCCGGCTCACCCAGTACGCGCACGGCGGTGGCTGCGCCTGCAAGATCCCGCCGGGTGAGCTGGAATCGGTGGTGGCCGGGCTGGTCGGCGCCGTTGTGACCGATCCGCCCGGCGAGCTGCTGGTCGGTCTGGACGACGGCGACGACGCTGCGGTGGTGCGGATCGAGGACGGTCTCGCGGTGATCGCCACTGCGGACTTCTTCACTCCGGTGGTCGATGACCCCTATGACTGGGGCCGGATCGCGGCGGCTAACGCGCTGTCCGATGTGTATGCCATGGGCGGGCGGCCGGTGGTCGCGGTGAACCTGCTCGGCTGGCCGCGTGAGGTGCTGCCCTTCGAGCTCGCCGCCGAGGTCCTGCGTGGTGGCCGGGACGTGTGCGGCAATGCCGGCTGCCACCTGGCCGGCGGGCACAGCGTGGATGACCCGGAACCTAAGTACGGTATGGCCGTCACCGGCATCGGCGATCCGCAGGCAATCCTGCGCAACGACGCCGGGGTGGCGGGGACGCCATTGTCGTTGACCAAACCGTTGGGCGTCGGTGTGCTCAACAGCAGGCACAAGGCTACCGGTGAGACGTTTCCCCACGCCGTGCAGACGATGACGACCCTCAACGCCGCGGCGGCGAGGGCTGCGGTGGCCGCCGGCGTGCGGTGCGCCACCGACGTCACTGGTTTCGGGCTGCTCGGCCACCTGATGAAGATGGTCCGCGCCAGCGGGGTCTCGGCGGTGCTGGACGCCGCTGCGATTCCTTACCTGGACGGTGCCCGGCAGGCACTGGCCGATGGCTACGTCAGCGGGGGTACCCGGCGCAACCTGGACTGGGTGCGCCCGCACGTCGCGTCGTCGGTCGGGGAGGACGAGTTGTTGCTACTGGCCGACGCGCAAACCTCCGGCGGCCTACTGGTGGTCGGCGAGGTGCCCGGCGCACCGGTGATCGGCGAGCTGGTACACCGCGACGAGTACCTCGTCGCGGTGTCGTGAGTGCGTAACAGTGTTATAGCACCGAATGCCACTCACGAGCTTTCTTGACTCGTTCCAGATAACCCGGGATAGTGGTTCCGTCATGATTCCACCCGATGTCAGCGACCAACTTCGCCTCGCCGGGTTGCGGGTGACCGCGCCCCGCCAGTCCGTGCTGCAATGGTTGGCCGAGCACCCACACGCCACGGCGGAGCAGATCCGCTCCGGGGTGAGGCAGCGACTCGGCTCGGTGTCCACCCAGGCTGTTTACGACGTGCTGGCTGCCTGCACCCGCGCGGGGCTGGTGCGCCGGATCGAGCCGGCGGGCCATCCCGCTCGATTCGAGCGCCGCACCGGTGACAACCACCATCACCTGGTGTGCCGCTCATGTGGACGCACTGAGGACGTCGACTGTGCGGTCGGCGCGCGGCCGTGCCTGACGCCCAGCGACGACCATGGCTACGTCCTCGACGAGGCCGAGGTGGTGTTCTGGGGGGTGTGCCCCACCTGCCGCACCGCGGCTGCATCCCCAGCCGATGATGACGAGAAGATTGTTTTCCACCACGATCAGGAGGCACGGCAGTGACGGAAACGCAGCCCAAGCCGACGACGACGGACGCCGGTATCCCGGTCGAGAGCGACGAGCACTCGCTCACCGTCGGCCCGCAAGGACCGATCCTCCTGCAGGATCACTATCTCATCGAACAGATGGCGCAGTTCAACCGCGAGCGCGTGCCCGAGCGCCAGCCGCACGCCAAGGGTGGCGGCGCCTTCGGCCGGTTCGAGGTGACGAACGACGTCAGCGCCTACACCAAGGCCGCGGTGTTCCAGCCGAACACCACGACCGACATGCTGGTCCGGTTCTCCACGGTGGCCGGCGAGCGCGGCAGCCCCGACACCTGGCGCGACCCCCGCGGCTTCGCGCTCAAGTTCTACACCACCGAGGGCAACTACGACATGGTCGGGAACAACACGCCGGTCTTCTTCGTGAAGGACCCGATGAAGTTCCAGCACTTCATCCGCTCGCAGAAGCGTCGCGCCGACAACCACCTGCGTGACCACGACATGCAGTGGGACTTCTGGACGCTGTCGCCGGAGTCGGCCCACCAGGTCACCTGGCTGATGGGTGACCGGGGAATCCCGCGCACCTGGCGGCACATGAACGGCTACAGCTCCCACACCTACATGTGGGTCAACACGCAGGGTGAGAAATTCTGGGTGCAGTATCACTTCAAGACCGACCAGGGCGTCGAGCATTTCACCCAGGACGAGGCCGACCAGATGGCCGCGGTGGACACCGACTACCACACCCGCGACCTGTATGAGCACATCGAGGCGGGCGAGTTCCCGAGCTGGACCCTCAAGATGCAGATCATGCCGTTCGAGGACGCCGCGACGTACCGGTTCAACCCGTTCGACCTGACCAAGGTGTGGCCGCACGGCGACTACCCGCTCATCGAGGTCGGCCGGATGACTCTCGACCGCAACCCGACCGACTACCACACCGAGATCGAGCAGGCGGCCTTCGAGCCCAACAACCTCGTGCCGGGCATCGGCCCGAGCCCGGACAAGATGCTGCTGGCTCGGCTGTTCTCCTATGCCGACGCCCACCGTTACCGCATCGGCGCGAACTACAAGCAGCTGCCGGTGAACGCGCCCACGTCGCCGGTGCACAGCTACAGCAAGGACGGCGCGATGCGATACCAGAACGTGTCGGATCCCGTGTACGCGCCGAACTCCAAGGGCGGACCACGCGCCGACACCGCGCGATACGGCGAGCCGGCGGGGTGGCACACCGACGGAGACATCGTGCGGGCGGCCTACGTGCAGCACGCTGAGGACGACGACTGGGGCCAGCCCGGCACCATGGTCCGCGAAGTGCTCGACGACGCGGCCCGCACGCGGCTGGTGGACAACATCGTCGGCCACCTGCTCAAGGCTGTGAGCGAGCCGGTCCTCCAGCGCGCGTTCGAGTACTGGCGCAACGTGGACAAGAACCTCGGCGACAAGGTCGAGACGGGCGTCCGCGCCAAGCAGGGCGACCCGAAGGCCGCTAAGCAGGCGAACCCCGCTCGCTAAGACATGCAGGCCAAGGCTTAAGCCCGCTGGTCGCAGGGCCCGGCACCTCCCGGGGGTGCCGGGCCCTCGGGTATCTGGGACCCGGCGCCCCGCCGTGGGGCCGGCAGCGTCGTAGGGTTCATGGCATGTTGCGTCCTGAAAGCTGGACGAAGCCTCCGGGTGGGAGTCCCGTCCGGGTAGTCGTCGGAGAGCCCGGAAGCAGGCCCCGTCCGTCGTCGAGAGGTGGCGGGCTGAGGGGGTGTCGAGAGCCTCTTTGGAGTGAGCAAGCACGCGGGCTGTAGCGTCACCAGGCGCGAGTCCTGCAGCCTCGTCAGATTCACAATGGGGGGAGCCGAGCCGCTCATGTCACGGGGCGAAGGCTATGTCCGATGGGTTAGGATCCGTAATCTAATAACTAATCCGTTCGAGTGAATGTCTCGTGACAGCAGCGTGTCGTTCTCGTCGAATTGGGTCGCGGACTAGTGTGGGTTTGTGCGCGACGATGATGACGCTTTCCAGGCGATGGCTTCCCGTCTGGCAGTGTTGCTGCCCCGGTTGAATGAACGTGATCGGCGGTTGGCGTTGGCGGCAGAGGCGCAGTCGTGGGGGCGGGGCGGTATCGCCGCGGTGCATCGGGCGACGGGTGCGTCGCGGTCGACGATTCGCCGCGGGTTAAGTGAACTGTGTGCCGATGCCCCATCGAATCCGGATCGTGTTCGACGTCATGGTGGTGGACGGAAGAAAGCCGAGACCGCTGACCCGGAACTGCTGGACTGCCTGGATTCGCTGATCGAGCCGGCCACGCGGGGGGATCCGGAGTCGCCGTTGCGATGGACGACGAAATCGACTCGTCATCTCGCCAGAGCTGACCGCGAAGGGGCACACGATCAGTCATTCCGTGGTCGCCAAGATCTTGGCGTCGATCGGATTCAGCCTGCAAGCAACCCGCAAGACCCTCGAAGGCGCCCAGCATCCCGATTGGGATGCCCAGTTCCGGTACATCAACGGCCTGGCCGGGCAGTTCCTGGCCAGCGGTGACCCGGTGATCAGCGTCGATACCAAGAAAAA
>JBOHGX010000361.1:0-11302 GCA_050700255.1 Pseudonocardiaceae bacterium
GGCCGAGGACACCACCTCGGCGGTGAATTCTCCGGTGCCGTCCAGCAACCGCACGAACGCGCCGCCAACGGGTTCATCGCCGGTGCACACCGTGCCGGCCAGCACGGTGTGCTTGCTCAGATCCGCCCCCGGTGGCAGATCCTGGTCCTGATCCGGTGCTCCGCACACGGTGGCTCAGCTGCCCAGTTCGATCGGTGCGCCGACCAACGAGCCGTACTCGGTCCACGAGCCGTCGTAGTTCTTGACGTCGGAGTACGCCAGCAGCTCGTGCAGCACGAACCAGGTGTGGCTGGAGCGCTCGCCGATCCGGCAGTAGGCGATGGTGGAGCGGCTCTCGTCCAGTCCGGCCGCGCCGTAGAGCGACCGCAGCTCGTCGTCAGACTTGAAGGTGCCGTCCTCGTTGGCGGCCTTGGACCACGGCACGTTCAGCGCGGTGGGGATGTGCCCCGGACGCTGCGCGGACTCCTGCGGCAGGTGCGCCGGGGCCAGGATCTTGCCGGAGAACTCGTCAGGTGAGCGGACGTCGACCAGGTTCTTGGCGCCGATCGCGTCGGCCGTCTCCTGCCGGAACGCGCGGATCGAGGTGTCCTGCTCGTGGGCGGCGTAGCTGGTGGCCGGCCGGTTCACCTCATCGGTGGTCAAGGTGCGGCCGTCGAGCTCCCACTTCTTGCGGCCGCCGTCGAGCAGCCGGACGTCACGATGCCCGTACAGCTTGAAGTACCAGTAGGCGTAGGCGGCGAACCAGTTGTTGTTGCCGCCGTAGAGCACCACGGTGTCGTCGTTGCCGATGCCCTTGTCCGACAGCAGCTTTTCGAAGGCGCCCCGATCCACGAAGTCACGGATCACGGGGTCCTGCAGCTCAGTCTTCCAGTTGATCTTCACCGCGCCGGGGATGTGTCCCGCGTCGTAGGCGGTGGTGTCCTCGTCGACCTCGACGAAGACGACGCCATCGGTGTTCAGGTTCTGCTCTGCCCAGTCCGGCGTGACCAGAACGTTTTCGCGGCTCATGCGGCAGCTCCTCGCTCAGTGGTTGCTTGATTCACAGTAGATTCTCTTGGAGGTGATGTCCGGCTGCGCAGCGGCACCGGCACGTCGATCGCAGCGCAGGTCAGCCCCACTGTTGGGAGCAGATCGACCGGCGGATCAGTGGAGGATAGGATCATGGTTGCTCCTGACCGGGGGACGGATATCCGGAGGTCAGGGCGGCGGCTCGGCTGATCACCTGCTGCACTCGCGATCGTGCGCGAGGCACCGCCCCGGTCAGAGCATCCGACACAGGCTGCTGTCCAGACGGCAGAAGTCCACCGCCCGGCGCTTGGTAAGCAGCGAGTGCACAAAGGCCAGACTACCGGAGACTCCCGGTGCGCGGGACCGTCGTTCCGCAGGCCGGACAGCCACCAAGCTCGGTCATCCGGCGCCGATTTCGGCCTGGCCCATCGAGACGTTGTTCGCGGTGCCTTCCACGACCAGTGCCCCGGGTTGCACCGAGACCCCAGTAGGCGTGACGGCGAACGGCAGCCCGCCGGTTTTCACGTCGGTGCTCAACGTCTTGAGTAGCAGCCGGCGGATCTCCCGCGGCAGACTCGCCGTACCGACGCCGTCGCGGGCAAGCCGCACGTCCAAGACGGTGATCCGGGCCACGCCACCGGTGAGTTCGATCAGGCCGACCCCGATGACCTCAGTGCGCAGTCCGGCGAGATCGGTGGTAGCGACCATCCGGATCGCCGCCCGGTCGTCCGTTGCGGCTGCGCTGCCTGGCGGCCGGCTGGGAGACGGCGTGCCCGCCGGGAGCAGTTGCTTGATCTCCTCGTCGGAGGGCTGCTGGATCCGAAGATCCTCGATCCCGATCGCCCGCCCGAGGTCGGAGTCCTTGATCCGGACCCGGCCATTCACCCGGGCCGCCTGTACCGACTCGAGGTTGCCGGAGGTCACCTCCGACAACGGTGCGTTGACGTCGTACAGGGTGGCCTCCACGGCGACGTCGTGCAACGGGTCCACCGGCAGCCCGGTCGCCCGGATGTCGATGGCCGAATAACGGCCCGCCACGGCCTGGGTCAGGAACGGAAAGCCGTTGATCCGCACCGACGGGTCCGAGGTCAGTGTGAACTGCTCCCTGAGCCGTTGGGCCAACGCGTATTCGGCTGCTGCCGCGGCACCGAAGTCGGCCGCCACGGCCAGGCCCACGACTACCAGCACAGCGATGACCAGCTTGCGCACGCCGGTGTCTCCGTTCCGTCCGTTCGTCGTCCTCGGCGTGACTCAGCGCACCGAGATCGATTGGGTGTGGCAACGCCAGGTATCCTCCCAGGACGTGCTGTAGGTCGCGGCCGCTAGCCTCCAGCGGCAGGAGGGAGCGGGCATGGAACTGCTGCTGCTCACCGCAGACCCCGCAGCGGGTTCGGTGCTACCTGCGCTGTCCTTGTTGCCGCACGTCGTGCGGCCGGCCGCGCCGGAGGTCGCCGCTTTGTTGGACGCCGGCCCGTACGACGTGGTGTTGGTCGATGCCCGCTCGGACCTAGCCGGTTCGCGTAGCCTGTGCCGGTTGCTCGGATCCACCGGACTGGACGTGCCGGTGGTAGTCGTGATCAGTGAAGGCGGGCTGGTCGCATTATCCGCAGACTGGGGTTCCGACGAGATCCTGCTGCCCACCGCGGGCCCGGCTGAAGTCGATGCCCGGCTGCGGCTGCTGGTGGCTCGGCGCGCCGCTGAGCCGGGCGCCGGCCGTAGCGGCGCCCTGGTGCTCGGCGAGCTGATGATCGACGAGGCCACCTACACCGCCCGCCTCAAGGGCCGGCCACTGGACCTCACTTACAAGGAGTTCGAGCTGCTCAAGTACCTCGCCCAGCATGCCGGCCGGGTGTTCACCCGCGCACAGTTGCTGCAGGAGGTGTGGGGGTACGACTTCTTCGGCGGCACCCGCACGGTCGACGTCCATGTGCGGCGGCTGCGTGCCAAGCTCGGCCCGGAGCAGGAACAGCTCATCGGCACGGTGCGCAACGTCGGCTACAAGTTCGTCCGCCCGTTGCGCAGCATGAGTTCCCGGGAGCGGGCCCAGCAGCACTCAACTGAGCAGGATTCCGAGACTGCCGACAGTGACTCAGATCGGGCGGTGCCGGAATCACTTCCCGTGCAGCGGGGTTGACCGGTGGGTGGCCCCGACGCTGACCTGGATCCTTCGGCCCTCCGACGGGCAGATCGCCGACGTGGCCGGGCTGCTGGCCGCCGCGGCCGTATTCGACGGCGTTGATCCGGTCTCCGAAGCGGCTTCGTTGCGGCTGCATCATCCGGGTACCGGGGCGCACCTGCTGGCTCACGATGCTGCCGGCGCCCTGGTCGGTTACGCGGCCCTGGACGAGCGCGCCGAGCGTCGCACCGCCGAGTTCGCGGTGCACCCCGAGCACCGGCGCACCGGCGTCGGCGGTGCTCTGCTCGCTGCCCTGCTCGACCGGGTTTCCGGACCGCTGTGGGTGTGGGCGCACGGCGAACACCCGGCGGCGTTACGGCTGGCCGAGCGGGCCGGGCTGGTCCGCAAGCGCGAACTGTTTCAGTTACGCCGGGGACTGGATCAGCCGATCCCGCCGCGAGCCCTGCCCGACGGGGTAACACTGCGCAGCTTCGTGCCCGGCGAGGACGAGGCTGCGGTGGTGCGGGTGAACAATCGGGCGTTCTCCTGGCATCCCGAGCAGAGCCACTGGGACGTCGGCGCTCTCGCGGTGCGCGAGGCGCAGCCGTGGTTTGACCCGAAGGGATTCCTGCTGGCCGTGGACCAGCAAGATCGGCTGCTCGGCTTTCACTGGACAAAGGTCCACCCTGATGGCACCGGCGAGGTCTATGTGATCGGGGTGGACCCCGATGCCCAGGGCACCGGCCTCGGTGGCGCGCTGACCGTGGCGGGGCTTGCGCATCTGCACGAGCGGGGGGCGCCGGAGGCGATGCTCTACGTCGAGTCCGACAACGCCACCGCGCTACAAACCTACCGAAAGCTGGGCTTCCTGCAGCACCACACCGACGTGGAATTCCTCCGGCCCTGACGGGGCTGCACCGCGGGCCTCTTCGCCCCAAAACGGAATGTGTCCCTTACGGCAAGGGGTGCGTAAGCCCATGTTAGGGCTAGCCGCGTCCCGTGGATCACGGGAGCGGATCGGTGGCCGAAACTTGAGTGCTCTCGGCCACCCCCGAACCCAACGCCAGAGCCGTTCGGCCGATCTGGGGCAGCGCTGCTGTTGAGTTCGGGAACCGGAGGGTCAGGCTCAAGCCTGAAGATTCGCGGAACACGCCGCGGCCTGCCGCATCACCGCCCGGGTGGCTGCCCGGTGACCAGGAAGCCGACCTGCCGGGCAATCGCGACCGCGTGGTCGGCGAAGCGCTCGTAGTAGCGGCCGATCAGCGCGGCGTCCACCGCTGGCTCCACGCCGTGTGACCAGTCCTCCGAGAAGAGGATGCGAAAGATTCGCCGGCGCAGCTCGTCGACCTCGTCATCGGCCTCGGCAAGCCGGTTACCGGACATCGGATCCTGGCTCTCGATCGCGGTCGCGGCTTCCTCGGCGAGACTGGCGGCAAGCAGGCTCATCCGCGCGAACATCGGGCGGACGTCGTCAGGGATCGGCACGGTCGGGTGCTTCAGCCGCGCGATCTTGGCGACGTGTTGGGCCAGGTTGCCCATCCGGCCCAGATCACGCACCGCATGGATGGCCGACACGACCACCCGGAGATCCAAGGCTACCGGGGCCTGCAGAACGAGCAGGTTGATGCAGCGCTGGTCCATCTCCTCGCACAGTGCCGTCATCTCGTCCTCGCCGGAGATCACCAGCTCGGCGAGCACCAGGTCGGCATGGCGCAGCGCGGTCGAGGCGTTGGTCATCATCTGCCCGGCCAGCCGAGCCATCCTGGCCAGGTCAGCGATCAGTTTGTCCAGCTCGGCGTGGAACATCTCTCGCATTGGCCGAGGGTACGGCCGCACGATCGCGTCGTCTCGATGGCCACGGCGCTCGCGCGCCTCAGCTGCACACGGTGTCGGCGCCGTTGACGGTGGCCAGTGGGACGGCGGCCGGGGGCTGGCCAGCGGCCGGGGGCTGGGGCGCAGCCGAAGGTGTTGGTGGTTGCGGCGCCACCGATTCAGTGGAACGGGCCCCGCTAGGGGCCTCAGGTGGTTGCGTGCCCGGCAGTGCAGCGCCGTCGATGATGGTCCGGAACAGCGCTGCGTTATCCTCCGCCCGGAGTTCCTCGTTGCCGTACTCGTTGGCCAATCCACTGGTGGGCACCGTGACGAATGCGACGTTGGCGGGGTCCAGCCCCTGCACCGACTGGGCCAAGGTCAGCAGCGCCGACGAGTCGACGTTCTGGCCGACGGTATTCGCGGCGACCGCGGTGATCAGCGCGCGTAACTTTGCGGGGTTGAGCAGTACGCCCGGAGACAGCACCTGGCCCAGCAGCGCGGACAGGAAGTGCTGTTGACGGGTGATCCGGCCGTAGTCCGACGTCGGATCACCGGTGACGTGCCGGGCCCGGACGTAGTTCAGTGCGGTACTGCCCGAGATCCTGCTATAGCCAGGCTGCGGGATGATCGTACCGAGCTGGCTGTCCTTGAGCGGGCGCTCCACGCAGATCCGCACCCCACCCACAGCGTCGACCATGCTCTTGAATCCGTGAAAGTCGACTCCGACGAACCGGGTCACGGCCAGTCCGGACAGGTCTTGGACGACTTTGGTGACACACAATGGCCCACCGACCTCGTAGGCGGTGTTCAACTTGGCGACGCTGGCGCCGGCGTCCATCCGACCGCTGTAGGAACCCGAAGCGGGGTCCCACACTTCACACGGCGGTCGCTGGATCTGCAGGTCTCGCGGGAAGGACACCACCACAGCTCGGGACCGGTCGGCAGGCAGATGAGCGATCATCACGGTGTCCGAGCGAGCGCCTCCCACCAGGTCGGTGCTGCCGACGCCGTCGCTGTGCTGGGCACCCATCCGGCCGTCCGAGCCGACCAGCAGGACGTTCTCGTCGCCTCGTTGGGCGTCTGCGTCCGTGATCGCCGCGGAGTCCGGGTCCAGGGCGAGCACATCGCGCAGCTGTCCGTCCAGCCACTGCGTGGTGGTCCAGCCTGCGGCAGTGACCACGAAGACCAGGCAGGCCACCGCAGTCACCAACGCTTTACCGGTCCGCCGCAAGCGGTGGTGCCCGCAGGGCGGGGCACCCTCTGGCCCGTCGGACACCCTGACCTCCTCCCCTGGACCAGGCGCGTTAGGCCATCCGGGGGATGGATCGTACTACGTGCTCAACCTCAGCCGCCGGAATGGGCTAGCTCGGCGCCCGCGGGGACAGTGAGATCCGCCGGATCGTCTAGCCAGCCCTCGGGTAGCACCACCCGTCCGGGCGAGCCCTGGCGGCCTCGGGGACCGTCGGCGTCGGGCGGGAATGCGGCATCGGGATCCAGCTGCGCGAGCAGGCCATCCAGCTCGGCCAGGCTGGACACCATTCCCAGCGCGCGCCGCACGTCGCCCCCGACCGGAAAGCCGTGCAGGTACCAGGAGATGTGCTTGCGCAGGTCACGCAGGCCCTTGTCGGCACCGAGGTGCTCGGCCAGTAACCCGGCGTGGCGACGCAGGATTGCCGCGACCTGCCCGAGGGTCGGTGGCGCCGGGATGCTGTGTTGTCCTCGGAAGGCGGCTTCCAGCTCGGCGAACAGCCACGGCCGCCCCAGGCAACCGCGGCCGACCACGACCCCGTCGCAGCCGGTGTGCTCGACCATCCGGATCGCGTCGGCGGCGGCGAAAATGTCCCCATTGCCCAGGACCGGTATCGACGTGACGGCCTGCTTGAGCGCGCCGATGGCGTCCCAGTCGGCACTACCGGAGTAGCGCTGCGCGGCAGTGCGCCCGTGCAGCGCTACCGCTGCCACCCCGGCGTCCTGCGCAATCCGGCCGGCGTCGAGGAAGGTGCAGTGCTCGCCGTCGATGCCGATCCGGAACTTCACCGTGACCGGGAGGTGCCCGGCCGCTTCGACCGCCGACCGGACGATCTGACCGAACAGGGCTCGCTTGTAGGGCAGCGCGGCACCGCCGCCCCGGCGGGTGACCTTCGGGACCGGGCAACCGAAGTTGAGGTCGACATGATCAGCGAGATCCTCGTCGCGCACCATCGCTACGGCCTTGCGCACGGTCACCGGATCGACCCCGTACAGCTGCATCGAGCGGGGCTGCTCTGCTGCGTCGAAGCTGACCATCCGCAGCGTGCCGGGGTGCCGTTCCAGCAGTGCACGACTGGTGATCATCTCGCAGACGTACAGCCCCGCCCCGTGCTCTGCCGTCGTGAATTGGCGGCACAGCCGCCGGAAGGCCACGTTCGTGATCCCGGCCATCGGGGCGAGCACGACCGGCGGGTCGACCCGGTAAGGACCGATCCGCAGCGCTGATCGCACCGCAGCCACCCGCCCATCATCCCTCCCCCCACCCCCCACCCCCCGGCGTGTCCGCACCTCCTGCACGGTGTGTCCGGTTTCTGTGCCCGGTGTGTCAGCCGCACGTGCTCGCGCAGTTGAGCTGAGACGCCAACGGGCCTAGCGTCGAACCTGGTGTAGCGACATCGACCTGTGCCAGCGAGGTGATCCATCATGCGAGCCAGCATCGGTGACCGGCTTTGCGTGCACGGCCGCACCGTCAACCGGCCCGACCGCATGGGCGACGTGGTGGAGGTGCGGGGCCCGGATGGCCAACCGCCCTACCTCGTACGGTTCGACGACGGCCGCGAACGCCTGGTCTACCCGGGCCCAGATTGCGAGGTACAGCCGGCCGCGGGCAAGTAGCGGCTACAGCCAGCCGCGCCGGCGGAACAGTAGGTAAAGCAGCCCTGCGACGAGCAGCATCAGGCCCAGCGCCATGGGGTAACCCAGGGTCCAGTTCAGTTCGGGCATATGGGTGAAGTTCATCCCGTAGATGGTGCCGACCACGCTCGGCGCGAAGAGGATCGCCGCCCACGAGGAGATCTTCTTGACCTCCTCGCTCTGCGCCAGGCTCGCCTCGGTCAGCTTGGCGGTCTGCTCGTTCTGCCGCTGCGCTACCAGCGTGGCATTCACGGTTAGGGCATGGTCGAGTAGTTGCCGGAAGGCCTCCACCCGCTCCACGACGTGCACCGCATGATCCTGCACATCGCGCAACTGACGCTTCAGCTCCACGTCCACCGAGAAGTCCTTGAAACCGCTGAGCAGCGAATCCAGCACGTCGAGAAGCGGTTCGCAGGCCCGCTGGAACTCGATCACTTCCCTGGACAGCTGGTATATCCGCCGGGACACGTTGGGCTCGCCGCAGAACACCTGATCCTCGATCTCATCGATGTCATGGCGCAGTCCGAACAGCACCGGTAAATAGTCGTCCACGATCCGGTCCAGGATTGCGTAGAGCACCGCCAGCGGTCCCCGCTTGAGCAGGTCGGCGTCGGCCTCCAGGCGCTGGCGGACCTCGGCCAGATCGGGTTCTGCGGCATGCCTGATCGTGATGACGAAGTCCTCGCCGATGAACACGTGTACCTCGCCGACCTCTACTACCTCGGTGGGGTCGACATAGCGGGCCGGGCGCAGCACCACGAACAGGGTGTTGCCATAGCGCTCAAGCTTCGGCCGCTGGTGGGCATGCACCGCATCTTCGACGGCCAACTCGTGCAGTCCGAACTCGGCGGCGACCGAGGCGATCTCCTGTTCGTCGGGCAGGTAGAGCCCGATCCAGGCCAGGCACGGGCTGCCGCCGGCGCAGTGTTCGCGCAACAGCTCGTAGGTCGTCTCCAGCGACTCGGGTGCCACGCAGCGTCGACCGTCGGCGTACACGGCGTTGTCCACGACCGTCATCGGCCACCTCCTCACACCGCATCGTGCCATTCACTTGCGATCATCGGTGACCTCCCAACTGCGGCTCGCCGCGCACGCGCGCCGCGGCGGCGGGCCAGTTAGCTCCGATTCAACGCGCTGCCGGTGGTGGCTCCTGGGCCGGTCGGCCGCCGCTGCCGATGGGTACCGCCTCAGCGGCTCGCGAACTGTTCCCTGTGCTGCTCAGCGTGACACCCGACCATCTGGCAGCTGTGATGGAAACCGAGCCATCCGGTCTGGCGACGACCGATCGTTGCCCGCAGCGGTCGCTATTGATGCCGGTTGTGAGGTGATCGTGACGACCGACCGGTCCTTCGATGAACTCGATGGCCTGCGCCGGGTCGACCCGGGGTCGACCCACTCGACACCGATGCCATCAAAGCGCTCGTCGGTGACTGATCCGTCACAATCATCCCTCGGATGTGATGTAGAAGCCATCCCGGCTACCTTATCTGATGTAGCGAAAAGGCATTACCTGGGGCGCATAAAATTGATCCTCCAAGATGATGGGTTACGCCTGCAGGTCGGGAACACTTATCGCGATAAGAAAGGATCGGCGATCATGTCGACATCTCACCGGAGCGCGACACGCCTTCCCGCGGCACGGCCGATGGCCGTGGTCGGGGGGCCCGTCGCGGCAGCAGGACAAGCGCCTCCGCTGCGGGATCCACTGTCCGGATGGGACCGGGACCATGAACTGACGATGGTGGGAAGAGAAGGATCCGCAGGCGGAAGTCGAGAAGAAAGAGACGTCTCATGGACCATAGCGCCGTTCACCTCCTGACCCACCTTGATCCGTGTTCGGGGATCGATTCGGACCGACTACTGAAAGTCATCGTCGATGTTGCCGGCTCCGCCGCGATCGAATTCGAACCGGAATGTGTGATCCCCGAAGTGTGCGTCGAGACGGCCGGCGCGCTGGGAATCGCCGGCTGCGCAGTCGTCGAGTTCGACGAGGCCTCCCGCACGGTACGTGCAGTGGGGTGGTCGAGCCCACTCGCCGGTGAACTCGCCGGTGAGCTCGCCGACGAGAAGGTCCGATCGGTGGTGGACGCCATCTACGGGGTCGTCTCCGTGGGACCGCTTGATCCCTCGATCGGGCTCGCCGCAACCGCCGCACGTGAGGGGATCGAGGCCGTGGCGGCCGTGCCCCTGCACTGCGGCTGTACCAGCCAGGGCTGCATGTGCTTGTTCGGCACGACAGGTCAGCTCAACGACGCCTTGGTCGCGGCAGGCGGCCTGGTAGCCGCCGTGCTGGGTGCCGTCACCGGCAACGCCGTCATGTGCCGACGATCCACCGCGCTGACCGTCCAGCTGTCCAGAGCGTTGGAGAGTCGGATACCAATCGAGCAGGCCAAGGGGTTGCTCGCCGAGCGGTTCCAGGTCGGTGTCGACGAGGCGTTCCGGATGTTGCGGGCACACTCCCGGCGGACCCGGACGCCGATGTCCAGAATGGCCCGGTCCGTTCTGGACGGCGGGACCGTTGTGGCGCCGACGCAACGCGGGGCCGCCCGTTACTGATCGTCCGAATTCCATTTAGTCCAACTACGTGACTGCTGCTTTTCTCACTGTCGTTTGATGAACCTGGTCCATCTCTCGCTCCTCGTCGCAGCGTGAGGTGCCGGAACTCACCGGGCGCCCCTGGACATCCGTGCGTCCGCTCGGCGGTTCGACCTCAACGGTCACCGTCTGACCTCCCAGCACCCGCCGGCCGACCGTGCCGGTGCTCCTCGAGGAGAACTCATGCGCAAGATCATCATTCTCGCCTTATCCTTACTCACCCTGATGGCCACGGTGGCCGGCACGGCGTTCGCTCAGGGCAGTGCTCTCCGGACCACATCCGCCACCGCGGAGATCAAGCCGGTGGTCGCGGGCGCCACCGAGAGGGCCAGCGTGAAGTTCCGGGCCGCTGGCGCCGGCTACACCGTCACCGGCACCGGCACCGGCTTCAACACCCTCACCGAGTACGTCGCGCTCGCCTACGGTCGGAACTCCGTGCCTGTGCAGACTGGCGGGACCCCGCCATGCGCCGACGACGGCACCCTGGGCGCGCCGGCCGAGTCGACCGCCCGGATGTTCGCCGGTGCCTGGCTGCCGATCGTCGGCAGCAACCGCACCCTGGCCGGTACCCAGCAGCTCAACTCGCTGGACAACATCAACACCATCTCCATCCGCCGGGCGAACGCCCTGGGCCTGACCCAGCTCCTCATCGCCGGCGACATCCGTCCGCAGGTCTTCCAGCTCCGCTCGTGCGGCCTGGTGACCAACCGCGTCCTCGGCTGACCGGCTCGGCCGGGGCGGCGCATCGATGTCGTCGCCGCCCCGGCCGCTCGGGTATTGCAAGGAGACCCGATGCGCACGACCCCCGCACTGGCCCTCGGCCTGCTCGCCGCCGCCCTGCTCACCGGCTGCGCGGGCGGCCCGGCCGACGCCGCCGCCACCGTGGAC
>JBOHGX010000362.1:0-6291 GCA_050700255.1 Pseudonocardiaceae bacterium
GGGTCGGGCAGGCCTCGATGCACAGACCACAACCGATGCAGCGCAGGTAGTTGATCTGGTAAATCGCGCCGTAGCGCTCCCCGGGTGAGTAACGAGCCTTGTCGGTGTTGTCCCCGCCCTCGACGTAGATCGCGTCCGCCGGGCAGGCCCAGGCACACAGTTCGCACCCCACGCACTTCTCCAGCCCGTCCGGGTGCCGGTTGAGCTGGTGCTTACCGTGGAAGCGCGGTGCGGTGATCTTCTTGACCTCGGGATACTCCTCGGTCACGACCTTCTTGAACATCGTCGAGAAGGTGACCCCGAAACCCTTGACCGGATCAAGCATTCCCATGGCCGTCCTCCTGCGTCGTCGGCGGGCCCCCGCTGGTCACCTCAGAGGACGTCACTGCTGCGCGCCGGGCCGGCGGCGCCGGCACCACCAGGTCCAGCGGGGGCAGCGGGTAGTTCGAGCCGGCGGTAGGGACCTCGTGGCCACGCTGCGCTGCACTGCGTTGAGTCGAGCTGAGCGCCACCGCGCTGGGCTGGGCAGTCCTGCGCTCGGGGAGCAGGAAAGCGACAAGCACCAGTGCGCCCAGCAGGATGCCGCCGACCACGAGGATCTCGGCCCCGGTGACGTCGGCGCCGCGCAGCGCCCGGACGCCGGAGACCACCACGATCCAGATCAAGCTGGCCGGCACCAGTACTTTCCAGCCCAGTGCCATGAACTGGTCATAACGAAACCGGGGCAGGGTGCCCCGCAGCCAAATGAACACGAACAGGAAGGCCAAGGTCTTGCTGATGAACCACAGCGGACCCCACCAGCCGCCGTCGAGCGGGCCGCCGGCCAGTGGCCACGGAGCGTGCCAGCCGCCCAGGAACAGCGTGGTCGCCATCGCCGAGACGGTGACCATGTTGACGTACTCGGCCAGGAAGAACAGCGCGAACTTCAACGAGGAGTACTCAGTGTGGAAGCCACCGACCAGCTCCGACTCCGCCTCGGGCAGATCGAAGGGGGCACGGTTGACCTCGCCGACCATCGCCACGCAGAACACCGCGAAGCTGGGGAACAGCAGGAACACGAACCACCACTGCTGCGACTGCGCCTCCACGATGTCCGCGGTGGATAGCGAGCCCGTGTACAGGATCACCGCGACGATCGACATCCCGAGGGCGATCTCGTAGGAGATCACCTGGGCAGCCGAGCGAAGCGAACCCAGCAGCGGGTAGGGCGAGCCCGACGCCCAGCCGGACAGCACGATCCCGTAGACGCCCAGCGAGGAGGCGGCCAGCACCACGAGCACCCCGACGGGCAGGTCGGTGATCTGGAGCACGGTCTCCTCACCGAAGATCGTCACCTGACCGCCGAGCGGGATGACGGAGAACGCCGTGAACGCGGTGACCGCGGATATCACCGGAGCCAGGACGTACACCCAGCGGTCAGCCTGGACCGGCGTGATGTCCTCCTTGAACGCCAGCTTGAGCCCATCGGCCAGGGACTGCAGCAGCCCGAAGGGCCCAACCCGGTTGGGACCAGGGCGGTGCTGCATGCGGCCGACCACCCGGCGCTCCATCCAGATCATGAACAGGGTCATGACCATGAGGAACGCGAAGATCACGACCACTTTCAGCGCGGTCAGCCACAGCGGGTCGTCGGCGAGCAGCGCCTCGGTAGGCGTCATGGCTTACCTCCCCCGCCCCAGATGAGTGTCCCTGTCTGTGCCCCGATAAGTGTCTCGGTAGGTGTCTCGATAAGTGTCTCGGTAGGTGTTGTCACCGTTTCCGGCCCGCACGGTGACCACGGCGCCATGGCCGGCACCGAGGCTGCTGCGGACGGTAGCGGGTCCGGAGTTACTCGGAATCCACACCACCCCCATGGGCAGGTCAGAGGCCGCAGCCGGCAGCGTCACCGACCCTTGCCGGGTGGACACCGTGACCCTTCCCCCGATGTGCACCCCAAGTTCGGCGGCGGTGGCCTCGGACAGCAGCGCCACGGCGGGCCGGGCGGTGCCGGCCAGCTGCGGCTCGCCGTCCTGCATCGACCCGTTGTCCAGCAACCGGCGCCAGGTAGCCAGCAGCGCCTGGCCTTCACCGGTCTCCGGCATCGGCGCCGGGGGTACCGGAGAAGCGTCGGCGCGGGAACCGGAATAACTGCCCAGTGCGGTCAAGCCGGCCCATGCTGCGGCAGGGCTCTGGGTGAACAGATCGACGTCCATCTCGACGGCGAGACTGTCCAGCACGCGGCAGTCCGGCAGGGCCGCGCCGATGCCTGAGGTGTTGATGGTGCTGGCGAACTCGCGGCGGCGGCCCTCCCAATCGAGGTAGCTGCCGGCCTTCTCGACCGCCGGGGCGATCGGCAGCACGACGTCAGCCGCTCGGGTCACGGCCGACGGCCGCATCTCCAGGCTTACCACGAACCTGGCCCGGTTCAGGGCCTGCTCGGCCAGCCGGGGATCCGGGAGATCCGCCGGATCTACGCCGCCGACGACCAACCCGTCCAGCTGCCCAGCCGCTGCTGCGGCCAGGATTTCTGCGGTATCCCGGCCAGGTCGGCTGGACAGCGTCACACCCCAGGCCTGCTCGATCTCGGCACGGGCCTGCGGGTCGGTGACCGGCCGGCCGCCAGGCAGCAGGGTTGGCGCCGCACCGGCCTCCAGGGCTCCTCGCTCGCCGGCACGACGCGGGATCCACCCGATCCGGGCCCCGGTACCAGCGGCCAGCCGGGCCACCGCCGAGTACAGCCCGGGTACCTCGGCGGCGCGCTCGCCGACCAGTAGCACCGCCCCTGGCGCGCGCAGCGCGTCGAGTGCCGGTCCTGCCAGCGCGTCCAGAGCCTGCGGCTCACCGCCGGGTGGCACCCGCAGCAGCGTGCCACGCGTTTTGCGCACCGCGGGCGTGGTGAACTGCCCGAGGTGAAACACCGGCATGGCGCGATCCCGGGCGGCGCGACGCAGCCGCAGGAAGACGATCGGTGACTCCTCCTCGGGCTCGAAAGCCACGCAGAGCACCGCGGGAGCGCCGCTGAGGTCGTCGAAGGTCACCCCACCGGTGTCCGGGGTGACCCCGGCCACGTGCGCGGCGAGGAAGTCCAGCTCCTCGGGCGAGTGTGGCCGCGCGCGGAAGTCGATGTTGTGGGTGCCCAGCGCGACGCGGGCGAACTTCGCGTAGGCGTAGGCGTCCTCAACGGTGAGCCGGCCGCCGGTGAGCACCGCGGCGCGCGCCCGGTTCGACAGCAGCCCGTCGGCCGCTGCCTGCAGTGCCTCAGTCCATGACGCCGGCTGCAGATCACCGTAGGAGTCCCGCACCAGCGGCCGGATGATCCGGTCCTCGGCGCTGGCGTAGGCGAAGGCGAACCGGCCCTTGTCGCAGTTCCATTCCTCGTTGACCTGTGGGTCATAGCCGGCGAGCCGGCGCAGCACGATGCCCCGCCGCCAGTCGGTGCGCTGCGCGCAGCCCGACGCGCAGTGCTCGCACACCCCCAGGGTGGAGACCAGGTCGAAGGGCCGGGACCGGAACCGGTAGGCGGCGCTGGTCAGCGCACCGACCGGGCAGATCTGGATGGTGTTGCCGGAGAAGTAGGACTGGAACGGCTTCTGGGCCGCCACCCCGACCTGCTGGGAGGCACCGCGCTCGAGCATCTCTATAAACGCATCCCCGGCGATCTGCTCGGAGAAACGGGTGCAACGCGCGCACAGCACGCAGCGCTCCCGGTCCAGCAGCACCTGGCTGGAGATCGCAATCGGCTTGGCAAAGGTTCGTTTGGTGTCGATGAACCGGGAATCTGCCCGACCATTGGACATCGCTTGGTTCTGCAGCGGGCACTCGCCGCCCTTGTCACAGACCGGGCAGTCCAGCGGGTGATTGATCAGCAGCAGCTCCATCACACCCTGCTGAGCCTTGTCCGCCACCGCCGAGGTGTGCTGGGTCTTGACGACCATGCCATCGGCCACGGTGAGAGTGCAGCTGGTCTGCGGCTTGGGCATCGGCCGCCCACCCATTTCGGCCTCGACCAGGCACTGCCGGCAGGCGCCGGCCGGGTCGAGCAGTGGGTGGTCGCAAAACCGTGGCACGACGATGCCCAGCCGCTCGCAGGTTCGGATCACCAGCTCGCCCTTGGGCGCATCGACCTCGCGGCCATCGATAGTCAGCCGGACGTGCCCCTCAGGGACGGCGTCCGGGGCCTTGTCGTTGCCAGCCTGCTGTGCCAGCGTCATCGGTGCGATCCTGCCAGCCTGGCCTCCTGCGCAGGCCGTTCAAACCCCGGTTGCTTAGTGCACAGGTCCAGGAACTCTTGCCGGAAGTATTTGATGCCGCTGGTGATCGGGCTGGCGGCGCCGTCACCGAGCGCGCAGAACGACCGGCCCAGGATGTTGTCACAGACGTCCAGCATGGTGTCCACATCCGACGGGGTGCCCTCGTGGCGCACCATCCGCTGCAGGATCAGGGTCAGCCAGTAGGTCCCTTCCCGGCACGGGGTGCACTTACCGCAGGATTCGTGCTTGTAGAACTCGGTCCATTTCATCACCGCCCACGGCACGCTCACCGTGTTGTTGAAGACCATGATCGCGGTGGTGCCCAGCATGGAACCGGCTTCGGCGGCGCCCTCGAAGTCCAGTGGGACGTCGAGGTGCTTGGCGGTGAGCAGCGGGGTGGACGACCCGCCCGGTGTCCAGAACTTCAGCGGGCCGCCCTTCATCCCACCGGCCATGTCCAGCAACTCACGCAGCGTGATGCCCAGTGGGGCCTCGTACTGGCCCGGCCGCTGCACGTGCCCAGAGATCGAGTAGATCTTCGGACCGGGGGATTTCTCGGTGCCCATCTGGCGGAACCAGTCCGACCCGCCGTTGACGATGTAGGGGACGCTGCAGATCGTCTCGACGTTGTTCACCACCGTGGGCGCGGCGTAGAGCCCGGAGGTGGCCGGGAACGGCGGCTTGAGCCGGGGTTCCGCCCGACGGCCCTCCAACGAGTTCAGTAGCGCGGTCTCCTCACCGGCCTCGTAGGCCCCGGCGCCCGCGTGCACCACGATGTCTAGGTCAAACCCGGAGTCGAGGATGTTGCTGCCGAGATAGCCGGCGGCATAGGACTCGTTGACCGCGTGCTGCATCCGGCGGAGGCAGTGCACCACCTCGCCACGGACGTAGATAAAGCACAGGTGGGCACGGACCGCGTAGCTGGTGATGATGCAGCCTTCGATCAGCGAATGCGGGTCGGCCATCATCAACGGCACGTCCTTGCAGGTGCCCGGCTCGCCCTCATCTGCATTGATCACCAGGTACTTGGGCTTGGCCGCAGGCCCGGTGGCTTCCTCGCCCGGCTTGGGTTGCGGAATGAAGCCCCACTTCATGCCCGTGGGAAAGCCGGCCCCCCCGCGCCCGCGCAGGCCAGAGTCTTTGATCAGCTGGATGAGCTGATCGGGATGTGCGGCCAGCGCGGTGCGCAGCGCCGTGTAACCCTCGAGCTGGGTGTAGGTGTCCAAGGTCCACGACTGGGGCGACAGCCACCGCCGGGTCAGCACCGGGGTGAGCGTCCGCTCGGTCACGGCTCCTCCTGGGTTGGTCACTTCTTGTCCGGAACTGTAGGCAGCGGGGCATGCTCGGGCATTGAAGGCGCCTGCCAGCCCTTCTCGTCTGCAAGCCAGTTGCCGGCCAGCGTCTCCTTCGCTGCCGACGGCCCGCCCACGGCGGTCCGCATCTCCTGCGGCTCACCGAAGAAGCCGGCCAGCGCCAGCTCGGTGGTCCTCCAGTCGGTCAACGGCGCACCACGGGTCGGTGCGGGGCGCTCCCCGCGGCGCAGCGCATCCACCAACGCTACGGCCGACTCCGGGGTCTGGTTGTCGTAGAACTCGTAGTTCACCTGCAGCACCGGCGCCAGGTCACAGGCGGCCAGGCATTCGGCGTGCTCCAGGGTGATGGAGCCCTTCGAGCCGGGATTGCCCGCGGTCTGCTCGTGACCGACTCCCAGGCGCTTACACAGCCTGGCGTAGATGTCGTCGCCGCCCAGGGCTGCACACAGCGTGTTGGTGCAGACGCTGACCAGGTGCTCGCCACCGGGCTTGCGCTTGTACATCGTGTAGAAGGTGGCCACCGCGCTCACCTCGGCGGTGGTGACCTCCAGCAGTTGCGCGCAGAACACGATGCCGGCCTGGCTGACGTGCCCCTGCACGCTCTGTACCAGGTGCAGCATGGGCAGCAGCGCCGATCGTGGCTGCGGGTAGCGCGCGATGATCTCTCGGGCCCGTTGCCAGGTCTGCTCGTCGAACACGCTGGTATCCTCCCGCAGCGGCCGCTCCACCGGCACGTCCTGCACGGTGGA
>JBOHGX010000363.1:0-2955 GCA_050700255.1 Pseudonocardiaceae bacterium
CGCCGGGCCTGCGAGCTCCCACAAGCATCCATGTGGCGCGGGAAATCGGTTAACGGCGGCGGCGCCACCGGCGGATGAGCAGGGCCAGCAGAGCTAGTGCGGTGATTGCCGGCACGACGCGCTTGGCGACTGCGCCGCTTGCGGCGTCGAGCAGGTCGATCTCCTCGGTTGCCGGCGCTGGGGCCGGCAACACCCGGGGCTGCGACGGCGCGGAGCGCACCGGCCTCCCCGAGTTCCCTGATAACCCGGAGGCTGCCGGGGTTGCCGGCGGCTCGGCAGCAGTGGCCACGGGCACTTCCTGCGATGCCAGGCTTTCGGCCAGGCAGTCCGCGAACTGACCGATGATCTTCCCGCCGACGTCCTCGATCATGCCTCGGCCGAACTGAGCCGGCTTGCCGGTGATGGTCAGATTGGTCGTCAACGTGACTGCGGTAGTCCCCCCATTCTCGGCAAGACTGGCGGTGACCGTGGCTGCTGCGGTGCTCTGACCGCCCGATGCCGTGCCGGTGGCCTCGATCACGGCGCGGTGCGCCGCCTCGTCGGTCTCGGTGAAACGGCCCGATCCCCGATACTGCAAGGAGATCGGGCCCAGCCGGACCTTCACCAACCCGGCGAATTCATCGCCATCAGCCGACGTGATGGTGGCTCCTGGGAAACAGGGGGCGACTCGTTCGGGATCTAGCAGAGCTTGCCACACGGTATCCACCGATGCCGGGATGCTGAACTCGTTCTTCAGCTTCATACAGGTCAGCCTCCTACCCTGGCGGCTGTGGCGACGGCACGCCCGGTGAGCACCCGGGCGAGGTGCTTGCGATAGTCGGCGTCGGCATTGCCATCCGACATCGGGCTGGTGCCCTCTGCCGCATGCTCGGCCGCCGCTCGGATCGTCTGGGCATCGGCCTGCTGACCGACCAGCGCCTGCTCGACGTTGGTCGCCCGGATCGGGGTGGCACCCATGTTGGTCAGTGCCACCCGAGCCTCCGCGATCGACTCCCCCTCGGTCCGTACCGCTGCCGCGACCGCGACGATCGACCAGGCCTGCGCAACCCGGTTGAACTTCTCGTAATGCGCGCCCCAGCCGGTCTTCTTCGGGATCCGCACCTCGACGAGCAGCTCGTCGGGCCCCACCGCGGTGGTGAACAGATCGACGAAGAACTCCGCGGCCGGCACCGTGCGCCGCCCGTCGGGCCCGACGATGACCATCTCGCAGTCCAGCGCCACCGCCGGCGCCAGCAGGTCACCAGCGGGGTCGGCGTGCACCAGGGCGCCGCCGACAGTGCCGCGGTGGCGGATCTGCGGATCGCCCACCGTCTTGGTGGCTAGCGCCAGCAGCTCGGCGTGCGTGCCGACCAACGGGTCGTTGAGCACGTCGTGATGTGTGGTCATCGCCCCGACGACGATGGCGTCACCGTCATCGCGCACCCCGCGCAGCTCGTTGATCTTGCTGAGATCCACGATCATCGTTGGTGCCGCCAGCCGCAGCCGCAGAACTGGCAGCAGGCTCTGGCCACCCGCAAGAACCTTGGCGTCCTCACCGGCTTCGGACAGCGCCTGTACCGCTTCCTCCACAGTGGAGGCAGCAATGTAGTCGAACGGCGACGGGATCACCGGGCACCTCCTTGCACGTCGATCGAACCCAATCCGCCACCAGCAGCGGCCTCGGTGGTGTGCTCCGAAGTGGATTTAGCGGCACCGCGGGCTGACTGCACCGCTCGCCACACCAGCTGCGGCGAGCACGGCATCTGGATGTCGGTGACCCCGAGGTGACGCAGCGCATCGATCACCGCGTTCACCACAGCTGGAGTGGAGGCAATGGCACCGGCCTCCCCGACGCCCTTGACGCCCAGCGGGTTGGATGTCGCGGGCGTTTCGGTGCGGTCAGTGGTGAAGCTGGGCAGATCCACCGCACTGGGCATCAGATAGTCGGCCAGCGTGCCGGTGGTCAGCGTGCCGCCCTCGTCGTAGGTGGCCTCCTCGAACAGCGCCTGCGCGATGCCCTGCGCCAGCCCTCCATGCACCTGCCCCTCAACGATCAGCGGGTTGACCACCTTGCCCACATCGTCCACACAGACGTAACGGCGGATCGTCACCCGACCCGTTTCGGTGTCCACCTCGGCCGCGCACAAATGGGTGCCGTGCGGGAAAGAAAAGTTCTCCGGGTCGAAGGTGTAGTCAGAGTCCAGCGACGGCTCCATCCCCTCGGGGAAGTTGTGTGAGGTGAATGTCGCAAGCGCCAGCTCCTGGATCGTGACACCCCGGTCGCTTCCCTTGATGATGAACTTGCCCTGAGCGAACTCAATGTCGGACTCAGAGCACTCAAGAAGATGCGCGGCGACCTTGCGAGCCTTGTCGATCACCTTCTCCGCCGCCTTGACCACCGCGACGCCGCCGACAGCGAGCGAACGCGAACCGTAGGTGTCCAGCCCCTTGGACGAGCTCTGGGTATCACCGTGCAGCACCTCGACGTCATCGAACGGCACACCGAGCTTGTCGGCGATGATCTGGCTCCACGCCGTCTCATGCCCCTGGCCGTGCGGGGAAACCCCGGTCACCACCTCGACCTTCCCGGTGGCCAGCATCCGGATGCTGGCGTGCTCCCATCCGCCGGCACCGTAGGACAGCGCACCCAGAATCCGAGACGGGGCCAGCCCGCACATCTCGGTGTAGGTCGAGATGCCGATACCTAGCTGCACCAGGTCGTTCGCCTCCCGGCGGCGCCGCTGCTCGGCGCGTAGGCCGTCGTAGTCGAACAGCTCCGTGGCCTTGGCCGTGGCCGCCTCGTAGTTGCCCGAGTCGTAGGTCAGCCCGCCGGCGTTGGTGAACGGGAACTCGGTGTTCTTGATCCAGTTCTGTTCCCGCAGCTCGAGGGGGTCACGCCCGAGCTCGACGGCGAGCTCGTCCATGATCCGCTCGACGGCGAACGTGGCCTCCGGCCGGCCGGCGCCTCGGTAGGCG
>JBOHGX010000364.1:0-4035 GCA_050700255.1 Pseudonocardiaceae bacterium
GGACCGGACCGTGCGTCGGTGCGACACACCCGACCGCGTGGACCGGGGCGATCGGCCACGAACGGCTGTGGGTTATCAGACACGCCGCGGGACGAGAAGAAGGAACGGCTAGCCATCATGGCGGGACAGAAGATCCGCATCCGGCTCAAGGCCTACGACCACGAGGCGATCGACGCGTCCGCGCGCAAGATCGTCGAGACCGTGACGCGCACCGGCGCTCGGGTCGTGGGGCCGGTGCCGCTGCCGACCGAGAAGAACGTGTACTGCGTCATCCGTTCGCCGCACAAGTACAAGGACTCGCGCGAGCACTTCGAGATGCGCACGCACAAGCGGCTGATCGACATCCTCGACCCGACGCCGAAGACGGTCGACGCGCTGATGCGCATCGACCTGCCGGCCAGCGTCGACGTCAACATCCAGTGAGGCCTGAGCTCCCATGACTGACAGGCAGATCAAGGGCATCCTGGGCACCAATCTCGGCATGACCCAGGTCTTCGACGAGAACAACCGGATCGTGCCGGTGACCGTGGTCCAGGCCGGGCCCTGCGTGGTGACCCGGATTCGCACCGCGGACAAGGATGGCTATCCCGCGGTGCAGCTCGCCTTCGGTGCGGTGGACCCTCGCAAGGTGACCAAGCCGGTGGCCGGGCACTACGCAGCGGCCGGTGTTACGCCGCGCCGCCACCTGGTCGAGCTGCGGACCGCCGACGCCGCGGACTACGAGGTCGGCCAGGAAGTCACCGCCGAGGTGTTCACTGCTGGGGCCGTGGTCGACGTGGTCGGCACCAGCAAGGGCAAGGGCACCGCAGGGGTGATGAAGCGGCACGGTTTCGAAGGCCTCGGGGCCAGCCACGGCACCCAGCGCAAGCACCGCTCGCCGGGTTCGATCGGCGGCTGCGCCACGCCGAGCCGAGTGTTCAAAGGCACCCGGATGGCCGGCCGGATGGGCAACGTTCGGGTCACCACCCAGAACCTCACAGTGCACCGCGTCGACCCGGAGTCCGGGCTATTGCTGATCAAGGGCGCGTTGCCCGGCCCGAAGGGCGGCCTGGTGCTGGTCAAGACCGCCGCGAAGGGTGGGGCGCAGGGATGAGCCCAGAAATGAAAACGGTCGACATCCGCAATCCCGAAGGTGGCATCACCGGCACCGCCGAATTGCCCGCCGAGGTATTCGACGTGCCGGCGAACATCCCGCTGATGCACCAGGTGGTGGTCGCTCAGCTGGCCGCGGCGCGGCAAGGCACGCACAACACCAAGACCCGGGGCGAGGTCAGCGGCGGGGGCGGCAAGCCCTACCGGCAGAAGGGCACCGGGCGTGCCCGGCAGGGCTCGATCAGGGCGCCTCAATTCACCGGCGGCGGCATCGTGCACGGCCCCACGCCGCGGGACTACAGCCAGCGCACTCCCAAGAAGATGAAGGTCGCCGCGCTACGCGGTGCGCTGTCGGACCGGGCTCGCGACGGCCGGGTGCACGTGATCTCCGCGTTGGTCTCCGGTGATGTCCCGTCGACCAAGACGGCTCGTAAGGTCCTCGAAGGACTTGTCGAGCGGGGTAACCGGTTGCTGGTGGTGCTCAGCCGTGCCGACGGGGTGGCCCGCCGCAGCGTGCGAAATCTCCCTTCGGTGCATGTGCTGGCTCCTGACCAGCTCAACACCTACGACGTCCTGATCAACGATGACGTCGTGTTCACCGCCGATGCGCTGGAGACATTCCTGGCCCGCCCGGTGCGAGGGCGTTCGGCCACCACGGTGGAGGCTCCGTTGATGGAGGAGGATGGTCGATGATCCCCGACCCTCGTGACGTGATCCTCAAACCGGTCATCTCGGAGAAGAGCTACGGGCTGCTGGAGAAGAGCAAGTACACCTTCGTCGTCGCGCCGGACGCCAATAAGACCGAGATCAAGATTGCCGTGCAGAAGATCTTCGGCGTGCAGGTGGTCAGCGTCAACACGCTCAACCGTCCAGGCAAGCGCAAGCGGACCCGGTTCGGGTACGGCAAGCGCAAAGACACCAAGCGGGCGATCGTGACGCTGTCCGCTGAGAGCAAGCCGATCGAGATCTTCGGCGGACCGGCCGCCTGAGCGGTCACCAAAGAAACTGGGCTACCACATGGGCATCCGCAAATATAAGCCGACGACCTCAGGTCGCCGCGGCTCCAGCGTCTCCGACTTCGCCGAGATCACCCGGAGTCACCCGGAGAAGTCGCTGGTCCGTCCCCTGCACGGTCGGGGCGGGCGCAACGTCCACGGCCGGATCACGACCCGGCACCAGGGTGGCGGGCACAAGCGGGCTTACCGCCTGATCGATTTCCGGCGGGCGGACAAGGACGGCGTGCCGGCCAAGGTCGCACACATCGAGTACGACCCGAACCGCACCGCCCGGATCGCGTTGCTGCACTACGCCGACGGTGAGAAGCGATACATCATCGCCCCGGAGAAGCTGCGCCAGGGTGACATGGTGGAGAACGGCCCGAAGGCCGACATCAAGCCGGGCAACAACCTGCCGCTGCGCAATATCCCGGTCGGCACGGTGGTGCATGCGATCGAGCTCCGTCCCGGTGGCGGCGCGAAGATCGCCCGCTCGGCTGGCGCGCGGGTTCAGTTGGTGGCCAAGGACGGTCCCTACGGCCAGCTGCGGATGCCGTCCGGCGAGATCCGCAATGTCGATGTCCGGTGTCGCGCCACGGTGGGCGAGGTCGGAAACTCCGAACAGGGCAACATCAACTGGGGCAAAGCCGGCCGGATGCGCTGGAAGGGCAAGCGACCGACGGTTCGCGGTGTGGTGATGAACCCGGTCGATCACCCGCACGGTGGCGGTGAGGGCAAGACCTCCGGCGGGCGTCACCCGGTGAACCCGGCAGGTAAGCCCGAAGGCCGTACCCGGCGTCGTCAGCCCAGCGACACGCTGATCGTCCGCCGCCGCCGCACTGGCAAGAAGCGCTGAGCAGGAGGGAGGAACAATGCCACGCAGCCTGAAAAAGGGCCCGTTCATCGACGACCACCTGCTCAAGAAGGTGGATGCCCAGAACGAGGCCGGTAGCAAGCAGGTCATCCGAACCTGGTCGCGCCGCTCGACGATCATCCCCGACATGATCGGCCACACCATCGCGGTGCACGACGGTCGCAAGCACGTCCCGGTGTTCGTCACCGAGACGATGGTCGGTCACAAGCTGGGGGAGTTCGCCCCGACCCGCACGTTCCGGGGCCACATCAAAGACGACCGACGGGCCCGGCGCCGCTGACGCGGCCCGGTACCGACGAACAGCCGTGAGACGAACCGAAGAGACGAAGAGGTAGCAGCGCATGGACGCCCCTAACCAAGCCGGTGCGACGACCGCGCAGGAGCCGTCCCGCGCGGTGGCACGGGCTCGGTACGTCCGAGTGACCCCGATGAAGGCGCGTCGCGTGATCGAGCTCATCCGGGGTCGCAGCGCGCGTGAGGCGCTGGCGGTGCTCGAGTTCGCGCCGCAGGCTGCATCCGGTCCGGTGTCGAAGGTGCTGGCCAGCGCGATGGCCAATGCCGAGAACAACCTCGACATCGATCCCGACAGCCTCGTGGTGACCAAGGCATTCGTCGACGAGGGGCCCACACTCAAGCGGTTCCAGCCTCGTGCCCAGGGCCGCGCCTTCCGGATCTGCAAGCGCACCAGCCACATCACGGTGGAGGTCGAGGCGGTAGCGCAACAGCGGAGCGCCGGCCGCTCCCGTGGCGCCGGCTCGGGCCGACAGACTTCCGAGCGGCGGGGCGCTACCAGCAAGAAGGCCAACTCCACCCAGACAAGGAGTGCCCGCTAGTGGGTCAGAAGATCAACCCGCACGGCTTCCGGCTCGGCATCTCGACCGACTGGAAGTCCCGCTGGTACGCAGACAAGCAGTACGGGGAATACGTCAAGGAAGACGTGGCGATCCGCAGGCTGCTGTCCAAGGGTATGGAGCGGGCGGGAATCGCCAAGGTCGAGATCGAGCGCACCCGTGACCGGGTGCGAGTCGACATCCACACTGCGAGGCCGGGCATCGTGATCGGCCGGCGCGGTGC
>JBOHGX010000365.1:0-1653 GCA_050700255.1 Pseudonocardiaceae bacterium
GGTAGGTGGACGGGATCGGGCAGTCCTCGACGACCTCCTCGGCCGGGTCGTCCGGCCCGTTGTCCACCACCACGAGGTGATCAGGCGGCCGGGTCTGCTCAGCGATCACCGCCAGTGACTTGGCCAGCAGATCCCGACGGTGCCGGGTCACCACAACACAGATCACGGTCATGTGGCCGCCTCCGCAGGACCAAGTACGTCGGCGGCGCTCATCGGGTTGCGCCGATGCGGTCGAGGGCTTCTTGGCTGAGGTTCTCGAAGGGGTCCTTGCCCTTGTAGTGGGACAGCACCTTGCGCAGGTCACCCTGCTCCCGGATCTCCCCGTGGTCCAGCCACAACGCCGAGGTGCACAACTCGACGAGAAACTCGTCGGAGTGCGACGCGAACACCAGGATCCCGGACCGTTCGACCAGCGCGGTGAGCCGATCCCGCGCCTTCTCCAGGAATGCCGAGTCCACCGCGCCGATGCCCTCGTCGAGCAGCAGGATCTCCGGGTCGATGCTGGTCACCACACCGAGCGCGAGGCGGACCCGCATGCCGGTCGAGTAGGTGCGCAGCGGCATCGACAGGTAGTCGCCCAGTTCGGTGAACTCGGCGATCTCCCCGGTGCGGGCCTCCATCTGCTTACGGGTCATGCCGAGGAACAGCCCGCGGATGATGATGTTCTCGTAGCCGGAGATCTCCGGATCCATGCCGACGCCGAGGTCGAAGACCGGGGCGACCTTCCCGACGATCCGCGAGGCGCCCCTGGTCGGCTCGTAGATCCCGGAAAGCAGCCGCAGCAGGGTGGACTTGCCCGCGCCGTTGTGCCCGATCAGGCCGACCCGGTCGCCGTCGCGCAACGACAGGGTGATGTTGCGGAGTGCTTCGATGATCGGCACCTTGGAGTCGATCCCGATCTTGCCGCCGGCTCGCCCCATCGTGCCCAGCAGAGCCTTCTTCAGCGACCGGGTTTTCGCGTCGAAGATCGGGAAGTCGACGCAGGCACCGTTCACGTCGATGGAGACCATTGTGTTATCACACCCAGTGCTATCACACCCAGTAGGAGACTCGGGCCCGGTAGTTACGCAGGACCACCAGCGCCACCGCCCACCCCACCACAGTGATAGCCAGGGCCACCACCCAGTGCCGGAGTTCGAAGGACTCACCGATCATCGGGCGCCGCAGGATCTCGACGTAGTGCAGGAACGGGTTGAGCTCGGCTAGCCGGGCGCGCTCGCCGACCGTGCCGGGTGTGCTGGTCAGCTGCTCGTAGTCCCACACGATCGGCGTCATGAAGAACATCAAGGTGACGATGCTGCCGGTCACCGGGGGGACATCCCGGTACCGGGTGGCGATGATGCCGATCAGGATCGCCACCCAGACCCCGTTGAGCACGATCAGTGCCAGCGCCGGGACTGCCAGCAGGCTGCTCCACCCAAAGGCTCGCGGCGCCTGCGGGGGGAAAATTAGCATCAGCGCTACCCAGACCAGCACGTTGTGCCCGAAGAACAGCAGTTGCCGCCACACCAGCCGGAAGACGTGCACGCTCAACGGCGCCGGTAAATGCTTGATCAGGCCCTCGTTGCGGATGAAGACCTCGGCACCGTCATTGATGCAGGCCGCCAGGAACTGCCAGATGATCAGGCCGACGGCCAGGTAGGGCAGGAAGTC
>JBOHGX010000366.1:0-2333 GCA_050700255.1 Pseudonocardiaceae bacterium
CGCCACCGCCTCACAGTGGGTGGCCCCGCCTCGCCGAGGCCCACCACGCCGGCCGGCTGCAGACCGAACTGACCCGTCTGGGCCGATACCCCCTGATCGTGATCGACCTATGCCGACACCGCGACTATGCCGAGGTTCGTCCGTCGTCGGCTGTGACGCGTGTGACGACGGCGGGTTTCCTGGTGGTGCGGCCTTTGCTTGTGTCGGGATAGTTCCGGCCTGAGTGCAGCCTCGGGTATGGGGCACCGTGCTCCCGCGAGGGAGGCGAGTGCGATGTTGGGTAGGCCGAGGAAGGCCGGTCGGCTGGGGCCGCAGGTCGAGGGCTATCGCTGTTGGTTGGCGCAGCGGGGCTACACGCCCGGGACTGTTCGGAACATGCTCAATGATCTGGGCCGGGTTGGCCGGTGGATGTCGGGTGCGGGGCTGGAAGCGGCGCAGCTCGACGAGGACGTGTTGGTGGCGTTTCTCGATGCTCGGCACGCGGCTGGTCACCGGAGAGTCCCGGGGATCCGCGCGATGGTGCCGCTGTTGAGCTATTTGAGGGAAACGGGTCTCACCCCGGCGGTGCGGCCATCGCAGACACCTCTTGGTGCCCTGCTCGGTCGGTATCGGTTCTGGCTGGTCGGGGATCGGGGCCTGGCCGCGACCACGGTGCAGCGCTATGAGAACACCGCGCGCCGCTTCCTGGCTGAGCGGGCGTGGGTCGGTGACGCTTTCGAGCCGGCGGCCCTGACCGGGGTGGAGGTCAATGCGTTTCTGCTCAGGGAGTGTGGTCGTGTCTCGACCGGGTCGGCCAAGGGGTGTGTGGCTGAGCTGCGTTCGATCCTGCGCTTTTTGTATTTGCAGGGCATCACACCGTTGCGGTTGGGGACCGCCGTGCCTGCGGTCGGTGGGTGGCGCTTGGCTACCTTGCCGCCGCCCATCATGAAGACCGCGGATGTCCAGTTGCTGCTGGACAGTTGCGACCGCCGCACCGCCAGCGGTGTCCGTGACTTCGCGATGATGATGTTGGTCGCACGGTTGGGTCTGCGCTCCATCGAGATCGCGCGCCTGGAATTACGTGACGTGGATTGGCGGGCGGGCGAACTCGTCATCCGCGGCAAGGGGCGCCGCCATGACCGGCTGCCGTTACCGATCGATGTCGGCGAAGCCATGGTCGCCTACCTGTCCCGCGGTCGGACTGCTGAAGGTGTCCGTCATCTGTTCCTGAGGTGTCTGGCTCCGCGGGGACCGATCCGTGCGGATCTGGTCGGTGATGTCGTTAAGCGGGCCTGCCAACGAGCCGGGCTGCCACGCGTGGGACCTCACCGGCTGCGGCACGCCCTAGCAGCCGAGCTGCTGCGTCAAGGGGCCGGCTTGATCGCGATCAGCCAGGTACTTCGTCATCAGGATCTGGCCACCACCGCCCTCTACGCCAAAGTCGACCTCGATGCGCTGCGCCGCGTCGCCCTGCCCTGGCCCGGAGCCCTTCGGTGAGCGCCTTGAACCAGGCCCTCAGCGACTACCTGCAACTACGTCGTTCGCTCGGACACGACCTGGCCGAGGCCGCCCGGCTGTTGCCGGATTTCGTTGCCTACCTTGATACCCACGGTTGGCCCACTGTGACGATCGAGGCGGCGCTTTCTTGGGCCCAGCAATCACAGCCGGGTCGGGTGACCAGCGTCGGGCCACGGCGGATGACAGCCGCCCGTGGCTTCGCCCGCTATCTTGCCGGCACCGACGCCAACACCGAGGTGCCCCCACTTGGTCTGATCCCGCACCGGAGGCGATGGCGCCGGCCGTTCATCTACTCCCCGGCTGACATCGACGCGGTGATGAACCAGGCCCGCCAGGCGATCGCTTCGCCGCTGCGGGCGGCGACCTACGAGACCCTGATCGGGCTGCTGGCCGCAAGCGGGCTGCGGATCGGCGAGGCCATCAAGCTCGACCGCAACGACGTCGACTGGCCCCAGGGTGTGTTGCTGATCCGCGAGTCGAAATTCGGCAAGTCACGGCTGGTGCCCCTGCACGCCAGCAGTATCCAAGCCCTGCACGGCTACGCCCAGCTGCGCGACCAACTCCAGTCACGAGCCGAACAGTCGAGCTTCTTCGTCTCCCTCACCCGCAAACGCCTGTGCTATGCCGTCGTGTCGCAGACGTTCCGGCAGCTCATCGATGCCGCGGGCATCGGCGCCGGCGCGCCCTCCCCGCCACGGCTGCACGACCTGCGGCACACCTTCGCGGTCGGCACCCTGCTCGGCTGGTATCACGCGAACGAGGACGTGCAGGCCAAGCTCCCGTCGCTGTCGACCTACCTGGGACACCGCGAACCGAGCTCCACCTACTGGTACTTG